>NZ_JBFODP010000008.1:0-76064 GCF_040908375.1 Aeromonas sp. R2-3 | reverse complement strand
AAAAATGGCTGGGGTACTAGGATTCGAACCTAGGGATGGCGAGATCAAAACCCGCTGCCTTACCGCTTGGCGATACCCCAACAGTGATGCCTGACAGAAACTATCAAACACCTTTCAAAAATGGCTGGGGTACTAGGATTCGAACCTAGGGATGGCGAGATCAAAACCCGCTGCCTTACCGCTTGGCGATACCCCAACTAGAGATGGTGGCTATGACGGGATTCGAACCTGTGACCCCCGCATTATGAGTGCGATGCTCTAACCAACTGAGCTACATAGCC
This sequence comes from Aeromonas sp. R2-3, assembly GCF_040908375.1. Classification (NCBI taxonomy): domain Bacteria; kingdom Pseudomonadati; phylum Pseudomonadota; class Gammaproteobacteria; order Aeromonadales; family Aeromonadaceae; genus Aeromonas; species Aeromonas sp. R2-3. The sequence goes on along the minus strand of NZ_JBFODP010000008.1, from coordinate 75,783 downwards.
AACCTTGCTTCCGGTGAGTCGTTACCTCGTCACCGTGCGGGCCGAATTATGCGTATCTGGCTCTGGGGCGTCAACCCTTTTTTTGCCAGAAAAACGCAATTTGAGTGCGTTTGACCAGTTATTGGTCTCTGTTGCGCAAAAGCCCAACAATCTGCTTTTTTTTAAGACATTGCCATTATTGCCCAGGCAATGGCAGATAAAAAACAGGCCAGCAAATGCTGGCCTGTCATGGGATTAGACGTTGAACAGGAAGTTCATGATATCGCCATCTTTGACGATGTAATCTTTCCCTTCAGCGCGCATCTTGCCCGCTTCCTTGGCGCCTTGCTCACCCTTGTAGTTGATAAAGTCTTCAAAGGCGATGGTTTGGGCGCGAATAAAGCCTTTTTCAAAGTCAGTGTGGATCTTGCCAGCCGCTTGCGGGGCCGTGGCGCCGACGGGAATGGTCCAGGCGCGAACCTCTTTCACACCGGCGGTGAAGTAGGTCTGCAGGTTGAGAAGCTGGTAGCCGGAGCGGATAACGCGGTTCAGGCCCGGCTCTTCGATGCCCAGGTCAGCCATAAACTCGGCGCGATCTTCATCGTCCAGTTCGGCGATGTCCGCTTCGATGGCGCAGCAGACCACGACCACGACCGCGTTCTCGGCGGCAGCGATTTCACGCACCTTGTCCAGATAGGGGTTGTTCTCGAAACCATCTTCCGCCACGTTGGCGATATACATGGTGGGTTTCAGGGTCAGGAAGTTGAGGTGGCTCACGGCGGCCAGCTCTTCTTTATCCAGCTTCATGCCGCGGATCATCTGGCCGTTTTCCAGCGCAATCTTGATCTTCTCAAGCACTTCCACTTCCAGCTTGGCATCCTTGTCGCCGCCTTTGGCGCGCTTGGACTGACGGTGAATGGCGCGCTCGCAGGCGTCCAGATCCGACAGGGCCAGCTCGGTGTTGATCACTTCGATATCGTCAGCGGGAGAGACCTTGCCGGCAACGTGAATGATGTTCTCGTCGTCGAAGCAGCGCACAACGTGGCCGATCGCTTCGGTTTCACGGATGTTGGCCAGGAACTGGTTACCCAGACCTTCACCCTTGGAGGCACCGGCAACCAGACCGGCGATGTCCACAAATTCCATGGTGGTCGGCACAACGCGCTGCGGATTGATGATGGCAGCCAGCTGATCGAGGCGCGGGTCCGGCATCGGCACCACACCTGTGTTCGGCTCGATGGTGCAGAACGGGAAGTTGGCGGCTTCGATACCGGCCTTGGTCAGCGCGTTGAACAGGGTGGATTTGCCTACATTGGGCAGGCCCACGATACCGCATTTAAAACCCATGGATTGTTACCTTACTTGATGGATGCTGTTGGGGGTCGCCCGCAGGCGGCCCATGTCATGCTTGTTCTGGCCGTTGCTCATGTACCGGCACAATGCCCGTACAGGGTCAAACCGACCTAACCCTTTTCCGCCTTGAAGCTGTGCAAGCGATTCATGGCCTTGGTCATATCTTGTTTGAACAGGATGTCGGTGGCGCGCAGGGACTCGTCCAGCGCGGCGTCGATCAGGTTCTGTTCACTGCTGGGGGCCTTGGTCAGGACGAAGCCTGCCACCTGCTCTTTGCTGCCGGGATGGCCGATCCCGAGACGCAGCCGGAAGAAGTTATTGTTGTTGCCCATCTTGGCGATGATGTCCTTGAGGCCGTTATGGCCACCGTGACCACCACCCTGCTTGAACTTGGCGATGCCTGGCGGCAGGTCCAGCTCGTCATGGGCAACCAGTATCGCTTCCGGTTCAATCTGATAAAAACGCGCCAGTGCGGCCACCGCCTTGCCAGAGAGGTTCATATAGGTGTTCGGGATGAGCAGCCGCACATCCTGCCCCTCGACCAGGATGCGGGCAGTATGGCCGAAGAACTTGGGTTCTTCACGCAGGCTGACATTGTGCCAGCGGGCCAGTTGCTCCACATACCAGGCGCCCGCGTTGTGGCGGGTCTTGGCATATTCCGGGCCGGGGTTGCCCAGTCCGACGATCAGTTTGATTTCGCTTGTCACGCTTGATGTCTTCACTCGCAGCTGCCGTGGGCACACTACCCAGGGCAATAGGACGCAATATTCTAGCCGCCGAGTGGCGATCACTCAACCAATGCGCATGTTATGGCGGGATTTGCAGCATTATTGCGGCCAATGGGTGGTTAACGGTGGGCAAACGGGCCTCTTGCAAGAGGCCCGTTTCAGTTTACCGATGGATTGTGCCCGGTTGACTACCGTCGTTATTTGGTACGCAGCAGGGTGACGGTCTCTTCATCCAGTGCGGTCAGGGTGGGACGGGCATCGCGCACATACTCCACGAAAGACGCTGCATCGGTGCCGCAATCCACGCCGCTGGCTTTGCAATCGAGGGGCTGGCCCGGGGCATAGACGGCGCCGAGCAGTTCACCGTTTTGTGCCACCTTCAGCACAGGGAAGGCGGTCAGCTTGCCATTGACGCTGGCGATATCGACCCGCTCGCTCTGGTGGCGCTGGGCATTGGCCAGTGCCTGCCAGCCATCGTTACCGTTGGCGCTGTAGGCGTTCATCACCACCCGATAGTGCTGGCTATCCACCAGATCCTGCCACTCGCCGCTTGCGGTCTTGCGCTGCAATTGGGTCAGGGTGCCCGCTTTGCCTGCATCGGTCTCCTGGAAGGTGTAACGCAGGTGGCCGCCATAGGGGAACTTGCCGGCATGGGCGCTGGCGGGCAGGGTGGCGGTGATGGTCTCGGTCAGCAGGGCGCGTACCTCGGCGCCAGTCAGGGTTAGCACCGCGAGCTGGTTCTTGAACGGCAGCAGGGTGAGGGCACTATCACCCTCGCGCCATTCGCCAGCGGGCAGGTCGGCGCGCACGCCGCCCACCGCCACCAGAGCGAAGTCGACCGGGCCGCCGGTCAGGGCTTGCACTGCTGGGGTATTGGCCCAGTAGAACTCCCCTTCGGCAACCAGCGGCGCTACATCTGAGCCATGGCTGTCGCTGCCGTTGTCACCGGGGCGACGGGCATTTTGCAGCTGCTCGGGGATGGTGCCGATCACCGGGCCGTAGGCTTTCTCCAGCGCCGGTTTGTAGTGGCTGTCGATGATGCCGCGCAGGCGCGGATCTTCATCCACGGTGACCAGATTGGGTTGGTTGTCGACAAACTGGCTTGCCTCTTTGCTCCGGGCATCGTCGAGCGCTTGCTTGCGCGCCGCATCGGCGAAGAAGTCGCGGCTGGCCAGCAGGCTATTGTGGCCCTGGCAGTCGGTCACCTGACCCTGGCTGTCAAAGGTTACCTGTGCCAGACCGATGGCCTGGGCGTAGGAGCCTGCCTGCACCACGCAGGTTTTGCCGATGCCATCCGGATTGGTCACCAGCTTGGCGTAATCGCCGGTCTTGCCCCAGCCGATATTGCGAAAATCGCCGAGCAGGCTGTGGGAGTGGCCGCCGACGATGGCATCGAGGCCGTTTACCTTGGCCGCCAGCGCCAGATCCCGCTCGTTGCCGATGTGGGTGAGCGCCACGATCTGATGGATCCCCTTGGCTTGCAGCATGTCGACCGTGGCCTGAGCCGAGGCGACCTCCTTGCCAAAGCGCAGCTTGCCGACGTTGGGGGCGATATTGCCCATGTCTTCCAGTACCAGACCGATGACGGCGACCAGCTGTTTGCCTTGTGGCAGGTTGTCGAGATCGGTGACCGGGCTCTTCTGGTTGCCGTCAAAGGCGTAGACCACGAAGGGCTTGAGGTTGTCAGCCTTGCTGAGGGCCGGATCGGCCTTGGTGTCGAGGTTGGCGGCCAGCACCGGGAAGTTGACCCCCTCGATGAAGCGGGCCAGCTTCTGGTTATCCAGATCGAACTCGTGGTTGCCCAGCGCCATGGCATCGAGGCCGAACTGGCTCAGCAACTCGGCGTTGGCCATCCCCTCGTTGAGTTTGAAGTAGCCACTGCCCTGCCAGGCATCGCCGCCGTGCAGCAGCAGCAAGGGTTGGTTCTTGGCCAGCGCCTCGGCCTGATAGGCTTTCGCCATGGTCAGCAGGCGCGGATAACCGCCAAAGCGGGTATAGAGGGTGTCCGTCTCCCCCTGCTGGGCAAAGATCTGCCCTTTGATCTCGGCATTGACCGGATCAAACTGGGAGTGGGTGTCGTTCATGTGAGCCAGGGTCAGCACGAAGGGCGGGTTCTCTTTGGCGGGCTGACAGGCGAACAGGGCGGAGGTGAGGGTAGCGAGCAGGAGGGGACGCAAGCAATTCATGGGTAAATCCTTAAGCCTGCCGGGGGCAGGGTCGTACCAGATAGCAGAAAGTTGGAAAGAGAAGGTCCAGAAAGACGAAAACCGCCTGATGGCGGTTTTCGTTATTGCTGAATCTATCAATGCTCAAACATGGCAGAGATGGACTCTTCGTTGCTGATGCGACGAATGGCTTCGGCCAGTACAGTTGACAGAGTCAGCTGCTTGACCTTGCCGACCGCTTTCATCTCCGCAGTGAGCGGGATGGAGTCGGTGATGATCAGTTCATCGATCACGGAGTTCTTGATGTTCTCGACGGCGGAACCGGAGAAGACCGGGTGGGTAGCGTAGGCGAATACACGCTTGGCACCGCGCTCTTTCAGGGCCTCTGCGGCTTTGCACAGGGTGCCGCCGGTGTCGATCATGTCATCAACGATGATGCAGTCGCGGCCGGCAACGTCACCGATCAGGTGCATGACCTGGGAGACGTTCGGGCGGGGACGGCGCTTGTCGATGATGGCGATGTCGGTGTCATCCAGCAGCTTGGCGATGGCGCGGGCACGCACGACGCCACCGATGTCCGGGGAGACAACGACAGGAGACTCGAGGTTCTTGGACTTCATGTCTTCCAGCAGCACCGGGCTACCGAACACGTTGTCTACCGGAACATCGAAGAAACCTTGAATTTGCTCGGCATGCAGGTCAACGGTCAGCACGCGATCCACACCGACGCTGGAGAGGAAGTCAGCGACAACCTTGGCGGTGATGGGTACACGGGCGGAGCGGACGCGACGGTCCTGACGGGCATAACCAAAGTAGGGGATAACGGCAGTGATACGGCCAGCTGAAGCACGACGCAGAGCATCCACCATGACGATCAATTCCATCAAATTGTCGTTGGTCGGGGCACAGGTGGATTGAATGATGAAGATATCGCCACCACGTACATTCTCATTGATCTGTACGCTGATCTCGCCGTCGCTAAAGCGACCTACGGCAGCATTGCCGAGTTTGATAAACAGGCGATCTGCGATCTTCTGGGCTAGTTCCGGCGTTGCGTTACCAGCAAACAGCTTCATGTCAGGCACGGTTTGAAACCTCGGGGTTGCATCCAGTATGTGGGGGAGTCTGAAATCAGACCCTATCGTTTTGGGGCAAACGATTTATCAAGATAACGTACAAGGTGTCTGCTGCCCAATGAATGTGATGATACCGGTAACCCGAATCCGTGGCCGAGTGCAAAACCGGCCACGTTAATCATCATCAATACCGTTCGGTAAAATTGGCTGGGGTACTAGGATTCGAACCTAGGAATGGCGAGATCAAAACCCGCTGCCTTACCGCTTGGCGATACCCCAATCATTTGAACTGTTGCAATGTGGAGAAGAGAGGTGATATGTTCTCGCCCTTGGCGACAAACCCATCAAGTCCCTTCGGCACGCAGGCCAACACTTCCCGAGCAGTCACTTCGTCTTCAAATTGAGCAAAGACGCAGGCTCCTGTGCCCGTCATTCTTGACGGCGCGTATTCTAGCAACCAGCCGAGCGCATTGGCAACCTCGGGGTGGCGCTTTTTCACCAGTGATTCGCAATCGTTTTTCCACTCGCCTTCCAGCAGGTTGTCCAGCGCCATTTTAGGCGTGGCTCTCGGCAGCTCCGGATCCTGGAATACGGCCGCGGTCGCTACATGGCAATCGGGCTTGAGCACCAGATACCAGGCATCGGGCAGTTCGACCGGTTGCAGCCGCTCGCCCACTCCTTCGGCAAAGGCCGCCCGGCCACGGACAAAGACCGGCACATCGGCCCCCAGCTGGACGCCAAGCGCTGCCAGTTCATCTTCACTCAAACCCGCTTGCCAGAGGTGGTTAAGCGCCACCAGCGTGGTTGCTGCATCGGACGAACCGCCGCCAATACCGCCCCCCATGGGCAGCACTTTCTCCAGCCGGATATGGGCACCTTGCGGGCTCGGCAGGGTTGCTTGCAGCAGGTGTGCCGCCCGAATAATCAGATTCTGCTCATCCGGCACCCCGGGAATAGCCGGCGTCAGGGTGAGTGTGTCGCTATTTGGTATCACCTCAAACTCGAGCCAGTCGCTGTGGTTGAGGAAGATAAACAGGGTCTGCAGCTCGTGATAGCCATCGGGACGACGGCCATTGACGTGTAAAAACAGGTTGAGTTTGGCCGGTGCCGGCCAGCGTGTGGAAGCCATTAACGTGCAAGAGTCCATTGGTTGATCTGAAGCTTGAGGCGGCTGTTCTGGCCGGTCATGGTCAGCTGGTGTGGCAGGCGGTAGCCATCCTGATCCCGATAATCGCCATAGACGATCTGCCACTGGCCGTCGCGCACGCTGGCCAGACTGCTGTCGGGGTTGAGTTCAAATTCCGCCTGACCCGGCAGCCCCTTGATCCACTCTGGCAATCCCGCAACCGGAATATTCCAGCCGGTCAGTTGATAGATGAGTGCTTCGGCATCCTGGCTCTGGTGGCGATTGCCGTCGCTGTCGAGCAGGGTGATCTCCCCCTTGCTGCGGGAGAGTTCCAGAATGCTGGTGCCGATCAGGCTGGTGAGGTTGAGGCGATAATCCTCCCCATCCTGCTGCCAGTTGAGACGGGCGCTGCCCTTTTGCTGTGGCGTGATGATGGCCATCTTGCCGGATAGCTGCCAGTGGGTCAGCTGCTCGAGGCGGGTCCGCTCCTGGTTCCAGTTCACCTGGTCACGCTGGGGCTGGGTGGTGGCACAACCGGCCAGCAACAGCAGGCAGGTGAGGGTAAAAATACGTAGCAGCAAGAGACGGCTCCAGAGAGAGGAATTTGCCACAGTATACGGGGCGGCCGTATTGCTTTTAAAGACTTACCCTTTCTCGTACAATTGGCAGCCTTTGCACCCAGCGTATGAAATGATCGTCGCCCACTCATGAGTTTGCTTGCCCTCGGAATCAACCACAACACCGCCAGTGTCGCCTTGCGGGAACGGGTCGCCTTTGGCCCGGACTGCATCGATCGCGCCTTGCGTGAGCTGGTGAGCCAACCCGGTGTCAGCGAGGCGGTGATCGTCTCCACCTGCAACCGGACCGAACTCTATTGCAATCTGGAGGAGGAGCGGCAGGAGCAAGTGCTGCGCTGGCTGCAGCAGTTCCACGGGCTGGACGCGGCCGAACTGGTCACTGCCATCTATCAGCATCACGATGAAGAGGCGGTGCGCCACCTGATGCGGGTGGCGTGCGGGCTCGACTCGCTGGTGCTGGGGGAGCCGCAGATCCTGGGGCAGATCAAGCAATCCTACGCCCATGCCCAGCAGGCGGAGTCGTTGAAGGGGGCGCTGGAGCGGCTGTTCCAGAAATCCTTCTCGGTGGCCAAACGGGTGCGTACCGATACCGAGATTGGCGCCAGTGCCGTGTCGGTGGCCTTTGCCGCCGTCAGCCTGGGTCGGCGGATCTTCTCCGATCTCTCCCAGACCAAGGTACTGTTGGTCGGTGCCGGCGAAACTATCGAGTTGGTGGCCCGCCATCTGCGCGAACAGAACGTGACCCAGATGATGGTGGCCAACCGGACTCTGCAGCGCGCCCAGACACTGGCAGCCGAATTCGGCGCCCAGGTGATGACGCTCGAAGAGATCCCCGACTATCTGCACGAGGCGGATATTGTCATCAGCTCGACCGCCAGCCCACTGCCCATCATCGGCAAGGGGATGGTGGAGCGCGCGCTGAAGGCCCGCCGCTTCAAACCCATGTTTCTGGTGGATATTGCCGTGCCGCGCGACATCGAAGCCGAAGTCGATGAGCTCTCTGATGCCTATCTCTACACGGTGGATGATTTGCAGGGGATCATCGAGCAGAACCTCGAAACCCGTAAACGGGCTGCCGCACAGGCGGAAGTGATCGTGCAGGAAGAGCGCGACGAGTTCATGGGCTGGTATCGCGGCCAGAGCTCGGTCGATCTCATTCGCGATTACCGCCATCAGTCACAGCAAGTGGCTGATGAAGAGTTGCAACGGGCCCTGCTGGCATTGGCGCAGGGTGAGAGTGCCGAACAGGCGCTCAAGGCGATGGCCCATCGCCTCACCAACAAATTGATCCACGCGCCGACCCAGGCGTTGCGCCAGGCTGCCTCCCAGGGGGATCAGAGCGAGCTCTCCCGCTTGCGGCAGGCGCTGGGGTTGTCACAAGAGCCATAATTTTCGGGCAACCTGCCGGTTGTCCCGTCCTCCATTGAGAATGCAAGAGTTATGAATCCGTCACTGATCAGAAAGCTGGAAGGCCTCATCGAGCGCCACGAAGAAGTACAGGCCATGCTCGGCGAGCCGGATGTGGTCTCGGATCAGGATCGCTACCGCGCCCTGACCCGCGAATATGCCCAGCTGGAAGATATCGTTCACGCCTTCCAGCGTTACCGTCAGGCTCAGGATGATCTGGAGACCACCCAGATGATGCTGGAGGAGGACGATGCCGACCTGCGCGAGATGGCGCAGGAGGAGCTGCCGCTGGCCAAGGCCAATCTGGAGGCGCTGGAGCAGGAGCTGCAACTGATGTTGCTGCCCAAGGATCCCAAGGATGACAATAACTGCTATCTGGAGATCCGCGCCGGTGCCGGTGGCGACGAGGCGGCCATCTTTGCCGGTGACCTGTTCCGCATGTATTCACGGTTTGCCGAGCGTCAGGGCTGGCGCGTCTCCATCGTCAGCTGCAATGACGGTGAATATGGTGGCTATAAGGAGGTGATCGCCAAGATCGACGGCGAGCGCGTCTATGGCCGTCTCAAGTTTGAATCCGGTGGTCACCGGGTGCAGCGGGTGCCGGAGACCGAATCTCAGGGCCGGGTGCACACCTCCGCCTGTACCGTCGCCGTGCTGCCGGAAGTGCCGGAAGCCGAGCAGATCGAGATCAACCCTTCCGACTTGAAGATCGATACCTTCCGCGCCTCCGGTGCCGGTGGTCAGCACGTCAACAAGACCGACTCGGCCATCCGCATCACCCACCTGCCGACCGGTCTGGTGGTGGAGTGTCAGGACGAGCGCTCCCAGCACAAGAACCGCGCCAAGGCGATGTCGGTGCTCTCCGCCCGCCTGCAAGCGGCCGAGGATGAGCGCCACCGCGCCGCCGAGCAGAGCACCCGCCGCAATCTGGTGGGCTCCGGTGATCGCTCCGAGCGCATTCGTACCTACAACTACCCGCAGGGCCGCCTCTCCGAGCATCGCATCAACCTGACCCTCTATCGCCTCTCCGAAATTTTGGAAGGGGATCTGGACTGCGTCATCACCCCGCTGGTGCAGGAGTATCAGGCCGATCAGCTCGCCTCGCTGGCCGAGAACAACTGATGCAAATGGTGATTCGGCAAGCTCGCATTAAGTGTCGTGCCCATAAGGTGGAGTGGCACTGATGCAGATCCAGCAGGCCCGCGCCCATATCATGACCATGCTGGCTGGGGGAGAATCCCCCCGCGCCGACGCCGATGTACTGCTCTGTCATCTGCTCGATTGCCGTCGCAGCTATCTGATGACCTGGCCCGAGCGTGAGCTGGATGCCGCCCAGCAGGCCACCCTGCAGACGTGGCTGGCTCGTCGTCTCAACGGCGAACCTATCGCCCATCTCGTTGGCGAGCGGGAGTTCTGGTCGCTGCCGCTGAAAGTGAGCCCGGCGACCCTGATCCCGCGCCCCGATACCGAGGTGCTGGTCGAGCAGGCGCTGACCAAAATCCCGCAAGGTCCTTGCGCCGTGCTGGATCTCGGCACCGGCACCGGCGCCATCGCGCTGGCGCTCAAGTCCGAGCGGCCCGAGGTCGATGTGTGGGCGGTGGATCGGATGGCCGATGCCGCGGCGCTGGCCCGCGAGAACAGCGCCGCGCTGGGATTGCCCATCGAGGTGCGCGACGGCAGCTGGTTCAAGCCCCTTGGCGAGCCGGATCGCGACAATACGCCACGTTTTGCGGTGATTGTCTCCAATCCCCCCTATATTGATGGCGCCGATCCCCATCTCGAGCAGGGTGACGTGCGCTTTGAACCCCGCTCGGCGCTGGTTGCCGATGACGCCGGGCTGGCCGATATCCGCCACATCGTGGTCCATGCTCCCGCTTATCTGCTGACCGATGGCTGGTTGCTGCTGGAGCATGGCTGGGATCAGGGGGAGGCGGTGCGTCAGTTGCTGCGTGATGGCGGCTACCGTGAGGTAGCCACGGTGCGTGATTACGGGGATAACGACAGGGTGACGCTGGGCCTCTGCCCGCTGCGCTGACGGTTCCTCACTGTTACACGGCGGGTTGCCTGTGCGCCCCCATGCAAGGATTGAATATGGTTTTTGTGCTCAAACACCTGCACCTCACCCTGATTGCCGGGGCCGTGCTGATGTTTATGCTCCGCTTCTACTGGGTACAGACCGCTACTGGCCGAGCCTATAGCGCGCCGGTGATGAAGGTCAGCGGCTGGCTCAACGGTCTAGTGGTGCTCTCCGGCGTATTGCTCTGCATGGTGCTGGATCTCAACCCGCTCAATAACGGAACGCCCTGGCTCAGCGAGAAGCTGATGGCCATTCTGGTGCTGGTATTTCTGGCGGCGATGGCGCTGCGGCTGGCCAAAAGCAATCTGGTGCGCTGGTGCTCCTTTCTGGGGGCGCTCGGCTGGATCTACTTTATTGCCAAGTTGGCAGTGCTCAAACAGACGAGTGTGTTCGGCTAAGGCATGAAGAGAATGTTACACATAGACGAATGGACCGATTTCGAAGCCCACGACATCACCGAGCTGGCGTTGTCAGTCAGTGACGAAATTTATGGCTCGGTCGAGGAGGGGATGCGCGAGTTGAACCTGCTGGACGAGTGGCTGGATGAGCAGATCGAAGAGGGCACCTGCGACGAGGTGCGCCAGCAGTTGCTGCAGGGCTTCTACCACAGCCTCGGTTTTCATGGCGACTGGCAGGATTATTTCTCTGCCAACAACTGCGATCTCAATCAGGTGCTGGTTCAGCGCAAAGGGATCCCGGTCAGCCTCGGTATTCTCATCATCCAGCTTGGGCGCAAGCTCGGGCTCGATGTAGAGGGGATCTGCTTTCCCGGCCACTTCCTGGTGAGCTTTGCCGGTGGCGAGGGGGAGGTCTATGTCGACCCTTTTACCGGCGACGAGCTGAGTCTGGCCCGCATCGAGCTGCTGCTGCGCGGTGCGTTGGGGGACTTGGCGACCTTGACCCCCGACTACCTGCAGCCCTCCGGCCAGTGGGAGATCATCGAACGGCTGCTCAACGTCAGCAAGGGGGCCCTGCTGCGGGAAGATCGCATGCCCGAGGCGCTGCGTTGCAGCGAGCTGTTGCTGCGGATGAAGCCCGGCGATCCGCTGGAGACGCGGGATCGCGGCTTTATCTACGAGCAGCTCGATTGCCCGCGTCAGGCCGCCGACGATTTTGAATATTTTATTGAACAATGCCCGGACGATCCCGTCGCCGATGTGCTGAAAGTGCAGCTGGCCGCGCTGGATCTGAGCCCCAAGCCCCTCCATTAAGGGCGGCTTGACACTGAAACAGACGAATATCAAGGCCGCTGCGTCCGGTCGCAACGGATTAACTAGGCTTCAGGCCCTTTTATTAAGGATGTCTTAGATGGAACAGAAGAATATCAAGATCAACCAGATCGACGTTGCCAACGACAAACCGTTCGTGCTGTTTGGCGGCATGAACGTGCTGGAATCCCGCGATATGGCGATGGCGGTGTGCGAGAAGTACGTGGAAGTGACCAGCAAGCTGGGCATCCCGTTTGTGTTCAAGGCGAGCTGGGACAAGGCCAACCGCTCCTCCATCCACTCCTACCGCGGTCCGGGTCTTGAAGAGGGGATGAAGATTTTCCAGGAGCTGAAAGCGACCTTCGGCATGCCGGTCATCTCCGATCTGCACGAACCCCATCAGGCCAAGCCGGTCGCCGAGGTGGTGGACGTTATCCAGCTGCCCGCTTTCCTGGCGCGCCAGACTGATCTGGTGGAAGCCATGGCCCGCACCGGCAACGTTATCAACATCAAGAAGCCGCAGTTCCTCAGCCCAAGCCAGATGAAGAACATCACCGACAAGTTCGAGGAGTGTGGCAACGACCAGCTGATCCTGTGCGAGCGCGGTGCCAACTTCGGCTACGACAACCTGGTGGTGGACATGCTGGGTCTGGGCGTGATGAAGAAGAGCACCGGTGGCTATCCGGTGATCTTTGACGTGACCCACTCCCTGCAGTGCCGTGATCCGCTGGGGGCGGCCTCCGGTGGTCGTCGCGAGCAGGTGACCGAGCTGGCGCGTGCCGGCATGGCGGTCGGTCTGGCCGGTCTCTTTATCGAGTCCCACCCGGATCCGAAAGTTGCCCGCTGCGATGGCCCGAGTGCCCTGCCGCTGGAGAAGCTGGAAGGCTTCCTCAAACAGATGAAGGCCATCGATGACCTGATCAAGGGCTTCGAACCCCTCGATACCTCGGCCTGATCCCGACGCTGTCATGCCTGATGAAAATGCCCCGCAATGCGGGGTATTTTTATATCTGCCATATTTAGTTGAAGACTCAAATTAATCTACGAGCAAACAATTATCGGTTGCTGTGGTGTTAATGGTGTTAATTTTGTTGTGTGATTAATGTCTCTTAATTGTTTTTTATTACATGTAAAGTGGTCACCGTAGTAATGCAGAAACAGCATGGATCGGGTGAGGTACGCAGATATCTCGTCCGGCTATCTGCATGTTTATTGCTGCCATAACAATGTGCAATTAAATTAACAGGACGTTAATAATGCGAAAGAAACTATTTAGCAGCCTCTATTTTCAGGTATTGCTCGCGATTACCCTCGGGGTATTTCTGGGGCATGTCTATCCGGAACTGGGCGCCGATATGAAGCCCCTCGGTGATGGCTTCGTCAAATTGATCAAGATGATCATCGCCCCCGTTATTTTCTGTACCGTGGTTACCGGCATTGCCGGGATGGAAAGTATGAAGGCGGTCGGCAAGACCGGCGCCATTGCTCTGCTCTACTTCGAGGTGGTCAGCACCATCGCCTTGATCATCGGGCTGTGCGTGGTCAACCTGCTGCAACCGGGTGCCGGTATGAACGTCGATCCGGCTGCGCTGGATGCCAGCGCCATCTCCGCCTATGCGGAGCAGGCCAAGTCCCAGGGCATTATCGCCTTTTTGCTGGATATTATTCCGGGCAGTGTGATCGGTGCCTTTGCCAGCGGTAATATCTTGCAGGTGTTACTGTTTGCGGTGCTGTTCGGCTTCTCCCTGCATCATATCGGTGAAAAGGGACAGGTTATTTTCGGCGTCATCGACAGTTTCTCCAAAGTCATATTTGGCATTATCAATATGATAATGAGACTGGCGCCGGTCGGTGCATTCGGGGCAATGGCATTTACCATCGGCAAATATGGAGTAGGTTCACTGGTACAGCTGGGCCAGCTTATTGCCTGCTTCTATCTCACCTGCCTCTTCTTTATCTTCATTGTGCTGGGCAGCATCGCTAAAGCCTCAGGTTTTAGCATCCTGCGTTTCATCTCCTATATTCGTGAGGAGTTGCTGATCGTGCTGGGGACCTCCTCTTCCGAGTCGGTACTGCCGCGGATGCTGGACAAGATGGAGAAGCTGGGTTGCCAGAAATCGGTGGTGGGGCTGGTCATTCCGACCGGGTACTCCTTTAACCTGGATGGCACCTCCATCTATCTGACCATGGCGGCGATTTTTATCGCCCAGGCTACCAATACGCCGCTGGATCTGTTCCAACAGATCACCCTGCTGGTGGTACTGCTGATCTCCTCGAAAGGGGCGGCAGGGGTGACTGGTAGTGGCTTTATCGTGCTGGCGGCAACTATTTCGGCGGTGGGCCATCTGCCACTGGCTGGTTTGGCGCTGATCCTGGGGATCGACCGCTTTATGTCCGAAGCGCGGGCGTTGACCAACCTGATCGGTAACGGGGTTGCCACCGTGGTGGTCGCCAAATACTGCAAGCAGCTGGACGAGAAGAAAATGGATGCAGTGCTCGGCGGCAAGGTCGGGCAACTGGAAGCGGACAGGGCGTAAGCGCTGTTTCCCCCGCACGACCGCGTTGGCTGGTGCGGGGGCAATAAAAAAACGGCCGATTGGCCGTTTTTTTGTGCCGATACAGCGAGTATCAGCTCTTCACTGCAGGGCGCTGATTACAGGCTCTGGGTGAAAGTACGGGTAACCACGTCACGCTGCTGTTCTGGGGTCAGGGCGTTGAAACGCACTGCGTAGCCAGATACACGGATGGTCAGCTGCGGGTACTTCTCCGGGTTTTCGATAGCATCTTCCAGAGTTTCGCGACGCAGCACGTTGACGTTCAGGTGCTGGCCACCTTCAACAGCAGGCTCAGCCTGAACCGGCAGTTCGCGGTATTCGAACTGACCCAGGTCAGCCAGTTGCACTTCTTGATCGGCAGCGAAAGCATCGCCTTTGACGCAGATGCAGCGAGCTTGTTGCTTCTCTTCGTCCAGCAGCCAGAAAGAGTTCAGCAGAGCGGTGTTGGCGGCCTGGGTGATTTGAATGCCTTTGATCATGGTATGACTCCTCAATGGGAACGCGAATCCAACTGTAAGGAAATTACCCTGATGTATTTAAGCTACCGTCGATGGCGATGACTTAAAGGGCCCTTGCCTTACACCTTTTCTTTGATGGGGTCATATATACCATGGTGGTAATATTACCAAAATTGATCCAGATCAAGAAAATCCGACAAAGCGCCATTTCAATGGGATTAATTTCTTGAGTTGAATCAAAAATAGGTCATTTTTCTGATTTTGTAAGATATCCAAATTATGCATCTTTTGTCTCGTTAATCTAGTAATTTAACTACATCTTTTCGGCTTTTTCTGAGGTTAATTGAGGGGTTGGCTACACTCAGCAAAAAAAGCGAGGAGAGTGCCGGGTGAATAATGGGTGGCGAAAGTGGGCATGGCTGGCCCTGTTCTGTTGCTGGGCAAGCAGTGTTGCGGTGCGGGCCGAGACGGTGCGTATTGCCGTGGGCGAGTGGCCGCCCTATATCAGTGAGGCGTTGCCCAATCAGGGCTTTCTCTGTGAGGTGGTGCGCCAGGCCTTTGCCGAAGAGGGGCTCGATGTCAGCTTTCACTTCTATTCCTGGGCCGAGGCTTACCGACTGACTCTGGAGGGACGCTATGTGGTCACCATGCCCTGGTTTCGCTCCCGCGAGCGGGAGCAGCTTTTCTATCTCTCCGCCTCGCTCGGCCATTTCACCACTCGCCTGATGACGCTGACCGGTACGCCCGTGGTCAATCTGGGTGAGCTGAAACACGAGCCGGTCGGGGTGACCCGTGGCTATTTCTATGGCGATGGTTTTGCCGCTCGCCAAGCCGGGCTCACCCTCGAGTGGTCAGATTCCGATGAGGAGAGCATGGGCAAGCTGCTTGACGGGCGGATCCACTATCTGGTGATGGATGAGCAGGTGGCACAGACTCTGTTCCAGCAGGCGCTCGTTCGTCATCCCCAATCGCTGTCACTGACCGGTGCCGCCGACCCCATCTGGTCGCAACCGGGATACCTGCTGATGCGCAAGGCCGATCCAGAGGCGCGCCGTCTGATGCTGCTGTTCAATACCGGCCTGCGCAAGCTGGAGCGCTCGGGGCGCCTCGCCAGGCTCTGGAAAGCGTGAGCCACGGTTGCGTCTTGCGGGCTGGCCCCCTATCCTGAGCCCTTCGCCGTATCAAGTGAGGAGGCCGGGGTGCTGACCTGGAGTGATGTGATTGGCTCTGAGAAAGAGCAGGACTATTTCAAGAGTACGCTGGCAACTGTCAGAGCCGAGCGGGAAGCGGGCAAGGTGATCTACCCGCCAGCTACCGATGTGTTCAATGCCTTCAAGCTGACCGAGCTGGATCAGGTCAAGGTGGTTATCCTGGGGCAGGATCCCTACCACGGCCCCAATCAGGCGCACGGTCTCTGTTTCTCCGTTCTGCCCGGCGTGCGTACGCCCCCCTCACTGGTCAACATCTATAAAGAGATGCAGCGTGACCTGCCAGGTTTCGTCACACCCAATCACGGCTTTCTCGAATCCTGGGCCAAACAGGGTGTCTTGCTGCTCAACACTGTGCTGACGGTGCAGGCCGGTCAGGCCCATTCCCACGCCCATCTGGGATGGGAGACCTTTACCGATCGGGTCATCGAGCAGATCAATGCCAGTTGTCAGGGGGTGGTGTTCCTGCTGTGGGGGGCCCACGCCCAGAAGAAGGGACGTTTCATCGACCGCCAGCGCCACTATGTGCTGACCGCGCCGCACCCGAGCCCCCTCTCTGCCCACCGCGGTTTCATCGGTTGCGGTCACTTTAGCGAGACCAATCGCTTGCTGGAACAACAGGGCAAGAGTCCGATAGAGTGGAAATCTGTCTGCATCCCACTTGATTGAGTGCAAAGTTCGGGCGACAAATGACCGTATACTCAGGGACATAAGATTAATTCAGAGCCAAGGAGTGCCCATGTTATCCAGTCTGCACAAGGATCATCTCAACATCGCCCGACTTTTGGAGCTGCTCAAGCACAAGCTGGCAGCCATTCGTGCCGAAGAGCCCATCAGCTATTTTCTGGTGCGCGATGTCATCGACTACCTGCGGGAGGTCTCTGACAAGTACCACCATCCCAAGGAAGACCTCATCTATGACTACTACCTGAAATATCGGGTGGTGGAGGGTGAGGTCGCCAACCGCCTGCAGGAGGAGCACGTCAAGCTGCTGGAGGCCGGGGCCGATCTCAAGGAGATGGTGGAGATGATCCTGATGGATGCTGTGATCCCCCTCGATCAGTTCACCACCAAGCTGGAGCGCTTCGTGGAGCTGCAAGAGGCACACATGAACTATGAAGAGGGGGTGATCTTCCCCCATCTGCGTGACTCCCTGACCGAGGATGACTGGCGTCATCTGGAGCAAAACTGGCAGAACCGCGCCATTGGCGACCCCCTGTTCGGGGCCGAGGTGAGCCAGCACTTCCAGGCACTGGCTAAACGCCTCTCTTTGCCGCTCACTAACGGCTAAGACGAGCCCGTACCCGCAGCGTGGCAGGTATTGTGTGAGTGCAACTTGAGTGAAAACAGAAAGGCCTCCATCCGGAGGCCTTTTGCATGGTGGAGCAAGCTTACGCCTGTGGTTTCAGGAAGCTGCGATAGAGCATATAGAGGTGGGCCGAGCTCCAACTGAAGTTGCTGGCCCCCTGCATGGCGCCGGTCTCCGGATTGTAGTTTTCGCGGATGGGGCCGCTGCCCGCCAAGCCCTCTGCGTTGTTGAACAGCTTGTTGACCAGAGCCTCGGCATCGCTGCGATAGCCGTAGTTCTCCAGCCCCTTCACCCCGAAGTAGAACTGATCGAGCCATACCCGGCCGCGCCAGTAAATATTGGGGTCGTAGGCCGGGTTGGTCAGCGCGGCTGTGCCCAGCGGAATCTTTGTGTTGAACTCCTGGGCGTTGAGCATCACCTCGCGCACCCGCGCCGCTTTCTCCTTGTCGGCGACTTCTGCCCAGAGCGGGCTCCACCCTTCCGGGCCACGGCCGCGGGCGGTCAGCAATTTGCCGACGCAGCCGTTGCCGTCAGCAACATCCCCCTGAGCAATCTGACGATCGTAATAGAAGCCTGACGCCTCATCGAACATGCAGCTGTTGATGTAACCAGCCAGCTGGGTCGCGCCATCGCGGTAGCGGCTCGCGTCGTCCGGCTTGCCAAGCAGGTCGGCCATGTCTGCCAGAATGCGTTTCTCTTTGGCGAGGAAGGCGTTGAGCTCCACCGACTCCTGATCGATGGAGAAACCGATCAAATCGCCATTGTCCTGATGGTTTTCAAAGAAGGCAACGTTCCAGTCCTGACGTGCCTTGGCCAAATCTCCGCCATAAGTCTTGTCGGCATAGCGTTGCAGCTGGCCCGGTTCGATAAAGCCGAAGCGGGCGGCGTTGTCCATGCCGGACTCCCAACCGGCGCCGTGCTGGGCACCGATATCCATGTCGCTGTAACCGCCCACGTTCAACACCTGTTGATAGAGCGGCATTCCGGCGCAGGCATACCAGCCATCCCCCTCACTGGTACAGCTTGAGAGATCCAGCCCGGCGGGAATACCGTTGGAGTACTGCACCTTGAAGGTGATATTGCCGTACTCGTCATTGTGCTCCACATGCTTGGTGGCGCCATATTCGATGATGCCGTTGCGGTTGTTGTCCCGCGCGCGGTACCACCAGTCGTGGTAGGCCTGCAGCTTGGGATACATCTCGGCGATAAAGGCCTTGTCCTTGGTGGCGCTGTAGATTTCCCAGATAGCCCAGGCGGAGAGGGGCGGCTTGGTGTCGCGCTCGTTCCAGTTGCCGCCATCGCCACCGCGATCCGCCAGCTTGTTGTAGAAGACGGCGTCGATCACCATGCCCGCATCTTGCGGTCGCACCGGGTCATCCGGCTGCACCTGATAGTCATACATGGCGCGCACGTTGTTCTTGGCCACCTCAGGGTTGAAGTGCGCCATGGCATAGGCGTGCTTCCAGCTGTCCCAAGCCCAGACGCCGTCGAACCAGCGGGCGGTATTGGAGGGGGTTACCCCGTCGTGGAGGATGGCGCCAGCCGGGGAGCGCCAGTTGCCATTGAGGGTCTCCATCGCCTTGACGGCGATGCGGCGCTCCGACTCGGGGATACCCTGATTGGAGAGACCCTTGGCAAGGTAGTCCTCCCAGCGGCGGATGGAGTCGGCAAAATAGCTGGCCGGGTTGGCCAGCAGGGCTTGACGGCTCTGCTGATAGCGGCTGGCGTCATCTGCGGAGTGGAGATAGCTCTGCAGGGTGTAGATATCCTCGCTCCCCTTGGCGGCCAGGGTAATGCTGGCGTCGCTTTGGTAGCCCAGTGTCTTCTGGTCGAGGGTGGTGCGACTTGGCAGGGTGCGGTCGATTCGATAGCGGGCGCTGCCGCTCTGCATGATGTTCCAGGTGCTGCGCAGTTTACCGAACTGGAATTCGATTCCTTTGTCGCTCTCGCTGATGGTGCGTGTCCAGCCTGGATATTTGCTGGCAATCGTATCCTTGGCATCCCATTGATTGAGCAACTCGCCCTGCCAGTTGAGGTTGAGGGTGAGCGGTGCATCGGTCTGGTTGATGAGTCGGGTGCGGATAAGAGCGGTACGGGCATCGCCATAACGCAGCTCCAGCTCCAGCGTAAAGGGCTCGAACTCGAAGCGTTGCACCAGTGCACCGGGAATGGCGTACACCTCCTGCTTGCGGGCGCTGGTGAGCGGGAACGGGCGCCCGCTCGCATCGCTGAGGGTAAGCTTGTCCAGCTCGCTGGCAAAGAAGAGGCTGTACTCCTCGGAGATGACCATGGGGCCGGTAAAGCCCCCCCACTCCTTGTCGCTGGCAGGCAGCAGGAAACCGTGCCATGCCCCCAGATCGAGCAGTGGGTTGTATTTGAGGTTGGAGTAGCTGTCAAAGTCGCGGAATTGGGTCGGAGTTCCCCGACGGTCGATCACGTCCTTGTACTGGATGGCCTGCTCCGGTTTGGCGACTGTGCTGCTCTCTGTCTGGTTATCGTTGCAGGCGGTCAGTCCGAACAGGGCGGTGCCTAGGGCTATCGAGAGTAAAGTTTTACGAAACATTTCTCGCTCCAATTCCGTTTATGTAGGTTAAAAGGAAGATTTTTTACGCTTATTTTTAGTGAAAAGGTGTTCGGTAGCCATTGTATGGCAAGGGGAAAGGGGGGCGCTGGCGCGAGATCACACTCTGAAGAGGCGGCAATGTGAGCGGGATCACTGGGTTACATCAGGTTACATAAGGTTGGTTTTAAGTAATGTTTTACTTGTCGTTGCTCGCCAATCTGGCAGGGCAGGTGTGCAGGTATTGGTGAGGCGTCAGGCCGAACTCCTGTTTGAAGCGGGCGGCAAAGCGACTTGGGGAGTCATAACCGCAGGCGAGGGCGACCTCCAGCGGGGTCAGGCCCTGTTGCAACAGGTTGAGGGCGTGGCTCATGCGCACCTGAGCCAGCAACTGGCGAAAGCTGCGACCTTCGGCGGCCAGCTTGCGCACCATGGAGGCGCGGCTCATGGAGAAGTGGGGGGCCACTGCCTCCAGGGTGTGGTCCATGCCGGGTTCCACCGCCAGGTAGCGTGCCAACCGCTCTGCGAGGGTCATGGTGCTGGCGGGAAAAAGTAACCCGAGGGCGTTGGCTGCCCGCAGCTCGGCATAGAAGCCGCGCAGCAGTTCGGCCTGGGTTGCTTCGCTTAGTCCCCGTTCGGCCATGGTGCTGATGAGTTCAAAGCAGAAGGCGAGCCCGGGGGTGACCTTGACGGCGGGTTCCTCCAGATCGGCGTGGGAAGGGGCTGACGCGGCCAGCCACTCCGGCGGTGGTGGGGTCAGCAGCGTGATGGCGTGGGAGCGAAACTTGCTCTTCTCCGGCTGATTGACGAAGGTGAGCTGGTGGCCTGCCGGGATCAGCAGCCACCGCTCCCTGTCAAACGACAGACGCTGCTCGCGCCACCACAGTTGCTTGCTCCCCTGGGTGACCCAGATGAGGGTCGGGGCGTAGATGAGCACCCGGTGCAGGGGCTGCTGGCGGATCCCGAGATAGTGGCTCTGTTGCAGCAGGGGAGTGCTCATCCGGTTGGCTCCTAGGGGGTGACGAAGGTGGCGGTCAGGGTGGCCTTGCCGAGCGCCATGCTGTTGAGCATGTAGCCTACCATAGCGGGTGGGGTATCGGCCTTTACCTCGAGATCATGGGGCAGGGCCCAGGCGGTGAACTGATAGCGGTGCATGCCGTGACCAGCGGGCGGGCAGGGGCCTCCATAACCCTGGCTGCCAAAGTCGGTGCGGATCTCCAATCCCTGCTTGAGCTTGCCGGAGGCATTGCTGGCCAGCTCGCTCTGGGTAGCAGGCAGGTTAACCACCAGCCAGTGCCACCAACCGCTGCCGGTAGGGGCATCGGGGTCATAGGCGGTGATGGCAACACTCTTGGTGCCTGCCGGCAGATCCTGCCAGCTAAGTTGGGGCGAGTGGTTGTCGCCGCTGCAGCCAAAGCCGTTGAAGCTGAACTGTTTGTCCATCAACTGGCCTTCGTGAATGTCCGTGCTCTTCAGGGTCATGGCAAAGGCTGGCATGGCCGTCAGGCAGAGCAGTGGCAACAGGGCACTCTGTTTGAGCAATTTCATCGGGTGACTCCTCGTGTGGTAACGGGTTCACTTTAACGAGGGCAGGGTAGAATGTTATTGCAGAACGGCTCAATGTGAGGTCAATTGGTGAGTTAATTGAGCCTTTTGGTGGTTTTATGGCAAGAGGGTAAACGGCAGCCATAAAAAAACCGACATCAGGGATGCCGGTTTTTTGTTTGACGATGAGAGGTGCGGCTTAGCGCAGGATCATCTCGTCACGGCCCGGGCCGACGGAAACCATCGGAACCGGTACGCCGAGCAGCTCTTCGATACGCAGCACGTACTGCTGGGCAGCGCGCGGCAGATCTTCGAAGGTGCGGCAACCTGTGATGTCTTCGCTCCAGCTTTCCATCTGCTCGTAAACCGGCTTCAGGGCAGCGGTTTGCGGCCAAATCGGGTTCTCGGTGTGGGCACCTTCGTAGGCCACGCAGATCTTCAAATCCGGCAGACCGGTCAGGCAGTCCAGCTTGGTCAGTGCCACTTCGGTGGCGGCTTGCAGCTCGACACCGTTCTTGGTGGCGACGGCGTCGAAGTAACCGACATCACGGGGACGGCCAGTGGTAGCGCCGAACTCGTTGGTGATCTTGCGGAACTCGTCCTGGTTCTCCATGGCGGTCAGCAGGGTGCCGGTACCGACAGAGGAGCTGAATGCCTTGGCCACAGCGATGACGCGCTCCGGACGCAGACCCGGCAGACCGCCACCGATACCGGCGTAGGCGCCAGATACGTGGGAGGAGGTCACCCAGGGGTATTCGCCGTAGATCAGGTCACGGCCAGCGCCCAGCTGCGCTTCGAACAGCAGGGTCTTGCCTTCGGCCTGCAGCGCTTTGAGCGGCATGCTGACGTTGCACACGGCGTCGATCCAGGGTGCAGAGACTTCCAGCAGCCAGTCAGCCATCTCCTGGGCAGTCTGGGTGAATTCGAAGGAGGGGTAGATAGCCTTCATCTGCGGCAGTTTCCAGTCCAGCATGAACTGGATGCGCTCGACCAGCACGTCCGGCTGTTTCAGCCAGCCGACCAGGATCGCTTTCTTCATCACGCGATCGCCGTAGGCAGGGGCGATGCCCTGACGGGTGGAGCCATAGGCGCCATCACCCAGACGTTGCTCTTCCAGGGTATCTTCCAGTGCGTGCAGCGGTAGGCACAGGGTCGCGCGGTCAGAGATGGCCAGCTTCGGAGTCACGCCGGAGGCTTTGACTTCGTCGAGCTCGACGGTCAGTTTCTCGGGGCTGATCACCATGCCCGGGCCGAGGACAACCAGGCAATCCGGGTTGAATACGCCACTCGGAACCTGGTGCAGCTTGAAGGTGCCAAGGTCGTTGACCACGGTGTGGCCAGCGTTGTTGCCGCCCTGGAAGCGAATGCTGGCGCCAGCTTGACCTGCCAGATAATCCACGATGCGGCCTTTGCCTTCATCACCCCAGTTAGCACCTACGACTACGATAGACGACATGACTCTTTCTCCTAAGACGTTAGGCGTCCATCCTAGGAGCCTGATGCGGATTAGAAAAATTAATTATCTTTATAATTCCGATAAGAGAACCATATAATTATGGCCAATTTAGCGGCAAACCGTCCGATTTTGCCTGGCAAGCCCCGCACATTGCGGGTTGAGGGACTCTTATGCTGGATATTCACTGGTTGCAAACCTTTGTCACCCTGGCCCGATTGCAACATTTTGGCCAGACAGCCACCGAGCTGCACATGACCCAGCCCAATGTCAGCCTGCATATCAAGCGGCTGGAGCAGGCGACCCGGGTGCGGCTGATCGAGCGCAGCCCGTTTCGCCTGACGCAGGCGGGGGAGCGGCTGCTGCAAAGCGCCGAGCGCACCATTGCCGAGTTGCAGCTCTGCCAGTCCGATCTCAATGCCCTCAACCAGCTGAGTCAGGGGACGCTGGCCATCGCCGCCAGCGACATCATCTCCCGCCTGCTGCTGATCCAGCCGTTCCAGCGCTTCAAACGGGAGTTTCCCGGCATCGACCTCACTCTGTTCAACACCACTTCGGATCAGGCCGCCGAGCTGGTCAAGGCGGGCAAGGCGGATCTGGGTTTTGTCATGGCGCAAAAGCGCAGCGAACCGCTCTTCTATACCGAGCTGCAACAGGTGACCTGGTGCGCGCTGGGCCACGGCCTTGCCCGCTGGCAGGCGCGGGCGGTGGCGGGGGAGAGCGATCCCCTCGACGAGCCGACCCTGATCCTGCTCGGTCACGACACCCGTACTCGGGCGCTGATCGACCCGTCCCTGCCGCTGCTGGCCTTGCCCCCCTGCCGCATCATGGAGGTGGGCAGCGTGGACGCCCAGCTGGATTGGGCCGAGGCGGGCTTTGGTGTCGCCATCGTGCCGGACTTTTCCCTGCATCCGCGACTCAACCTCACCGCGCCGGTCACCAGCCTCGGCGACTTTCCCGGTACCAGTCTGGGCTACGTAGTGCGCCAGAATCAGGTGTTGTCGCGGGCCATCAAGCAGTTGCTGCACTGGGTGGAGGAGGAGATCCAGAAGCCCAACCCCTATCTGACCCGGGTGATAGAGCCATAGCTGTACGGCAAGGTGAACAGGCCAATCGACTGCGCCACTATCGAACGCATATCAATAATCAGGGCAGCCGAGGCTGCCCTGATGCGTTTGTGGGTGCTGACCACTCAGTGCTGCGGCGGTGTGGCTGCACTGGTGGCAGGGGAGGGAAGTATATCGGTTTTATCCTGCGGTGGGGTTTCGTCAGCAACCGCGCTGCTGGCAGGCTGGGTTGCCTGCTCTTGCTGCGAAGTTGCCGCAGAGGCGCTCTGTGGCAACTGAGTCGAAACGGCAGCCGATGGTGATGGAACCGTTGACGCTGCGGCAGAGGGAGCCACTCTTTCCCCCTCGGTGGTCGGCGTAGCAGTGAGTTCGGGGGTGACCTCGAGCGCCTCTTCGGGCAAGGGATTAACCTCTGTTGCTTCTGTTGCCACTGCGGCACTGCTGGTGGCGGTCGCGTCAGAGGGCGCAGTCGCCCCGTCGGCGGCACTCACCGGCCCTGTCGTGGGCGCCGCCTCCGAGGCCGATGGCGCTGGTGCTAACGGCTCCGGCATCAGCTGTTCCGCGGTTAACTTCTCGGGGGTCAGTGGCAAGGGGGCTGGCGGTTGATCCGACATCCCCGCATGGAGGGGTAGCTCGGTTTGCGCCTGCAACTGCTCGGGGGTCACCTTGCTCAGGGCAGGATGCAGCCGACTGAACTGTTTGACCCGGGCCAGCAGGGTATCGCGCACGGTTCGGACGATGGGGTCCGGCAGGCTGGCCAGCGCCACCAGTTCGGCACTCATCCCGATGTTGTTGATAGCTGTAGTCTGCCCCGGATAGAGGTTGGCGGCGATGCGGCTGCGCTGGTAGTAGGGGTGCTGCTTGAGCAGCGTGTCGATCTGCTCCCCTTCGATGGGGATGAGGCGCACCTTGCAGCGGCTGATCAGGTCGCCGACCGCCAGACTGGGGTGACCGGCTACCACAAAAGCGGCATCCAGCGAGCCATCGCACAGCCCTTCCAGCGGTTCGCTGTCCGATTTGAGCTGATAGGCAGCAAACTGCCCGGGTTGCCATCCCATGGCTGCCATCAGGGCCTGGCTGGTGATCTGCTCACCGGCGCCCTTGTTGCCCGGATAGACCCGCTTCCCTTCGATATCTGCCAGGGTGGTGATGCCGCTATTGGGGGCGGCCAGCAGGGTCAGCGACTCCTGATAGAGGCGAAACAGGCTGCGCAGCTCATTGTTGGCCCCCTGCCCGCTGAAGGGGCCGGTGCCGTGCAGGGCGTGGTGCAACACATCGGACTGCACCAGCGCCAGCTGTACGTCCCCCTTGTCGAGTGCCTTGAGGTTGGCCATCGAGCCACGGGTGCTCTGCACGGTGCAGCTGTCCCCATGCAGGGCATGGCCGGCATTGAGCACCCGACAGATGGCGCCACCGGTCGGGTAGTAGACCCCATTGAGCGGGCCCGTTCCGATAGTCAGCGCCTGGCTGCCAAAGGGGAGCAGCGCAGAGAGTGCACAGAGGGGGAGCAGAAGGTGATGCAAGATCCGTAGAGACATAATTGACCGTTGACTGAGTTGACCGCTGGCTGATGACACAGGGAAAAAGGGATGGGGCTTGCCCATCCCGTTGCTGGCTGATCAGGGCTTGCTGTGGTTGAGGATTGCCCGCTCCATCCGCGCCAGCGCGTCGGTCAGCCGTGCCCTGGTGCAGCCGAAGTTGAGCCGCACGAACTGACCGTCGCCAAACTGGGCGCCGGGGGAGAGACCAACGCCTGCCTGCTCGAAGAAGGCGATGGGATCGGCAAGGCCAAGGGCGCTCACATCGATCCAGGCCAGATACGTCGCCTGATGACTGGCCAGCTTGACGCCGGGCCAGCGGGCAACCGCTTGCTGGATCAGGGCCAGATTGGCTGTCAGATAGTCGAGTTGCTCGGTCAGCCACTGTTCGCCACCCTCATAGGCCGCTTCGGCGGCGACAAAGCCCAGCAGGTTGACGTCGGCGCTGATGCCGCGCATCGCCTGCTGCAGCCTGAAGCGCAGACGGGCGTTGGGGATAATAGCGAAGGAGCAGCAGAGACCGGCGATATTGAAGGTCTTGCTCGGGGCCATCATCACCGCACAGCGCTCGGCCGCTTGCGCACTGATGGCGCCGTAGGGAATGTGGCGGGCGTTTTTATCCAGCAGCAGATCGCAGTGGATTTCATCGGAACAGATCACCAGATTGTGGCGCGCAGCAATGGCATCGATGGCCAGCAGCTCGTCACGGGTGAAGATGGTGCCGCCCGGGTTGTGGGGGTTGCAGAGCAGCAGCAGATCTGCGGCGGGGGCCTGACGCTCCAGCTCTGCCAGATCCAGCACCCAGCGACCCGCCTCTTCAACCATCGGCACGGTGAGCAGGGGACGATCATTGAAGCCCGGCGCCTGCAGGAAGGGGTAGTAGACCGGCTTGGGGGTGATGATGCCGCGGCCATGCTGGCTCCACGCCTTGCAGGCAAGGTTGAGCCCCGGCACCACGCCGGGCAGGAATACCAGCCATTCGGGCTCGATGGCCCAGCCATAGCGGGTCGCCATCCGTTCGATAATGAGTTCGATCAGGCGCGGCGAGGGGCGTGAATAGCCGAAAATGCCGTGGGCGACCCGTTTGGTCAACGCCTCAATCACGGACGGGGGGGAGACAAAGTCGGTATCGGCAACCCACATGGGCAGCACATCCTGACCCTTGTACTTGTCCCATTTCAGGCTCATGGTGCCACTGCGGTCTACTTCCTGATCAAAATCAAACATGCGAACTCCTTGTGCTGGCAGGATGGGCTTTCACTCTACGGGGTCGCGGCCTCCCTCGCAAGGCGCACACCTGCTTATGCCATCCTTGAGCCCGCTCTTGATAGTGACATAAGATAGGCGCCGAATTTTCATACGGCTGCCGCCCGTTAGCCCGTATCGTCCTTCCAATCAGTGGTAACCCTATGAGCTTGTCGATAGCGGCGGTCAAACGCCCGGACCCCGTCTCTCTTTCATTTCTTGCCGTGACTTTTATGACCGGCGTCGCGGTGGCACTGCAGGTGCCTACCTTAAGTCTGTTTCTGGCCGAGGAGGTGCAGGTGCGCCCCTTTCTGGTCGGGCTCTTCTATACCATCAACGCCGTGGTGGGCATTCTGGTCAGCCAGTGGCTGGGCCACCGCTCCGACAACAAGGGGGATCGCAAGCGACTGATCCTGCGCTGCTGTTTTGCCGGGGTGGCGCTCTCCTTGCTGTTTGCCTGGAACCGCAACTACTGGCTGCTGGCGAGCCTGGGGGTGATGCTGGCGGCGCTGGCGGCCACGGCCAGTCCCCAGCTATTTGCGCTGGCGCGGGAGTATTCCGACAGCCGCAACCGGCGGGCGGATATGTTCAGCTCGGTGATGCGGGCCCAATTTTCGCTGGCCTGGGTCATAGGCCCACCTATCGCCTTCGCGCTGGCCATCGGCTACGGTTTCGAGCTGATGTACCTGGCCTCGGCACTGGCCTATCTGCTCTGTGCCCTGGTGGTGTGGCGCTGGCTGCCCTCTCTGCCTTTGCCCAAGATGGCTGAAGAGACCGAGCGGGTCAGCAGTTGGCGGGATCCGGCGGTACGGGCGCTGTTTATCGCCTCCACCCTGATGTGGACCTGCAACAGCATGTACCTCATCAATATGCCGCTCTATATCACCCGGGAGCTTGGGATGGATGAGAAGCTTGCCGGTATCCTGATGGGCACAGCGGCGGCGCTGGAGATCCCCTTCATGCTGCTGGCGGGTTATTACACGGCCCGTTTTGGCAAGCGCCCCATGATGTTGTTGGCGGTGCTGGCTGGCGCGGCCTTTTACACAGGTCTGGTGACCCTCACCGACCAATACGCCCTGATCGCCTTGCAGCTGTTCAACGCCATCTTCATTGGTATCGTGGCGGGGATCGGCATGTCTTATTTTCAGGATCTGATGCCGGGGCGGGCCGGGGTAGCGACCACCCTGTTTGCCAACAGCATCCGCACCGGCTCCATCATGGCAGGGGCCATCGCCGGAGTGGTGGCGGAGGTGTGGAGTTTCCACGGGGTCTTTATGGTGGCGCTGGGATTGGCGCTGGTGGCACTGGCCGCCAGCTGGCGGGTGCCCAACGTCTGACGGGGGATCTGGCTGTTATTTATCGTGCTGGGACTGGGCGTGCGGAAGCGGCGCTGATTCGCCCTGATATTCGTTGCGCAGGCAGCGCAGCAGCAGCTCGGTCGCTGGGCCGAGAGATTCGGGGGAGAGGGTCAGCAGATAGGTGTAGAGGTGGCGCTCGTTGCCGCTCTCCAGATCCAGCTGTATGAGTGAACCTTCCGCCAGCTCCCGCTCTACCAGATGGCGCGGCATCCAGGCATAGCCGAGGCCAAGGCGCAGCATGGCGAGCACTTCGTGGTAGTGGGTCGCCTTCCAGCCGGTATCATCTGCATCGTTCCAGTCCACCGAGCGGTGAATGGGGGGGTGAAGGCTGATCTGGTTGTGGCTGGTCAATACATCGTTGCGGATCGCCCCCTCCTCCTGTGCCAGCGGATGACTGGCGGCGCAGAGGGGCAGCAGGCACACCTCGTCCAGCAACAGGCCGGTGCGATCGCCGGGCAGGTGCTCGGAGAGCATCAGATCCCCCGGTTGCAGGGCGTTGAAGTGGCAGTGAATGCGTTCGTGCAGGTTGACCCGGCAACCCCGACTGCGAGGATAGAAGCTGGCCAGCGCCCGATAGAGGCGATCCCTTGGCTGCAGCGCCGAGACATAGAGGTTGATCTGCGGCTCCCACTGCCGCTCCAGGTTGTTGGCCAGATTCTCCAGCTCTTCCACCTGCTGGCTCAACTGACGGGCCCGCTTGAGGAAGATCTCGCCCGCCGGTGTCAGCACTGCCTTGCGGCCGCGCACCTCCAGCAAGGGCACCCCCAGACTCTGCTGCAACTTCGCAACCGCATGATTGAGGGAGGACTGGCTCTTGTTCAGCGCCTCGGCCGCCTGGGCGTAGCCGCCGCAGTCGACCACCGCCTGAAAGATCCGCCATTGCTCAAACGTGCTCTTGGGACGAAACATAGTTCAACCTGATTGGAGATAGGATGGTCAGTGGTTCGAACAGGGAGCCTGTGCCCCCTATTCAATTTAACCCTTGCCGCACAACACTCTGGGTATTTTATTGATTTATTTGGGCTGATACGCCTGTTTATTTTGGCTGAGCCACAAAGGTCTGGCCGGTTTTGCCGCGGCTGTCCGACCCCATCAGGTAGAGGTAGAGCGGCATCAGGTCGGCCGGGGTCTTGAGGTTCATGGGATCTTCCGCCGGGAAGGCGCTGGCGCGCATCTTGGTGCGGGTACCGCCCGGATTGAGGGTGTTGACCCGCACGCCTGTGTTCTCCAGCTCGTCGGCCAGCACTTCCATCATCCCCTCGATGGCAAATTTGGAGATGGCATAGGTGCCCCAGTAGGCGCGCCCTTTGCGTCCCACGCTGGAGGAGGTGTAGACGATGGAGGCATCGCCCTGCGCCTTGGCGGTCTGGCGCAGCAGCGGCAGCAGCGCCTGGGTCAGCAGGAATTCCGATTTGACGTTGACCTGCATCACCTCGTCCCACTCCTTCTCCTGAATATGTTCAAACGGAGAGAGGGTACCGAGCAGACCGGCGTTGAACAGCACGCCGTCGAGGCGGCCAAACTGCTGGGCGAAGGTTTCGGCCATGCCGCGGTAGTGGGCGGCGGTGGCCCCTTTCAGATCCACCGGCACGATGGCGGGCAGCGGATAACCGGCCGCTTCAATCTGGTCATACACGGCTTCGAGTTTGGCGCTGGTGCGGCCGAGCAGGATCACGGTGGCACCGTGGGCGGCGTAGGTGAGGGCGGCTTCGCGGCCGATCCCGTCGCCGGCACCGGTGACCAGAATGACTTTATCCTTGAGCAGATCGCGGGGTGCCTGATAATCGAGCATGACAACTCCTGTTAACAAATTCCGGCCATAAGTGCATGGCAATCGGCGCCAAGTGTACTGATCCGCGCGCCTGTTTGACCAGCCAGCGGCAAGAAAAATGTGAAGAAAATAGAGAGGTTGTGATGCTCTGGTTGGTTTTTCCGGGCACTGGCTGCGATTTTTTGCGCGCATTCACCAAACTCCCTAGAATGTGACGAAAACCGATCCATTCTGGAGTCCATCGTGACATTTCTGACCGAATATGGCCTGTTTCTGGCCAAGACAGTGACCTTTCTGCTGGCCATCGGCGCCATCATCCTGATGATCGTCAGCACTCGCCAGCCGAAAGCGCGCAAGGGTGAGCTGGTGGTGACCGATCTCTCGAGCGAGCTGGAACAGGGGCAATTTGCCCTCAAGAGCGCGTTGGCCAGCAAGGCTGAGCGCAAGGTGATGGAAAAGCAGCAGAAGGAAGAGCAGAAAAAACGCACCAAGGCCGGTGATGAGCGAAGCCGCCTGTTCGTGCTCGATTTCAACGGCAGCATGGATGCCAAAGAGGTGGCCTCCCTGCGCGAGGAGGTGAGCGCGGTGATTGGCGTCGCCCAGCCCGGCGACGAGGTGCTGCTGCGGCTCGAATCCGGTGGTGGCGTAGTGCATGGTTACGGCTTGGCCGCTTCCCAGCTGCAGCGGCTGCGCGATCGTGACATCAAGCTCACCGTGGCTATCGACAAGGTGGCGGCGAGTGGCGGCTACATGATGGCCTGCGTGGCGGACAAGATCCTGGCTGCCCCCTTTGCCATCGTCGGCTCCATCGGGGTGATCGCCCAGATGCCGAACTTCAACAAGTTGTTGAAAAAGCACGACATCGAATTCGAGATGCACACCGCCGGTCAATACAAGCGCACCATCACCATGTTTGGCGAGAACGACGATCTGGGGCGCGAGAAGTTTCGCGAGGAGCTGGCGGCGATCCACGAGCGCTTCAAGGCCTTTGTGGCCGAACACCGCCCGCAACTCGATATCGATCAGGTCACGACCGGTGAGCACTGGCTGGCAAGTCAGGCAAAGGGGCTGGGGTTGGTGGATACCCTCTGCACCAGCGATGATTACCTGCTGGCGCAGGCAAGCCACCACAAGGTGATCGGCATTAGCTATCGCAAGCCAAAAAGCCTGACCCAGAAGCTGGGGCAGCAGGGCGCGCAGGCGCTGGAAGCCGGACTGGGGCGGCTGTGGCAGCAGAGCCCCTGGCGCTAGCCCGAGGGAAATCCCGTGATAAAAAGGCCAGCCGAGCCCATCGGCTGGCTTTTTTGCATCCGGTTGCATCTTGCTGGTGAGCAAAGGTTGTTTCTATTGAGGCCCTCTGTTACAACTGAATGCTTTCCCCGTTTATGACAGGATCTTGTGGTAAGAGCTGCGGGGCATGGAGCATAGCGATGTCATGGAGCACCTTCAGGCAATTTACCCCGCTGGTCTGGATCGTCATTCTGGGTACCTTCATGGTGCGTACCAGCTACTACATGGTGTGGCCCTTCCTCTCCATTCTGCTCTATCGGGAGTATGACCTTTCGGCCACCTTCATCGGCCTGTTGCTGGGTGGCTCGATGGCCCTCTCTACCCTGGTCAGTTTTTACGGCGGCTGGCTCTCTGATCGCTTCGGGCGGCGCAGCATACTGCTGGCCGGTTGTCTGGTGGCGATGATCTGTTTCGGCCTGCTCGGTTTTTCGCACGAGGTATTCTGGCTCGGGGTCGGGGTGATGGGCAGCGGCCTCTCGTCGGGGCTCATCGATGCCCCCGGCAAGGCGCTGATGGCCGACAGTCTGGCCTCGGCCAAGGCGCGGGAGCTGGCACTGCACCTGCGCTATTTTCTGCTCAACCTGGGGGCGGCGCTGGGGCCGCTACTGGGGGTGACCCTCGGGATCAACGCCCAGCAGGAGACCTTCCTGTTTCTGGTGGTAAGCTATCTGCTGCTGGCGCTGGCCTTTGGCTGGGGATTTCGCCGGGCTGGCAGCACAGGCAAGCCGGGGGCGGCAGGCCCCGGACTGCGGGATGCCATCAAGGTGTTGCTGGCGGATCGCGCCTTCCTGCTGCTGGTGATGGCCAATCTGCTGATGGTGCTGGTCTACTCCCAGTTTCACTCGCCGCTGGTGCAATACCTGACCCGAGCCGGTATGCCGCAGGTGGCCGAGCTGGTTGCTCTGCTGGTGGCGACCAACGCCCTGACCGTGGTGCTGCTGCAGTTTCCGCTGCTGCGGTTGTTGTCACGCTGGCCGGTGCGGGTACGCCTTCATATCGGCATGGCGCTCTTTCTGGCGGCCCAGCTGCTCTTCGCGCTGGGGGACCCGACGGTGCGCAGCCACTGGTTTGGCGCCGTGCTGCTGCTCAGCATCGGCGAGACCATCCTCTTCCCCCTGCTCAACGTGCTGATCGATCAGATGTCCCCGGCTCATCTCAAGGGGAGCTACTTTGGTGCCAGCGCACTGGCCGGGTTGGGAGGAGCCGCCGGCGCCCTGCTGGGAGGCTGGATCCTCGAGCAGTGGAGCGGGCAGTTGCTCTATGTGCTGATGGCGCTGCTTTGTGTGGCGATTTTTGCGCTCTATGAGTGGGGGGCCAGAGTACAGCGTCCCGCAGTGGCCTCTTCTGTGGTTGAGCGGAGCTGACCCGGTTAATGCGGGGATCTGTGATGCTGAATGTTCAGTGCGTGCTACCCGGCGTCTTCTCTTTGAGCGCCTTCTTGGCTGCGTACATCCTCTCGTCGGCGAGCCGGATCAGGTTTAGCCCGTCGTCGTAGTGCTCCGGCCCGGTCTGCACTATGCCGATACTGAGGGTGAGATCGCCCAGCTGCTCCTTGACGGTGTTGATCAATCGTTTGAGATAGATATCCCGCGCCTGACTCTCGTTGCAGTTGGGCAGGATCAGGCAGAATTCATCTCCCCCATAACGAAAGCAGCTGTCTTCGGCGCGAAAAACCTGACGGATGCAGTGGCCAACGATGCGCAGGATCTCGTCTCCGCGCTGGTGACCTTCGGTATCGTTGATTTGCTTGAAGTTGTCGATATCGAGATAGGCGATGGCCATGGGTTCGGCACGGCGCTGACAGGTGCGCAGGCTTAGCAGCAACAGCTCGTTGAGGTGGCGAACGTTGAGTAATCCGGTCAGGGCATCGGTGCGGTTCAGCTCCTCCAGTTGTTTGGTACGCTCCCGTACTTTCTGCTCCAGGCTCTTGGCATAGTTCTCCGACTTCTCTCTGGATGACTCTATTTCCGACACCAGACTGCGAATGTAGGTTTCGAAGACCAGAGTGATGTCGAACAGAAAGAGTTTGTCCAGTGCGGCCAGCATGACGAGGCGCTCCGGTTCATCGTGGATCTGCTCGAACATATCCTCGATCAGCAGGGCTTTGAGGGTGTTGATGGCGGCCAGATAGAGCTTGGGTTCGACCCCGATCCGCTTGTGAACCAGCCCGATCCGCAGCCGGTTGTTGACGTACTCCAGATCGTAATGGCCGCTGAAGAGATCGAGCACATAGCGCCGTTGCGCGGTGCGCAACCGTATGAGGGTATCAGCATCCCCGATCAACAGGGCGATCTCGGTGATGGCTGTCTGCTGCTGGTAGAAGCGATCCACCAGGGCGTCGATCCGTGGTTCTATCTTGCTGCAATAACTTGCCAGCCGCGCCACATCCTGTTCATTGAGCAGCAATAACTCCTTGCGATGGGCAATTTCAAAGTCGGTGATCCTCATCTGCTCAAGCAGGGTCTGTTCGGTCGGATTCATCGTCGTCCTCGGTTTATTACTGGGCGTTACGCTGTCCGTGAGGTGGGACAAACAAGCAGGCGTGGCAATTGATAGTGTAGTCAGTGAGGCTGGGGCGCGCGCAATGCCCCCGCGTGGCGGGGGCTATGGAGGGTCAGGTGAAGGCTAAAGGGGCAAGAGATCCGGAGGGGGAGATCAGAACGTCAGCACCTTGTCGGCAGCCAGGGTCCATTGGGCCAGCATCGGCAGGGTGCCGACCTCGATACCCTCAATAAGCGGCAGGGCGGTAATGCCACGGGCATCGGTGCAGGTCTTGCACAGGCGAATGGTGACGCCTTGTGCCAGCAGGATCTCCAGCATCTGGCGCAGGTTGTACCCCTCGGCCGGTGCCTGACCGGCCAGCGCTGCACTCACCGCATCTGACATCAGGAACAGCTTGAGGCTGGCTCCACCCTGCTCCTTGAGGGCGATAGCGAGACGTAGGGCGTTGAACAGGGATTCGCTGCCATAGGGGGCACCGTTGGCAATGACCACAATTTGTTGATTCATAACAGACTCCCGATTGGAAAGAGCGCCATTGTAGAGCCAACGGGGTGGCAATTGCGTGATGTTGCACAACTTCTGTCGCACCTTTTTCCCACTTGCTTGACCCTGCTGCCGATCGAGGTTTTTATGGTCAGCTCGCAAACAAGACCGGATGAATCGAGATGTGGAAAGTATTGGGAGCCGGCTTGCTGCTATTGGCGGGTCAGGCCTTTGGCAGTGAGGCGGTCGGTTGCAAGGCCCGCCTGCAGGCCGTCAATGACCAGCTGGTGTTTGCCAAAGCACACAACAATGCCGGGCAGATTGCCGGGCTCGAACAGGCAGCGCGCAATATCAAGGCCAACTGTACTGATGAAGGTCTGCTCAAGGAGCAGAAAGAGCGGGTTAACAAACTGCGCGGCGAGGTGGATGAGCGTCTGCTTGAGTTGCAGGAGGCGAGAGTCAGTGGCAAACCGGAGAAGATTGCCAAGCGGCAGGCCAGGCTGGAGGAGTCCCAGACCCGGATGCTGGAGGCCCAGCGGGAGCTGGACAAACTGATCCGGCTGGTCGGCAAGTGATGGCCAGCCGCTGAACGCAGGATCAAAAAAGGCCGATTGCTCGGCCTTTTTTCGTTTTATTGCCTGTGCATCCGCACAAACTTCTCCATCAGCTGATCTTCGGTCTCCACATGAGCGGGATCCCAGATGATGCAGTCGATAGGGCAGACACTGATGCAGGTCGGCTTCTCATAGTGACCGACGCACTCGGTGCAGCGACTGGGGTCGATCTCGTAGATCTCCTCACCCAGGCTGATAGCCTGGTTGGGGCACTCGGGATCGCACATGTCACAGTTGATGCACTTGTCGGTGATGAGCAGCGCCATCTCAGGCCGCCGTGTGCGGGTTGCGGGTATCCTGACTGTCGCCCAGATTGCGCAGCAAAATGCCGTAGTTCACATCCAGATCTTTCGGGACCGGCACATAGACTACGTGACCGTTGCCCGGCGCGGTATCGATAAGCTCGCCCTTTCGGTTCTCCATCTGCTCCAGATTGAAACGGACGTTGCCCTGCGGGGTCATCAGCTCCAGGTTGTTGCCCACCAGGAACTTGTTCTTCACCTCGACCTCGACCATGTCACCTTTGCGACCGGTGATCTCGCCGACAAACTGCTGAGTGTCGGAGACGGAGTAGCCGTAGTCGTAGTTCTGGTATTCGCTGTGGTTGTGACGGCGCAGGAAGCCCTCGGTGTAGCCGCGGTGGGCCAGATTTTCGAGGGTGCCCATCAGACTGCGGTCGAACGGACGACCCGCCACCGCATCGTCGATGGCCTTGCGGTAAACCTGAGCGGTGCGAGCGCAGTAATAGAAGGACTTGGTACGCCCTTCGATTTTCAGGGAGTGAACGCCCATCTTGGTAAGTCGCTCGACGTGCTCGACGGCACGCAAGTCCTTGGAGTTCATGATGTAGGTGCCGTGCTCGTCCTCAAACGCGCTCATGTACTCGCCCGGGCGGTTGGACTCTTCCAGCAGCACAAGGGCATCAGTCGGCTTGCCAAGGCCTAGCGTGTTGTCCGGACGCACTGCGATGGGCTCCTGACGGTGGACGATCTGGCCCACGTCATCTTCTTTACCTTCGTGTACCTTGTACTCCCAGCGGCAGGAGTTGGTGCAGGTGCCTTGGTTGGGGTCACGCTTGTTGATATAGCCGGAGAGCAGGCAGCGGCCGGAGTAGGCCATGCACAGCGCGCCGTGAACGAACACTTCCAGCTCCATCTCCGGCACCTGCATGCGGATCTCCTCAATCTCGTCCAGCGACAGCTCGCGGGAGAGGATGGCGCGGGTCAGGCCCATTTGATGCCAGAACTTCACCGTGGCCCAGTTGACCGCGTTGGCCTGCACCGAGAGGTGAATGGGCATATCCGGGAAGGCTTCACGCATCATCATGATAAGACCGGGGTCGGACATGATCAGCGCATCCGGCTTCATCTCCACCACTGGGCGCATATCGCGGATAAAGGTCTTGAGCTTGGAGTTGTGGGGCTGGATGTTGGCCACCACATAGAACTGCTTGCCCAGCGCATGGGCTTCGTTGATGCCGAGCTGCAGGTTTTCGTGATCGAATTCGTTGTTGCGCACCCGCAGGCTGTAGCGGGGCTGACCGGCATAGACGGCATCGGCGCCATAGGCGTAGGCGTAACGCATGTTCTTGAGGGAACCTGCGGGGGAGAGCAATTCTGGTTTAAACATGGTGGACTCTTTATATCTGATTGCAAATCAGGACGACTCTACCTAATAGAGTCTAATAAACAATAACTTAACGCACTTTTCTTTGTGTGTATAGTCGTGTGTAGTTGGGGGCTCCCAACACGTCAAGATTTTACCACCAAACCAAGCTGCCAGCCACGCACACCGCTTTGCTGAGTTGATTTAAGGTGCACAACCGCGAGCAGAGAGGAAGATCGCAAAACAATATGGGGACATATCAGCTGCTATCTATAGAGGGTCATCCTGATTCATCAGTTCATCGTG
The DNA here is from genome assembly GCF_040908375.1 of Aeromonas sp. R2-3. Classification (NCBI taxonomy): domain Bacteria; kingdom Pseudomonadati; phylum Pseudomonadota; class Gammaproteobacteria; order Aeromonadales; family Aeromonadaceae; genus Aeromonas; species Aeromonas sp. R2-3. The sequence goes on along the minus strand of NZ_JBFODP010000008.1, from coordinate 39,219 downwards.
ACTGACAGCGGATAAGCTATTTGGAAAGGGTTAACTCGTGGATTCGAAATCAATAGACGACACTATGGGCCCTATGCAGCACATGCTGCAAAATCACAAGATCCTTCCAAAAAGAAAATGAGCACCCGCTAGAGAGCCCATCTCGACGGATTACTGTAGAGCAATCCAGCAGCAATAAATCCGGCCTGAGGTTTTTCAGCCTGGAGAGGCACCTCATTTCCAGCTCTGCTGGTCTGCTGCATGTGTTATATTCGGCTCAGATGTTGAGCCGAATGATGGGCTGGATCGGCTCATTATTGAGACCCTAGCACGTTGGATGAGGAAATAATGGAACCATTTTGGATTTGGCAACAAGCCGACTGGCCCCATTTTCGTTGGCGGGATAGCGAGATATTGCCCAGATTACGGCAGGTTCAACGCAGACAGGGAATTCTAATCGGTCGTCATTCCAGGTTGGGGAACCCCGACCAAACGTTGGACACGTTATTGGCTAACATCATCGCCTCGTCCGCTATCGAAGGCGAACGCCTCAATGCACAATCCGTGCGTTCCTCTCTGGATAGGCGGTTAGGAGGTTCACAAACTCAGTCCTATCCAGTATCGGAGCGCTCAGAGGGGCTCGCGGCCATGATGCTGGATGCCATCGACAATCATGAACAGCCGCTGAGTATAGAACGCCTTTACCAATGGCATCGTTGGTTGTTCCCCGTCAACGAATGGTCGGTGAAGCGGCTGAATGTAGGGCAGTTGCGAGGAGATGCGCCGATGCTGGTTGTCTCTGGACGTGTAGATCGCCCCACCGTGCATTTTGAGGCACCGCCCAGAGCAGCTCTGGACGATCAACTGGCCGATTTCATCCGCTGGTTTAACCAGACTCGGCATGACCCCACGATGGATCCACTGCTTCGTGCGGCGATCTGCCATCTCTGGTTTCTGACGCTGCACCCCGTTGATGATGGCAATGGGCGGTTAGCGCGGGCACTGACCGATCTTGCGCTGTCACAGGCTGACAGCCAAAGCATCCGTTTATATACCATGTCAGTTGCTATGCTAGATCGGCGGGGTGACTACTATCGGGGGCTTGAGTCAGCGCAGAGGGGCACGCTGGATATCACATCCTGGCTCTGTTGGTTCCTCGACACACTGGATTACACCTTAGAGCTGGCATTACAGGTTATTGACCGTTCTCTTGCCAAAAAACATTTCTGGTTGCAGCACTGTCATGATGGTCTGAGTCCAGAGCAAACCAAGGTTATTAACCGTTTATTGGATGGCGGCCAACAAGGTTTTGAAAATGGCATCAACGCCAGCCAATATCAAAAAGTCGCCGGAGTCAGCAAGGCGACGGCTACACGCCATCTGGCCGAATTGGTGGGTAGGGGGTGCATTGAGAAATTACCTGGTGGCGGACGCAATACACGCTATCAGATCCGCTTGCACACCGAGGGAGTTTGAAAAAGCATCGCCATGGGGCGTTAATTTCATCTGGTAGATGAGAGCTGCGATTGGTGTACAAATGACGCTATTTAGTTAAATGTTGACGCCATGATGTGTGCCGTCAGGCATATGAACAAATAAACTCAACCGACAGTCATGGCTCTCAACTAATCTTTTGAGTGATAACAAACTATCGAGAACATCGGGATCTATTGCAGGAACATCACCAGGCCCGAGATTTGAAAGCAGTTTGGTCACACTGAGACGTACCAGTTGCTCTTCGGCAAGAGCCTTGGCCCTCTGGACAACCTCGGGTGATTCGGATGAAATCATATCCTCCAATGTCCTCCCCATACGGTGCTCCTACTACAGATAGAATTAAAGGCCCACGCCGAGCTGGCATGGGCTCTCAGCACTAAATCAAAAACTCTTCCAATGCACGACCATTAGCCACTGCTTCTGCGATGGTCTTGGGCATGCGACCTTGGCCAGTCCAGGTTTTCTCCTGACCGTCTTCGGTGTACTTGTATTTTGCAGGACGAGGTGCGCGTTTCGCTTTAGCTGAACCTTCAGCTTTCGCCGGAGCCGCAGTACCAACCAGCTCGCTCGGATCGATGCCAGCCTCTTTCAACATCTCGGTAAACTCAGCCAGTTTTTGCAGGCGCTCGGCAGATTCCTCTCTCAATTTGCTCTCTTGCTGCTCACGCTCAGCAAAAATCTCTTCGAATTTTTCTCTGATTTCGACCAGCTGCTCGAAAGATAGCTCGCGCAATGCAGCTCGCAGACTACGAATATTCATCAGTATTTTCAAAAAATCGTTCATTTTTATCCTCATGTATCACATTTTTATATCAGGAAAATTATCTCTCAATCCCAGCATCAGCTCCACTGTTTTTGGCACCAAGATGATTCGAAAAAGCATCATTTAAAAATCCTGAGCTAAATTGCGTTTGGATCTACTTATTGGCCTAGCTCCAATCTGCTATGAAAATATGTAGCTAAAAATTAAATCCAAGTGGTAGTGAGCGTTGAGACCACCTCACCAGATGAGCCGATGAAGGATCTTGTTCGGCTCACGAAATGAGCCGATAGGACAATATCATTGGCTCACAGAATGAGTCGATGATAAGAAATTTTAGATTTGCCCCTTGAGGATCCAGACACTTCGCCCCTCTTAACTTAAGAGGAAGTCTTGGATGACTAGGCCACTACACATCCATGTCTCCAGAAAGCAAAAAACCCCGCAACGAGGCAGGGTTTCAGCATTTTTTCAACTTCGCACTCAGGGTAGCGACTCTCCCTTGTTTCAACTTCGCACTTAGGGTAGCGAATCTCCCTGTGCCTTGATTCTATGAAAGGTGAAGCCGCTAGTCAACATTATTACTGGCATAACCAGCATTGAGCACTTATTTGATATGTTATTTTTGGATGCCTTTGCACTCAAATTTTGGAGGTGTTTTCCAACCTGTAACGCGCCCGCTGCGTTTGTTGACCCTTCGGTATTCATTCCCCAACAGGATTTCCCATTCAGAGCCGTTCTCCGATAGAACCTGAAAAGTAGTCCCCAGCTCAATGCCTAAACCTGGTTCAGTACAGACCAACTCGGTCATCAGCCCTCCTCAATGTAGGGGCATTTGGTTGTTAATTTTCCACTCAAAACGACAGTTTGGGGTAGGATAGCTCATGAGAGGTCGTGTTTGTACAATGAGGAGTGCTACATGATGCCCTATGCAACCTATCATCCTAGTAGTGATGCAGTTACTCCGAACCGTCTCCTAGAAGGTCTTGGTATTCCTCGTGACCCACTAGGAGCACATCTATGGATCGTGGCTGGCGTAGCTCCTGGCAGCATTCATCGACTGGCTGAATTGATGAGTGCAGACATAGGTTTGATATGCCGCTTAGCAGGCATGAACCGGAGTACTGTTGCTCACAAGCTTAGGATTGGAGCTCTTCTATCAACCGCTCAGGGCGCCAGGGTATACGGCGTTGTGCAGGTCCTCGATGCGGCACTATCCCTCAACAAGAACGATACTGCCAAGGCGTTGTCATGGCTAAACAGACCAGCCTGGGGCCTCGGTGGCGTGGCTCCAGCCACATTGCTGAATACACCGATGGGGGTTCAGGCTGTTGTGAATTTGGTGGGACGGATTCAGCATGGGGTGTGCAACTAAATCGAGGGTTCTGATAGGCGAATCCCCACGGAATGCTTAAAAAACAATCAACCCCATCATTTTTTGAAATTTATTTCATTTACCCCACTTGAAAAATTCGGAAAACTGTCCATTTACTAATTATGAGAGCTTCAATGAAATTTAAGCAGCTCACCATTATTCCGCTGCTACGCAGCGAAGATAAACCAGTTTTGTACACCCACGGCTATTATTTCATCAACAAACACTCATAATTGAATGTCATAACAATCTAACAACGAATTCTATCGAAGGAGATACCCTTACAATAACTGGTTAAATTAGTGCCTAAGGCACTGAATAGTAAAACTTCAATTTAATTCTTGCACATATATCAATCATACGGGATTCACGCTACTTGGTGTCATGAACAGTGGTTATTGATATGCACTCGTAAATTCGATTCTTACCATCGCGTTTAGCGTTGTAAACCTGAATGTCAGCTGCATTTATAAGCTCTTTTGCACTAATATCTTTTTTACTAACAGCAACCCCACCACTGAGTGTTACTCGAAGAGCATCTTCACGCCAGTCCAGATGCTCAACACCATGCCTTAATGCCTCCAGTAAAGATATCGCCAAGTTCCCAGAGCCCACTTCAAACAATACAGCTAATTCTTCTCCACCATATCGACAGAACCAGCCATGCTCATAAAAAATTGAATTTCCAAGTTTCGCTACTCTTTTTAATACAGAGTCACCAGTTTGGTGTCCGAACGTATCGTTCACTTTTTTAAAGTCATCTAAATCTAACAGTGCTAAATAAAATGGCTCTTGCTTTTTTAATAGCTGAGAAAGCTTTATGTCAAAAAATCTACGGTTGTATAAACCTGTCAGTTGGTCAACATTAGCCTGTAAGCGAGCTTCTGATAATTCATGTGTCGATTTTGCCACTTCGTCATACACATGTGATAACTCAACCATTCTATTCTTAGGTGATTTTAATGAATTGTTACGACTTGACCTTATAACATTGTATAGCTCATTGAGCATGCGTTGAAAATAACGAGACCATGACAATGCGAGTAACAAATAAAGGATGCATGTTAGCGCGATGACACCTTGAACATTAAGCGACACACTCTCAATGACACCTTGTAATGTAGATTCTGGAACAACACTAACCAAGATCCAGTCTTGACCATCGACTTTGTTATATGCCACAAACATCCCAGATTCTTTATCATGGAATACGCCTTTTTCTTTTGTGAACTTTGAAAGCCAGGTCATATCTTTCATGGGAGTAAACATTAGTTCTTTATCAGGATGAACTAGCATCTTACCAGCCCCATTCACCAACATCTGATACCCAGCATCTTGCTTATAATTAAGCCACTTTGATATAGGTTGAAGTAATGTATCAATTGAAAAGACACCAACTAACTTCCCTGTCGGGTCTTCAATTGTTTTAGCTAATGAGAGGGATAGCGTTCCGTAAATGTAGTCATAATATGGTTCAGTCCAAACCATCTTGCCTTTATTTTTAACGGCAAGTTGATACCATGGCCTTATGCGTGGGTTAAAATTTGAGTCTGGTTGCCATTCAGGATGAACAAGCAATTGTCGATGCTCTGTGCCAACATAGATGTATTGTAGCCCAGCAGTTTCCTGATAACGCCGCCAGTCGTGTAAGTATTCAGATTGATGCGTGATCTTATTATTTATAAAGTCTTTATAATCAACCTTGCGATAGATAAGCTCAAACTGTGTTGTGAGGGTATCAAGATATGGCTTAATCAAAACATTATGAAGTTGATCATTCTTGGATACTAACTGTTGCTGTAAATCACGTTGCAGAGTGACGGTCATATGATAGTAATAAATGGCCCCGAGAATTAATATGGGGACGAAAAGCAGAACTAACCCAAGACGCATGCGGGAAATCAATGACCATGTTTTCCACTGGGTTTTATCACTCATTACACAGACATCCTGTCTGAAAAAATCTGATGGGCTAACCATACCAGAAAGCTTTAAATGAGCCCATCATTGTGATCACCCTCCTCGAACCTGAACGAGCCCCCTCAGGACGACTTGCTCGATAACTACTTACTACCGTTCATACAATCTGAACGTTAAGGTTTGTCTACGATGAAGACGATGGCCTGAGCTTTAAAGTCATAAGCGTCTGAATATATTATATTTTCAATGGTATGTGTCACACTGCATCAAATTTATAGTAACAATAGCCAAAGCCCCGAACACATCTACAGAGACACCTTCAGGCACAGTGTTCAGATCTAATCGCCTGGCCTCCCCAAACAACCTAGTGGTGTGCTGTTCGAGAATCTCATCCAGCTCTAAAGATGAGATGGATCTTCTCCAGCGAGGGTGAGCCTTAAAGTCCTCTATAACGCAGTGTTGCAAGCATAAATGTGGGACTTCGACCCACCCGCCTGAGTCAACGGAGGTATGTACCTTGGCTTGAAAAATGACTCTGACCATCGTGAAACATCCAGATGCAAAAACTGGGAGACTTGATGATATGAGGTTAGTTCATTAATGACAAACAAGTTAACTGCGGAATGGCTTTTTGCTAGGATGGTCGAATAAAACTAGGGGGATTCTAGGCGAGCTCTTGTTTGTCGAGCGAGCGACAACCACGCTACCAAGAGTGCAAACACTGCTCCTGTCATCAAAGATGAGATGGCTCGAAATCATAGGTCTACCTACTGTAATATACTGTCAGTACATCAGATCTACAGATGCACAGTATATGTTGGCAGCGTACAGTGCCCACACAACAAGGAGATGTTGATGCAAAGCCCTGTAGTACCGGATAACGAACCGCTTCGCTTAGACGCATTGCGCCGTTTAGCGATACTTGATAGCCCCGCAGAGGAGCGTTTTGACCGGATTACCAGGATGGCTCGCAACATGTTTGATGTGCCCATCGCATTGGTTTCATTGGTGGATGAAAACAGACAGTGGTTCAAGTCATGTTGTGGGTTGCCGGTATTGGAGACACCGCGAGACATTTCTTTTTGTGGTCATGCAATTCTCGGTGAAGAACTGTTTGTAGTTGAAGACGCGGCCCAAGATCCACGATTTTCTGACAACCCCTTAGTCACGGGGGAACCACACATTCGCTTCTATGCAGGCCATCCACTAGAAGTTGGGAACGGTTTGAAGCTGGGTACATTGTGCATCATAGACTCTAAACCCAGGGGTTTTAGCCCACGAGACCAAGCGCTGTTAGCTGATTTGGCATCCATGGTTGAGAGTGAGTTACAAGCCGTTCAGAGAGCAACCATAGATGAATTGACGGGGATAACTAACCGTAGAGGATTCATGCTGCTCGCCGAAAAAAGTTTGAAATATGCATTTCGTGTAAAACACCCAGCGGCCTTACTTTTTTTAGATCTAAATCACTTCAAACTAATTAACGATAAGTTTGGTCATGACATTGGCGATGACGCGTTGCGACATATTGCCGAGTTGTTATGCCGAGTATTCCGCGATGCTGATATATTCGCTCGCCTTGGTGGGGATGAATTCGTTGTCCTTTTACCTGGCACTGGTAGTGAACATTGTCAGAGAATTAAAGAGCGGCTGAATCATGCAATAGATGACTTCAATAGTCATAGTGGTAAGCCATACCAGTTGTCATGCTCCTTAGGAATTGTTATTTACGATGCTAGTATTCCACCTGATTTAGATCAACTACTCCGGCAAGCAGATGAGGAGATGTATGTATGCAAAGGGCTGCGTTCATAATAGGCATCGATTCATTCTATGTCGTTCGGCGTTGTAACTCTAGATACAGGGCGTGCGAGTAATCTTTAAAGTTAAATATGTAAATATTACAAAGCAATCCAGTAGTCATCATATATTTTTCATTTAAAAATGAAGAAAGTTTAATTTTGAGCTATATTGAGCGTATGATATGTCAATGTGAGATCTATATGTTTTCACAAAACCTTATAAAAAACATATTTTATATTTTTTTCATTATATTCTCGCTAGGTGTAAGTGCTGTTGAAAACACTATAGTTTTGGTGAGTTCAGATGACACCTTCAAATCAAGGTATGGATGTTGGCTTCATAATATTTACAGCGAGGCATTCTCCAGACTAGGATATAAACTAATTTATCGTGGCGTTCCTGGTGGACGAGCCCCAATTCTGGCTGAGAATGGAAGTGTCGATGGAGAGATACATCGACCATTAGAATATCAGCAACAAACAAAAAATATGATTAGAGTGAACGAGTCACATTTTTATGTGACTATCGAGGCATATGTATATGATAAAAAGTTAGAATTTAATTCTTGGGATGACTTAAACAAAGATGGTTTAAAGATTGAGTTTAGAAGAGGTTCTAAGCGCGCAGGAGAGGTTCTCTCAAAGTTGATTAAACCATCTTTACTTACTGATGTGAATACGACAGAACAGGGATTGAAAAAACTGATAAAAGGGCGTACAGATATATTTATTGAGCAAACCCTTGTATTTGATAAAAACAAAAAAGACCTACTTGAAAGCTCACCAGAATACGAAAAAGTACATTCGGCTGGCGTTGTAGATAAATTAGAAGGCTATGCCTATCTTAATAATAGGCATTTTACGCTAGCACAAAGATTAGCCTCTACGCTAAACATGATGAAAGTGGAAAATAAGATTGAACAGTTGAAAGATAAATATTGCTACCATGATTAACTAGAAATATTTTTTGCCGCGCATTGTAATATCATCCTCCATGGTCTCCCCTTAGCCGCAAGGCTTCCATTGAGGCCGCTCATGATGTGATGCTGGCTTGGTCTCCTGTCGAGTTGAATCCCATGCGAGAAGCTAATGTGTTAACGATCACACTACAACTAAAATCCGTCATATGTAATGCTACATTCCATTCTGTTGCATCTCAAAGAATGCCATACTATTTGCGTTTAAAACCGATATGAAAAAAGGAAGCAAGGATGCAACCTCTTCATGAAACCTCAGATCCCGACTTTCTACGCCTAGATGCGTTACGCCGTCTTCAAGCACTTGATTCCCCTACAGAGGAACGTTTCATTCGTATAACAAGGATGGCTCGTAATATTTTTGACGTGCCTATTGCCCTAATATCCTTTGAAGATAATGAGCATGGATGGGCTAAACCTTGTTATGGTTTAAACATGCATGAACCACTTCCGAATATCTCCTTTTGTAAAAAAGGGTTTCTCACAAAGAGCATGCTTGTTATAGAGGATACAACTCAAGATCCCCTATATGCTGAGAATCCGATGGTTATTGGGGAGCCATATATTCGCTTCTATGCTGGACACTCATTAGTCATAACGAATGGACTGCACATTGGTTCCTTGTGCATTATAGATCGGAAGCCAAGGGTTTTTGGTGACAAAGAGAGACGTTTATTTACTGACTTAGCATCTACAGTTGAGAGCGAGTTACGTGCTGTACAAATGGCTACAATAGATGAACTTACTGGGATCACTAATAGACGAGGGTTTATTCTTTTAGCTGAGAAATATTTGCAGCATGCATTTAGAACAAAGAGAAGTCTTTCATTATTGTTTATCGATTTGAATAATTTTAAATCGATAAACGATCGCTTTGGTCATGATGTGGGAGATGATGCATTGTGCCAAGCTGCCAGACTAATAAATATGGTTTTTAGAAACTCTGATATTTGTGCAAGATTAGGTGGTGATGAATATGTAGTTTTAGTTCCTGAGACAAACTATGAGTATTTACAATATATGCGTAGTAGGATAAATATCTCATTTGATGAATTCAACTTACACAGCGGTAAAGCCTACACCCTATCTTGCTCAGTAGGTATAGTGAGCTATAATCCCACGACTCCACCAGATCTAAACATGTTACTTCGATTAGCAGATGACGAAATGTATCGTTGCAAGCAAGATGGATAAATTAGATGCTAGCCATGGGTAAATTAATTATGTGTTCTCAGCAGGAGATTAATTAGTTACAATGATAAGAGCAACATGAACTTTTTTATCTGTGCTCATTCAGATTATTAAATCTACTTAATAGTTCTGTTGTGCGCCCATATAGTGACGGCGACTCTTGATTTTAGATTAAGTTTTCTTAAAATATTTTTCACATGTATTTTTACAGTCCCTGGTGATATGAATAAAAGTTTGGATATAACTTTATTCGAGTGGCCCTCAGCAAGAAGCTTTACTACATCAATTTCCCTATGGCTTAATGATTCGATAATGCCAACATTTATTTCTGATGATAAACTTAACATGAGTTTATTTTTTGGCTGAGGGCTTTCAACTGATGCATCTGCACATATACTCTTAATGCAGCTGATTAAATCAAGCGGTTCAATATCTTTTAAAAGATATCCATTTGCTCCGAACCTAAACGCTTCTACAACATCAATTTCCAAATCTGACTCGGTGAAGATAACGACCTTGCTTTTTATTTTCTTTGCTCTGATTCTCTTCAGCGTTTCTAATCCATTAAGCACTGGCATTTGAAGGTCAAGCAATATTAAATCTGGTTCATATTCTACTGCCAGATCTAATCCTTCTTTACCATTGCCAGCCTCTGCAATCACCTTCATAAGGTGATCTGTTGAGAGTGTAGCTTTGACTCCTGCCCGCAATATAGCGTGGTCATCTACAAGCAATACTTTTAATGCTTGCATTTCTTCGATTGAAACTTTGTTATCCATAACTACATTCTCAATACCATGCTAGCGTCACATTACACCATACGTGCATAAAAAAACACTATAAATCAACACGTTAACCAATATTCAGGATGCAACTCTATAATGGCCCATAGCTATGTATCTTTATCATTTTAACCCCAGTCGTTTGGCTAGACGATGTAAGTTACCACAATCAATGTCTAAGGCTCGTGCTGTTGCAGCCCAATTATCATTATGATCTGCTAGTACCTTTTTAATTAACGCAGACTGAAATGCATCAGTTGATGCTCTCAAACCCATTTGGTTACTAGCGAAGTCATCCATATTTTCGGTAGGACTTATGCCAGATTGAGGCATTGGTGGTATAGCTATACTGAAATGATGGGTTGCAAGCGTCAGAACCGGACTTCGTTGCTCTGCTCTAGCCAATACGGCACCACGATGAATGGCATGCTCCAGTTCGCGCACATTACCAGGCCAGTCATAGCCCTTCAAAAGATGCAGTGCTTGAGGTTGGATCCGCAGTTGCTCTAACCCCATACTCACTCGACAGCACTCGCAAAAGTAACCAGCCAGCAAGGAGATATCATCCTCTCTGTCTCTCAAGGCTGGTACATGTATAGGGAAAACACTCAGGCGATGATAGAGGTCTGCTCGAAACTCGCCATCGATGACCGCTTTCTTCAAGTCTCGATTCGTTGCAGCAAGCACACGTACATTGACTTTTAGTGGAGTGTCATCACCAATCCGCTGCAAGTCTCCATATTGAATGACACGTAGCAATTTTGCCTGCAATGATAAGGATAATTCACCAATTTCATCCAGGAACAATGTGCCCTTATCCGCTAGTTCAAATTTACCCGCACGGTTATGAATAGCGCCTGTAAACGCTCCCTTCACATGTCCAAATAGTTCACTCTCTGCTACGGATTCCGGTAGAGCTGCGCAATTGAGATATACCAATTTGCGATCTGCCCGTGGCGAGCCAAGATGTACAGCTTTTGCTATTAACTCCTTACCTACACCCGTTTCGCCCAAAATTAGGACGTTTAAATCAGTATTAGCAACTATATCTACTTCATGCTTTAGCTGCTGCATCGCCCGAGAATGCCCGATTATCTCGAATCTATCTGCACCTGTTGGTGTTGAAGGTATTAATGGCTCACTGCTCTGGCGAGCTAAACGCTCTAGTAGTAATGAGTTACTTAACGCCGCTGCCGCTAGTGCACCAACTAAACGCAACTCTTCATCGCTAATGTCATCAAACTGGGCAGGATTCATTCCATCTATGGTCAATGCACCAATCAAGACTTGATCGGAGAACAGAGGCAAACCAACACAAGCATGCACCTTAAATTCTGCATGATCAGGGATCAAGCCATCATAGGGGTCTGGCAAGCTACTATCTGCCGGAAAGCGTACTACGTCACCAGCACGGGCAATTGCCTCCATGCGTGGGTGCTCCTTGATGGCGAAACGGCGTCCTAATACGTCCTGCATTAAGCCATCGATGGCGAGCGGGATGAACTGGCCTCCTTCGTATCGTAGCAAGGCTGACGCATCTGAGTTCAGTAGGCTGCGAATACTCTGGATAAGGCGGTGGAATCTGTCTTGATGTGAAATCCCCAGCTGTATGTCTATAGCAATACGAGCCAAACTGTCTGTCGAAATCATTGTTAGTGTCCAAATGACATTAATGCTGTCATTTAAACAATATCAATACTATGTCATTTTAACAAGAAAATAAACTAAGCCTCATAAAAACAATGAGTTATGAGTTGGCATGTTAGCTGCAATAGTTGATATCAAGAAATACCAACTATTACATACTGAGGAATTGCCAGATGACCATTCATGTCAAAAACAACATTCACTGGGTCGGCCAACGGGACTGGGAAGTTCGAGATTTTCATGGTACTGAGTACAAGACAAACAAGGGGACGAGCTACAACAGCTATCTCATCCGTGAAGGGAAGAACGTGCTGATTGATACAGTCGATCATAAGTTCAGCCGAGAGTTCGTTCAAAACCTTGCAGCAGAGATCGACCTTAACCTTATCGATTATGTGGTGATCAACCATGCTGAGGAAGATCACGCAGGGGCACTGACCGAATTGATGGCTCGTATCCCAGGCACTCCGATTTACTGCACTCACAACGCTATCGACTCAATCACGGGACACCATCATCATCCTGAATGGAACTTCCATCCAGTCAAAACAGGCGACAGTCTCGACATCGGTAATGGCAAGCAGCTGGTGTTCATTGAAACACCTATGCTGCACTGGCCCGACAGCATGATGACCTACATGACTGAGGACGCAGTGTTGTTTTCTAACGATGCCTTCGGTCAACACTATTGTGATGAGCATCTGTTCAATGACGAAGTAGATCAAACCGAATTGATGGAGCAGTGCCAACGGTACTACGCAAATATCCTCACCCCATTCAGCCCACTTGTGACAGCTAAAATCAAAGAGGTGCTTGGATTCAACCTGCCAGTAAGCATGGTGGCAACCTCCCACGGTATTGTCTGGCGTGAGGATCCGACCCAAATTATTCTCAAGTATCTGGAGTGGGCAGACCACTACCAAGAAGATCGTATCACCCTGTTCTATGACTCGATGTCAAACAACACCCGTATGATGGCCGATGCCATCGCACAGGGTATTCACGAAGTTGACCCTGGGGTCGCAGTCAAGATCTACAACGTAGCCCGCCACGATAAGAACGAGATCCTGACACAAGTGTTCCGCTCCAAGGGAATACTCGTGGGCTCATCCACAATGAACAACGTCATGATGCCTAAGGTGGCAGGCATGCTGGAGGAGATAACTGGCCTGCGCTTTAGAAACAAGCGTGCTTCTGCATTCGGCAGTTACGGCTGGACTGGTGGTGCAGTAGATCGTATCCAGACCCGATTGATGGATGCAGGCTTTGATATCAGCATTTCTCTGAAAGTCAAATGGCGACCAGATGGTTCTGCACTGGCAGAGTGCCGAGAGCATGGACGCCAGCTCGCTCGTCAATGGGCGTTACATCCTATTGAGGTGCCTCGCCCAGAAAAAGCAGCCCATCAAGTGCCATTCACTGTTGATATCTCCCCTGTAGAGGAGACCACACAGTCAGTTGTAGCCGGAGTAGACGATGAGCAAGCAATGCTTTGCACAGTCTGCCAGTGGGTTTATGACCCCGCCTTAGGTGAACCGGATCAATTGGTTGCGGTTGGCACTCCCTGGAGCCTTGTACCGGAGAGTTTCCTTTGCCCTGGTTGCGGCATCGGCAAGGAGGTATTCGAACCATGCGCAGTGGAGGCATGTGTATGAGCGCATTAAATGAGCATTATGCTGGTTCCAGCCAGGATATAGTCATCATCGGTAGCGGCTTTGCCGCTCAGCAGTTGGTAAAAAGCTTGCGTAAATTAGATGGTGAAAGACCGATCCGTCTTATTACCGCTGATAATGGCAATGAATATAACAAACCGGACTTGAGTCATGTGGTCAGTCGTGGTTACACCGCCAGCGCAATGACAAAGTTGACGGGGGCTCAATTTGCTGAACAGCAACGTATCATTCTGTCACCTAATACGATTGTGCATAGCATTAGTCCGAATAACAAAATGGTACACACAAATAATGGCGATTTTTCTTATGGCCAGCTAGTGCTGGCAACTGGGGCCAGTTCTATACTGCCTCCCGTTCCCAACTCGGATAAAATGGTAACCCTCAATAGCCAAAATGATTATGCCAATGCCGAACAATTAATTAAGAATGCAAAACGCATTATGGTACTCGGAGCAGGTTTGATCGGCTGTGAGTTGGCTATGGATATGGTGGGCCAAGACCGAATTGTGACGCTTGTAGATCTGGCGGACAGCCCCCTAAGTACATTAATGCCAGCTGCATTGAGTCAACCGTTACTGCAAGCCTTACGGGAGCAGGGGGTTGACCTAAAACTTGGTCGAGGTATCAAGTCGATACAAAGAGGAGATGCCAACGAATCCTTTACGATAGAGCTCACTGACAGCAGTTTCAGTGAACAGGATCTTGTCATTTCAGCTATAGGTCTACAACCGAATCTATCCTTAGCGATGAATGCGGGACTGGCTGTAAGGCGTGGAATTGTAGTGGATGAATACCTGAGAACATCGAGTGAGCACATTTATGCGCTTGGTGATTGCGTTGAGTGGAAAGGTGAATTACGCCCCTTTTTGCAGCCAATTGTTCTCGGTGCCAATGCATTATCTAAAACTCTGATTGGTAAGCCAACACCACTAACGCTTCCTCCAATGCTAGTGAAGGTAAAAACACTTCAATATCCTTTGCAGTTAGCTGGTAGAACAAAAGGTACAGACCTTTCATGGCAGTTTAGATGGAATAAAAATGGAATGGTCGCAGAAGCTCGCAGCGAGGATGGTGAAATGTGCGGCTTTGTCGTAGGTGGAGACCAAATGGGAGCTGCATTCCCACTTCTACGCCTTCTTTCTAGATGAATAATTGCTGGCTGAGCATATGCTCAGCCTTACTTAATTTCATAGATTATTAAGGATAAAACATGTCGCTACTGCATAGTATACCAGCTCATTGGGTTGTTCGCCGTTCAACCCCATTCTTTACAAATGAAAACGTACCACAGGCTCTATTAACCCATCACAATACAGCTGCTGGCGTATTCGGTCAGTTATGTGTAATGGAGGGGACGGTAACATATTACGGTTTTGCTGATGAAACAGCGAAGATACCTGAAATTACGCTTGTAATCCGAGCCGGAGAGTTTGCAACCAGCCCACCTCAGTATTGGCACAGGGTTGAACTGTCTGAAGATGCTAGATTCAATATCCATTTTTGGGCTGAAAACGTAAGCTCAGACACCCCACTCATTAAGACAAGAGAATAAATTACAATCTTGTCATCGCCACAAACTAGGCCAACTGCCCATCCAGATCAAAATAAACAACTGTAATGTTGTTTATGATTGGCTGTTTTTGCGATGGGGGTTGGCTAGATGAGTGGGATTGAAACCATAACCATGCTGAGTGGCTTGGTGTATCTGTTGTTGTTCCAGTGGCATGAGCGTTCAGGCTGGTCTTGGCAGCTGTTCATGATGCTAACCGCTGCTGTATGGTTGACGGTAGCAGCCAAGCCACCACTAAGTAGTTTAATCGTGTTTGCTGTCGCTATTGTCATGCTTTATAGATATAAATTAATATCCGCATTTTATGATTCAAGAGATCAACAACTTCGTAGTTTAGTTAGATATTTCTTAGTTACATCGTGGGGATTTGTAACAATACAGTATGGTGTTTATATTTTTCAACTCCACCAGGGTGACCTACCTTGGCTGTCTAGACCTGATATCGTAGATGGCTTTCTACCTATAGCGGGCGGTCTTGGCTTGCGGGCGTTGTTGAGTTTGGGCATTACTGATTACCACCATCCAGCTGCAACAATCACAGTCTTGGTTATTTCCTTATCTGGACTCATTTTAGGTCGTGCCTTCTGCTCATGGTTTTGCCCTCTTGGGGTTGTCGGTGAATGGCTGCATCATTTTCGAAATTTGCTGCTACCAGGTGAGTGGGCTCCGCCAAAATGGCTAGACCTACTGCTCAAATCTCAAAAATTTCTAGTTCTATCATTTCTGATGTTCATAGTTATTCTTGCTGTTCCAAATGTTGCACTGCCAGGGTACTTGATGAGCCAGTATCACCAAGCTGCTGACATGAAAATGGGAGCCTTCTTTTTCAACTTGAACTTTATATCAGGTATTTTTTTTGTTTGGGTATTAAGTATCACGATGTTTTTCAAGCAAGGCTTCTGTAGATACCTATGCCCTTATGGTGGATGGCTTTCCTTGCTGGGGCTTCTGACACCATTGCGTATTCGCAGGTCTTCCAGCAGCTGTTTACGAAGCAAGGGATACGATTGTGATAAATGCAGTAGAGCATGTCCATCAAGAATACAGGTTCATGAACTTATATCAGTCAGAAATCTTGAGTGTACAAACTGTTTAACTTGTATCTCTGCATGCCCAAAACAAGCTAATGCTATTCATTTTGGCACTGCGAATAAAAAGGTTTCAGCAAAGAAACTGCTTGCAATGTTGTGTGTTTTACTTCTCTTAATGCCATTGCTAGCTCATGTGATTTTCGATTTTTGGACAAGCAACACACCATTAGAACAGCGCCGTTATCTATTGGGAATCCTTCCTGGCCTTTCACATTAGAGTGATAGCTATTAAAGCGCCACTTTTCGGTGACGCTTTATTTCTGCAAATGATTAAATAACGCAGTAGTTATCACTACTAGTCGAAAATAATCTTCTCATTATGAACCCACACTGCAACTTCAATTCTTGAATGAAGATTTAATTTTTTAAGAATGTTTTTTACATGAACTTTAACTGTTCCTTCAGAAATAAATAAACGTCTTGATATAACCTTATTAGGCAAGCCTTGAGCAATAAATTTCAAAACATCTATTTCGCGATGGCTTAACACTTGGAGATTTTTGTCTTTAAGGCGGTTTTTTCTTCTTGACTGCATACTTTCAATAAGGATTGCAGTTAGTTTTGGGCTTATCACAAGCTTTCCCATGCACGCCTGTTCAATCGAGCTAATCAGGTCTTCAGGTTCCATGTCTTTGAGTAGATAACCATCTGCTCCAGCAAGGATAGCATCCGAAACATCATCTTCATAATCTGATACTGTGAAGATTACGATTCTGCTAGATACATTATGCGCTCGTAATGACTTTAATGTGTCTATACCACTAAACTCAGGCATATTAAGATCTAACAAAATTAAGTCAGGTTCATAATCTAATGCTAGCTGAACACCATCTTGTCCTGTACTGGCTTCAGCTACAATAGTTAAAAAGGGATTTGTACGTAAAAGTTGCTTAATCCCGCTCCGTAGGACAGGATGATCATCAATTAGTAAAATTGAAAAAACATCTGCGTTGGTTGTTAAAGCTTTTTCCATGTGTGTTCCTCAAACTACGTGAAGATCAATTTTCACTTGCGTCCGTTCATTAATGAATGAAATATTTTCTGATTTTAGAAAAACAACTAAGCTCGATATTGAATCCTCGAACTCAGCTTCACCCTTCAGGATGATAATGACATATTCAGCTAGGGATTTTATATGCAGCTCAATCCGTGATGGAGGCATACTTATCCTTAAACATTCGAATAATTTATTGAAGAAGTTCAGTATGAGTATTTCCTGCTCATGCGAATAGTCTTCATAAAAATCTTTATATTCCAACCTAATGTTAAAACCATATGTGTCATTAAATATTGCTATCGCATCTTTTAATAAAATTAACGTTTCGATTTTCTTATATGGAATTCTAAAAGTAGAAATTAGTTTTCTGATGTTTGAGTAAGCTTCATTTAACTCACACCTCATCTCTGAAACATTATCAACCTGAGAAGAACTAATGATGATTGGATCCCTTTGAAGAAGGCTAATCTTTATCTTTAAGTATGATAAAGACTGTGCTATCGAATCATGAAGTGTTTGAGCAATTGTGTTTCTTTCTTTAAATAATAATAGTTGTTGTTGTTGTTGCTCTTTGTAGTAAAGAGATAAGGATTGAGACAGCAAGTTGCAAAATGCAAATATTAATTGTTCTGTATCATGTAATATAGTGACTTCATTTGAAAAGAAAAATTCTATGTAACCATAATCATTATGCGCATCTCCAATGTTCCATAACCTATTATTATATTCACTCTCAATAGGGGATGTGACATCTGCATTATTAATACATAGTGAGCAACGCATAGAGGCACAATGTAATGGCCTCACGTTCTCACCAAAGGTGTATAAATGTTTGACCGAATTTTTATGTGGATCATGAATATATACTTTTATTTTTCCAGCCCCAGTGTATCCGATTAATTCTTTCATGAAAGGAGCTAAAACTTTGCAGTTGAATTCTTGATTTTGAAATAATCTACAACTGCGATAAAGGAATTCTAAATGCAAATTCTGCAAGTTAAGTTTATGCGTTTTTTCAGCTACCATCTGTTCCAGATCGCTGTAGGTATGCTTAACAACCTCTGACATATTGTTTAATGCATTGCCAAGCTGCCACATCTCATCGCGGTAATCATGTGATTCAGAATCAAATTTTGAACTAAAATCACCATGCTGAATGTTTTTAGCCATTAACAATAATTTTGACCACGGTCTAAAGAAACGCTTATTTAAGCTATAAATTGCGATGAAGGAAAACAATATAACAATTAAAGAAGATGCTTTTTGAAGGCCATTAATCACTACGATCTTAGATTCTGTTTTGTTCTCAATGCTTTTGATTATCTTCTGTAGCAAACTAATAAACTCTTTAGAGCGGTTAATGCTTAATGGTGTTGCTACATCACCAGATTTTAAGTGGGAAAGAATGTTTTTTAATTTTGGATCCCACAAACTGTTGAGTTGTATGTATTCTTTATTAAGGTTGTGCTTTTCAGCCGTGTTAATAAAAAAAGGATCATGCAGAATTGATTCAACGCTATTAACCGCTTGCACTTTTTCATCAACAGACAGTGTTCCTGAGAGGAGTGCATAGACTTTCATTCTAATTGAACCAATACTATTTATCACATATGCATTCCCTTGGATGCTTGATGACAAATAAATCGATGCACTCATATTAAATATAGATATGAGGCATAGTGTACATATAATTGACGTTATAGAAATTGTAATAGACAGTTTCTTCCAATACTTCAATAGTATGTTCACGAATTTGACACTTCCTAAGATTGTCACTACTGATGTTTATACCTTTTAGATACCCTAATAAAAATACCTCAAAGTAAATACCTACAATATTCCAGACATTAGCCAGCTCATGATAAAGAAAGTCTTGTTGAAGCTAAGTGCATGATTTTGTTGTGGTTAATTTCAACCCGCCCCCCCCTGTAGTAGGTAGTTATCGAAATATTCATCATTTGTAATACATATGTTCAGTTGATCTAAGTCAATAAAAAATATCCATTTAAATTGTTTATTGGAAATTGTGTACCCCAACACTAACCGGTGAGCAAAATGTCCATATATCAAAAATACAAAGATGGATGTGAAGACAGTCACACAAATAAAAGAAATAACAGCAAAACGCTCGTTGACTGGAATCCTGATGACAAGTGCTTTTGGATTGAGAATGGTTCTCATATTGCCAGAAGAAACCTACTGATATCTATCCCTTGTCTACTGATCTCATTCTCTGTGTGGATGATATTCAGCGTAGTAGCAATGAACTTGCCTTTAGCTGGTTTCACCTTTACAACAGACCAGCTGTTTCTGCTGACTGCACTCCCGTCACTTACTGGAGCTTTAGGACGGATTCCTTACTCATTTGTGATCCCAGTTTTTGGTGGCCGGAGATGGACAGCATTCAGTACCTTGTTGCTTATGATACCTATGTCATGGTTGACCATTGCAGTGCAAGACACCACAACGCCGTATTCAACATTTCTAATAATCTCTTTGTTATGTGGGTTTGGTGGTGCCAACTTTGCATCTAGTATGGCTAACATCAGCTTGTTTTATCCAAAAACTCAACAAGGAAAGGCTCTTGGTTTAAATGGGGGGCTAGGTAACTTGGGTGTCAGTGTCATGCAGATGCTTGTACCTATCGTAATTTCTGTAAATATCTTTGGCCCTTTCGGTTTAGGTCAAGGAAATCCTGATGCATCAATATGGCTCAGCAATGCACCCTTAATATGGATGCCAGTAATATTGATATTGAGTATTGCAGCGTGGCATTTTATGAATGATATTGCAGCACCCAAAGCCTCGTTTAAAGAGCAATGGGTAGTGTTAAAACAAAAACATCTTTGGATTATGAGTGTTTTATATTTGGCTGCCTTTGGTTCATTCATTGGATTCTCTGCGGGGTTTGCAATGCTCGCTAAAACTCAATTCCCTGATATTGAAATAATGAAATATGCTTTCATAGGGCCATTATTCGGCGCATTGATGAGGCCAGTTGGTGGCGTTTTATCAGATAAGCTTGGCGGTGTTAAAGTCACCTTTGTTAGCTTTTGCTTAATGGCTACGTTAGTTGCGGTTTTGTTTTCAACTCTTCCATCAGATGCAGGGCATGGCAACTTCACCTATTTTCTAGCTGTCTTTATGGCTTTGTTCTCATGCGCAGGAGTTGGGAGTGGTTCTACATTTCAAATGATCGCCGTTTTGTTTAGGGGGATGATGATAAAAAGGAATCTACAGCGATATGATTCAGAAGCTCAAGCCTTAAAAAAATCAGCAAATGATACAGCAACAGCATTAGGGTTCATCTCAGCAATAGGTGCAATTGGTGGTTTCTTTATTCCAAACGCATTCGGCTTATCAATAGCTCTCAGCGGAACACCAATTAATGCGATGAAAGCTTTTTTAGTCTTCTATGTTATTTGTGGGCTAATAACATGGTTTGTATATGGAAAAGAACTCAATAAATAGAATGTTACTATTAATGCATATGCATATGGAGCAGTAAAATGAGCAAGTTTCTTGACAGGTTTAACTATTTAAAGACATTAGGTGAAAAGTTTTCTGGTGAACACGGCCAAACGTACAATACGAACAGAGATTGGGAAGATGGTTACAGAGACCGCTGGCAACATGACAAAATTGTACGCTCAACACATGGCGTGAACTGTACTGGTTCATGTAGTTGGAAAATCTATGTAAAAAACGGCTTGGTTACATGGGAAACGCAGCAAACTGATTACCCTAGGACAAGGCCAGATCTCCCAAACCATGAGCCTCGCGGCTGCCCAAGAGGGGCAAGCTACTCGTGGTATCTGTACAGCGCCAATCGACTGAAGTACCCAATGGTCAGGAAAGCGTTGATTGAGCTTTGGCGAGACGCAAAAAGTAAGCACAAAGACCCTGTTCTAGCATGGGGTGCGATTGCTTCCGATCAGAATGTATCCAAAAAGTATAAGGCTGCCCGAGGTAGAGGCGGTTTTGTTCGTAGCACCTGGAATGAAGTTAATGAGATCATTGGAGCGGCAAACGTTTACACCGTAAAAGAGCACGGCCCAGATCGCGTTGTTGGCTTCTCACCAATTCCAGCGATGTCTATGGTTTCCTATGCCGCAGGTGCAAGATATTTATCGCTCATCGGTGGCTCTTGCCTTAGCTTCTATGACTGGTATTGTGATCTTCCTCCCGCATCACCGATGACTTGGGGAGAGCAAACAGACGTACCAGAGTCAGCAGATTGGTACAACTCCTCATACATCATAGCCTGGGGCTCAAATATTCCTCAGACTCGTACTCCTGATGCTCACTTCTTTACTGAAGTTAGATACAAAGGCACCAAAACTGTCGCCATAACTCCAGATTATGCTGAAGTAGCTAAGCTTTGTGATCACTGGCTTAACCCCAAACAAGGTACAGACAGCGCGTTAGCATTGGCTATGGGCCATGTCATTTTGAACGAGTTCCACGTTCAACATAAAAATGAATATTTTGTTAGTTACGCAAGGAAATATACCGATTTTCCGATGTTGGTCAGATTGACCAAACGACCAGATGGTAGCTATGAAGCAGGACGCTTCCTGAGAGCATCAGATTTGGTCAATAACATAGGTGAACAGAACAACCCTGAATGGAAGACCATAGCGATTGATGAGGTTTCTGGTGATCTGGTCGCGCCACAAGGGTCGATTGGCTATAGATGGGGAGAGGATGGAAAGTGGAATCTTGAAGAGACCGCTGGGCAGTCCAAGACACCAGTCACTTTGTCTGTTGGAATAAAGGAACCTCAACATTTAGTTGAGGTGGCTTTCCCATATTTTGGTGGATTGGAAAGTGAGCATTTCACACCTGTTGAATTAGAAGAAGTTATCAGAAGAAAAATTCCAGCTAAATCCATCGTGTTGGCAGATGGAAGCCAAGAATTTGTGACCACCGTCTACGATCTCACCGTGGCTAACTATGGTGTAGAAAGAGGGTTTGATGACCCTAGCAGCGCACATACCTATAAGGAAGTGAAGGCATATTCACCCGCTTGGGCAGAAAAAATAACGGGTGTACCACAAGATGAGATTATCCGCATCGCTCGTGAGTTTGCTGACAATGCAGCCAAAACACATGGGCGCTCAATGATCATCGTTGGTGCAGGCATGAACCACTGGTATCACATGGATATGAATTACCGTGGTTTGATTAACATGCTGGTATTCTGTGGTTGCGTAGGACAGAGCGGTGGTGGATGGGCTCACTACGTAGGGCAAGAGAAGCTTCGTCCCCAGACGGGCTGGCAACCGTTGGCATTTGGCCTAGATTGGCAAAAGCCTCCACGCCACATGAATGGGACGTCTTTCTTCTATAACCACTCTAGTCAATGGCGATATGAGAAGTTAGATGCCCAAGAATTGCTTTCACCTTTAGCTGATGCAAGTAAATATAGTAAGCATCTCATTGATATGAACGTGAAAGCAGAGCGGCTGGGTTGGCTTCCTTCAAGCCCTCAGCTGAATACTAATCCACTGAGTATTGCTGAACAGGCAAAAGCGCTTGGGGTAAGCCCTGTAGAGTTCACGGTTAACTCGCTGAAGGACGGCAGTATTCGTTTTGCTGCTGAGTGTCCCGAAGATCATTATCCACGCAATATGTTTATTTGGAGATCAAATCTTCTTGGGTCTTCAGGTAAAGGTCATGAATACATGCTCAAGTACCTGTTGGGCACAGAACATGGCATTCAAGGAAAAGATCTCGGCTCATTCAGTGATAGCAAACCATCTGAAGTTGATTGGAAAGATACCCCAACCCAAGGCAAGCTTGATCTCGTTGTGACTCTAGATTTTCGGATGTCGAGTACCTGTCTGTTTTCAGACATCGTGTTGCCTACTGCAACCTGGTATGAAAAAGATGATATGAATACCTCGGATATGCATCCATTCATCCATCCATTGTCAGCAGCTGTAGATCCAGCCTGGGAAGCAAAATCCGACTGGGAAATTTATAAGGCAATTGCAAAAGCGTTTTCTGAGCTCTGTAAAGGACATCTTGGCGTTGAAACCGATGTGGTTACATTGCCAATGCAGCATGACTCTCCAGCAGAAATAGCCCAAGCGTTTGAAGTAAAAGACTGGAAATTGGGTGAATGTGATCTCATTCCAGGAAAAACTGCACCACATATAATGACCGTTGAGCGCGATTATCCTAACACCTACGCAAGATTTACATCGTTAGGTCCACTCCTTGATAAGCAAGGAAATGGTGGCAAGGGTATTAATTGGAACACAGAAACCGAAGTAGACCTTCTTAAAAAACTTAACTACACACACCATGATGGCGCGAATGCTGGGCGGCCAAAGATTGACACTGCAATTGATGCGGCTGAAGTAATTCTTACTTTAGCCCCAGAGACTAATGGTCATGTGGCTGTTAAGGCTTGGAATGCATTAAGTAAGCTGACTGGCCGAGAACATGCACATCTTGCTATCAACAAGGAAGAGGAAAAAATTCGTTTCCGTGACATTCAGGCTCAGCCGAGAAAAATCATATCTAGCCCAACATGGTCTGGTTTGGAAGACGAGCATGTCTCGTATAACGCAGGTTATACAAACGTTCATGAGCTAATTCCATGGCGAACCATTACTGGTCGTCAACAGCTGTATCAGGATCACCAATGGATGCGTGATTTTGGCGAAAGTCTCATTTCATATCGACCACCAATCAATACCCAGACTATTAAAAATATTATGGGTAAGAAGGGTAACGGTAACAAAGAGAAAGCTCTGAACTGGATCACTCCGCACCAGAAATGGGGTATCCACTCAACATACAGCGAAAACTTGTTGATGCTTACACTGTCTCGGGGTGGGCCAATTGTTTGGATAAGTGAAGATGATGCTAAAGATCTAAAAATTGAGGATAACGACTGGATAGAGGCATTTAATATCAATGGTTCATTAACTGCTCGTGCAGTGGTGAGTCAGCGCGTCCCTGCTGGAATGGTAATGATGTATCACGCTCAAGAGCGCCTGGTGAATATTCCAGGCTCCGAAATAACAGGACAACGTGGTGGGATTCATAACTCCGTTACTCGTGTCTGCCCTAAACCAACTCATATGATTGGCGGATATGCACATCAGGCTTATGGGTTCAACTATTATGGCACAGTGGGCTCTAACCGTGATGAGTTTGTTGTCGTCCGCCGCATGAATCAGGTTAAATGGCTTGATGACGAAAATAATGACTATACACAGGCTGACAATATGTACAGTAACAAGGCAGGGGAGAAGTAAAAATGAAAATTCGTGCGCAAATTGGAATGGTGCTAAACCTCGATAAATGCATCGGATGTCATACTTGCTCTGTTACTTGTAAGAACGTATGGACAAGTCGCGAGGGAATGGAATACGCCTGGTTTAATAACGTAGAAAGCAAGCCAGGCGTGGGCTATCCAAACGATTGGGAAAACCAGGATAAATGGAAGGGTGGCTGGGTTCGAAATATCAATGGAAAAATCGTTCCAAGAATGGGTAACCGGATTGGCGTTTTAGCCAAGATTTTTAACAACCCTGACATGCCGACTATTGATGACTATTATGAGCCTTTCACCTTTGACTATGAGCATTTACATAATGCTAAACAAGGTGCGCATCAGCCAATAGCACGTCCACGTTCACTGATCACTGGTCAACGTATGGACAAGATCAACAATGGCCCAAACTGGGAAGAAATCTTGGGCGGGGAATTCACTAAGCGTTCACAAGACTACAATTTCAACCACATCCAAAAGGAGATGTATGGACAGTTTGAAAATACGTTCATGATGTATCTCCCTCGGCTTTGTGAGCATTGCTTGAATCCTGCATGTGTGGCTACTTGCCCTAGTGGGGCAATATATAAACGTGAAGAAGATGGCATTGTCCTTATTGACCAAGACAAATGTCGTGGTTGGCGTATGTGTCTTACTGGTTGCCCCTACAAGAAGATTTACTTTAACTGGAAAAGTGGTAAATCTGAAAAATGTATCTTCTGCTACCCCAGAATTGAGTCTGGTCAACCAACCGTCTGCTCTGAAACATGTGTAGGACGAATTAGATATCTGGGAGTAATCCTTTATGATGCAGATCGTATTGAGCAAGCAGCATCAACTGAAAATGACAAGGATTTATACAACAAGCAGTTGGAGATTTTCTTAAATCCACATGATCCTGCTATCATTGAAGAAGCCTTAAAGCAAGGCATCACTCAAAATGTTCTAGATGCTGCTCAGAAGTCACCTGTGTACAAGATGGCGATGGAATGGAAGCTTGCACTCCCATTACACCCAGAGTATCGCACGTTACCGATGGTATGGTATGTACCACCTCTTTCCCCTATCCAATCAGCCAAAGATGCAGGCTATTTAGGTGATGATGGTGTTCTACCAGATATTTCTAGCTTGCGAATTCCTTTACAGTATTTGGCGAATCTGTTGACCGCTGGCGATATAGCACCTGTTAAGAGTGCACTGAATCGTATGTTGGCAATGCGTCATTATAAGCGAGCTGAAACTGTAGATAAAAAGGTGGATACCAGCGCATTAGAGCAGGTTGGTTTAACTGAACACCAAGCGCAGGAAATGTATCGTTATTTGGCTATAGCTAACTATGAAGACCGCTTTGTAGTTCCTTCCAGTCATCGCGAGCTAGCACGAGAAGCATTTCCTGAAGCTAAAGGGTGTGGCTTTAGCTTTGGTGATGGTTGTAAAGGTAGCGACACTAAGTACAACCTGTTTAATAGCCAGAGAATTAATGCCATTAATGTATCTACAAATCCAAGTGAGGATAAAAAATGAAATCTTTAAAGATCATATCAATCCTCTTGGACTACCCAGATATTGATCTGTGGGAAAACAAGGATGAAATCTTTGATTGCATAGCTGAATGTAATGAGCTGACATCGGCACAAAAATCATCAATATGTGATTTTGTAACATATGCGTTTGATCGTTCTCTACTTTCATTCCAAGAAATATATTGTGATATCTTCGACCGTGGCCGTTCCACCTCTCTGCTTCTTTTTGAGCATGTTCATGGTGAGTCGCGTGATCGCGGACAAGCAATGGTAGACCTGCTTAAGCAATATGAAGATGCAGGATTTTCTCTTAACAAAAGAGAATTACCGGATTTTCTTCCTGTTTACTTGGAATACCTTTCAACAAGAAATAACGCTGAAATTATAGAGGGGTTGTGTTTTATCACTCCGATCTTGGGGTTGCTTAAAGAGAGGCTACTCAAAAGAGAAAGCAAATATCATGTTCTATTTGGGGTTCTAATTGATCTATCCATGACAGAGTACGATAGCGCTCTTATAAGCACACAAGTTATGAAAGAGGCTGATGATGCAACACCCGCTGCGTTAGATGCTGTTTGGGAGGAAGAGCAGGTGAAGTTTTTAGGAGGAGAATCATGTCCCAGTTCAATTCAATCGATTCATAGCAACCGATTTAAGAATGCAGTCGTACCACAGTACCTTGAAATTGGTGAGGCAAACAAATGAACTATATTCATAGCTTCTTCTTTGATATATACCCATATATTGCAGTTACCATTTTTCTACTTGGTAGTTGGGTTCGTTACGATTATGGGCAGTACACTTGGCGAGCAGGATCAAGCCAGTTACTTGATAACTCGAATATGAGGCTGGCATCTGGACTGTTCCACATTGGCATTCTTGGTATCATCTTCGGCCACTTTTTTGGCTTGCTGACACCTCACTGGGTATATGAGTCATTCTTATCATTGCAATCAAAACAACTCATAGCGATGTGTGCTGGCGGTATCTTTGGTGCAATGACGTTGTACGGTGGTTATCTGCTCTTAAAGCGGCGTCTGACAAACGTAAGGATCAGAGCAACATCATCGACTGCGGATATTTTGATTTTAGTGCTATTAGTTTCCCAGGCAGCGCTTGGTCTTCTGACAATTCCATTTTCTGCTTTCCATCTTGATGGAAGTGTCATGATGAAGCTCGTAAGTTGGGCACAAGATGTTGTAACGTTCCAAACAGGGGCATCTAAAAATTTAGAAGGGGTATCGTTTATCTACAAAATTCATATGATTTTAGGTATGACTTTGTTTGTTGTCTTTCCATTCTGTCGATTGGTACACGTTTGGAGTGTACCGCTCGAATATTTAACTAGACGCATCCAGATCGTAAGGTCTCGTCGGTAACATGATTAGGGTAGTAGTCGCAGTGTAAACTGCGACTACTATTTATCAGGTGTAGTATGGTATATCACGTATCAAATAAGCAGTTTGTGACTAAGTTAGTCGAACCTTTCTTTGTTGCAATTTTCTGGCCAACTCTGCTGTTGTTGGCATCTGAAGTTACTGGTTTACCAATAACCGAAGAGTTATATCGCAATACAATTTTATTCTCATTGCTAATATTCATTATTACGGCGGCAATAGATATAAGATACATTTATATCGCAAGAAAAGTAAAATTAGAATTGAGTTTCAGTGGCATTGAGTTTCATTGCCATAAAAAACACCTTTTTTTCTCATGGCGCCAAATATCTTTAATTAAGTTAATTGAAAGCAAGCCTGGCTCTAGAGTGCTACATATACTTCCTGATAACGAAACTATTGACTTAATTCTTTTTGAAGACCACGAAAAAATATATTCACAAGTCATATTTTATTGTAAACAGTTCAATGTGAATTATGACTAGAGTATTCTGACCATTAAGTATGAGCAATTCACTTGCTCATACTTTTAGTAAATAAGGTTTTTATTGGTCAGCATCATAGTTTTCATTCAGTGCTGTAATACGTGCCACTTGGAAAGTATTTTGAAGCGATTGCAATTCTGTTTTATGCTGCTGTGCCAATTGCTGTAAATATTCTCTCCCTTTATCTGTTAGATGCACATCTACTTTGCGCTTGTCATTTTCATTTTTCCGCCGTTCAACGAGATCCAACTCCTCACATCGCGTAAGTAAAGCTACGGTAGCGTGATGACTCATTTGTAACCTTTCCGCTAGTTCACCCACGCTTGCCCAGTTGCGCCCTGGGTATCCTTGAATGTGCAGGAGGGATAAATACTGTAATGGTGTGAGCCCGAGCTCCTTGGCCGCAGTTTCACTGAAGTGAAGAAAACGCTTTAACTGATAGCGAAACTCAGAAAGTGCCTCAAATTGAGCTTTTGTTAACATAGCTTACTCGGTTGTTGACTTCTTAGGTGAAATACAATAAGTTCAATTATATCACATTGTGATATATAATTTGTAGTGTTTCTGTTACAAAGGAGATGGCAATGCATAAGCAAGTTCACCCAAAATCACTTTATTGGGGAAACACCGTAATTCTACTGAGTACCATCGATGATACTGATACAACTAACATTACACCAATATCATCGAGTTGGTCTCTTTCGAATAATATTGTCATCGGCCTCAGTCTAAATTCAAAGGCTATCGAAAACATTGAGAATTGTCCAGAAGTCGTATTGAATGTTGCATCAGACAACCTTTCGGATAGAATTGAATCTATTGCCAAATTGACCGGAAAGGATCCTGTCCCATCTGAAAAGATAGGTTTCAGTTATTGTGGTAATAAATTTGCTCTTGGTGGATTTACAGAGCTGGCGTCCTGTACCGTTAAACCATCTCGTATCCAAGAATGTTTAATTCAGGTCGAGTGTGTAGTTGAACATATAACAAAGCGCAATAATTTTGCTATCGTTGAATTGCGAGCCACTCATGTGCATGCAGATGCATCTTTACTTAAAAAAGATGACGTTATTGACGCGGATTTGTGGAGCCCTCTGATTTATAATTTCAGGAGTTACCACGGAATTACCAGCGCTATTGGTAGAAACTTTAAATTTGATAATTGATTTCGCAGATGCCCTATTTATTAAGGGCATCTTCATGGGACTATGATTTTTAAAGGATGTTTTATGAGTGAATGTTTACGTTCTTTACCATTGGTTTATTCATGCTCTGGTTGTTCAAGTGCAGCGCAGATGGCAAACTATATGGCTATTCAGCTAGATAAACGAGGTGATGCAGAAATGTCCTGCATTGCAGGTGTTGGTGGAAACGTAAAGCATTTAGTCCGTATAGCAAAGTCTGGTAGATCGATCATTGCTATCGATGGATGTCCTTTACAATGTGTCAAAAGTTGTTTGGCTATTCACAATCTCACTCCTACAAATCATGTCTTATTGAATGAGCATGGAGTCAAAAAACTTCAGAAAACAGATTTTGATTCTGATGAAGCGGATAGGCTTGTTTTTGAAATCGCACAGTTATTAACTCTTCTATAAGAGGTTGCTCCTCAAATTTATCGGTATGTATTATTCATACGTGGCTATAGATATGGGGTACCACCTATCCGATTACCCATGATCTTCCCGATATGGTATCAGATGGATTTCCTCTATCGTGTGGTTCAATTCAACCAGCATGCTCTTGATGCCAAAACGATGCTTAAATCGGAAGCATCATTCCGTCAGATGATTTGGTAGAGGCTTGGTTCCAAGCGTATGGCAACTGCTCCGCAGCGAGTTCTGCACATTCCCTATTATCGTGCTTACCCAGTTGAACGCAAGATGCTCCAGTAAATCCAGGTTGCCTCCAGTGACGACACTCAGGCACTCACAGTTGGCTTCCTTGACTGCCCTGAAACGGGATAACTCATCAGATATCACGGCACTCCCGTTAGCAAGATGTCGTTTAGCCCACTTGCCAATGGTCTTAGTTTTGAACCCATCAACCACCGTCATCCACATTTTGATTGGATTTCTTTCCTTCTTCAGGGACACTGCCGCCACAAAGGTGTCTTGCAAACGGTACCACAACCCCGCTTGCCACCACGGCGTTCACTGCCCCAGTAGACATCATCGAGTTGAATGATACCGCTGATGGGATGCTTGTCGTCAGACTCCTTCATCGCTTGCAGCAGCTTGTGCTTGAGCATCCAGGCGAGATCTCCGTCGCTCGTTGGTAGAGACGGCGATGTCCCGGTTCAAACAGCTGATGGTGGGAAGAATCAGTCAACGAAACTACAACGACCAAGTGGGGGAAGTGATGGCGTATGTGAGTGTGATAAACAAACTGACGACCTTGGCCTGCCGGTCAGAAAGCCCAAGTGTAACGGTCACTTGGGGCTGGGGAAGCTACGTTTTTACGACTGATTTGGGAAGCAACGCCGTTCGGAGTGACTGCTAATCATGGGTAATCAGGAATCGTTGTTAGAGTTATAATTTTAGAAAATGGCTCATACCCTTCATGACCGTTATATTTGCCTGCTCCATTGCAGCTAAAGCAGAAAGTGCCCCATCGTAATCGCCACTATGGAAACGAGCTACCGCATTTCTGGCATTGTCATGTACAGCTTGATGTGGTTTTTCCATCTCGCGATAACCTGATGATTTAGAGAAACTGGCTTTACCTTCACCAGCGTAATACCACTGGCCGAGTCGACACTCAGTGTAATCAGGAAGCTGCTCCGCAGTTAGGTTGGATAATCCCATTAATACTTTATACACTTCTAATTTAAGACTGAGTTCTTCCAGATTGGCTAATTCCGCATTGGAAAGCAGCGAAGCTCCTGTAATTGATTGCTCTAAATTTTGCGAAAGCTCCGTTAATTGCGACATGCCATTAGTTGCAGAAAGACTATCTGCACTGTAACGACGAGCATTGATGGCGCCTTGTTCCATAACGTTTTTGGCCTGTTGGGTATCGGACTGGATTTCGCTCACCAACCCAGCAATTTCTGTTGTCGCTTTGCTGGTCCGCTCCGCCAGACTTCTAACCTCATCAGCCACTACAGCAAATCCGCGCCCTTGTTCGCCAGCGCGGGCGGCTTCAATTGCTGCATTTAACGCTAATAAATTTGTTTGATCGGCAATACCTTTTATTAATTGAACAATACCATTGATTTGACTAGCGCGCTCATGTAGCGAGGCCACATTTTCTGAGGCTGCCGTAATTTGTTCAAACATCGTGTGCAGATTGTTAGCCATTTGCTGAAAAGCAAGACGATTTGTTTCTGATTCCCGAGAGGATGAAATAGCAGTTATTTTTTGTTGATTCAGCTGTACAGCTAGGCCCAAAAAAGAATCACCGAGCCCATGTAGTGATTGCCCAAAATTTGCAATATTGGTAAACATTCCAAGGAAAAATCGCTCTCTAGATTGTGTATTCCTTAGCCTTATCTGAATTTCTTGACTTTCTTCGCATGCTATCTTATAGCTGGATTGTAACTGCTCTATCTCTTCTTTTAGCATCTGATTTTCATCAGATAAGATCTGATATTGTTGTTTAAGCTTTAAGCCAAACATAAGTTACCTCGAATAAAATAATGCGCATTTAAAAACATTCACGTTGCCAATTAAACTATGGAACGTAGATAAAATGAAGTGATTTATGCGCGTTCTAAACAATAAAAATGGGTTCCAGCCTATCCAGAAGCCGCCCAGGTAGGGTGATTTTTAATACAGCACGGATTCAAATGTGATAAACATATTAGTTGATTAGATATATATTTTTGTTGACAATATAAGCAAGTGTGTTTATGAGCGATACTGATAGATAAAAAAGATGGATCGTAAACATTACCTACTTTATGAACAATAACTACCACAAGAGACCACAAGAGATTCTTGCTGCCAACCTTAATTCTCGTTTCCGATTAAACCTATTTTTAAGTTCGATATTATGGATGAACATGCATTGAACAAATGCTTTCTCTTATTTTCTCACAAAGTCAACATAACCAAAATACGCGACTACCAAATCCACGGGGATATGCAGATATCCCCGAGAATAATAGATGACTGGTCATTAATTGGTGGTGGCGTTTGCGAATAAAATATTATTTTCCAAATGAATATGTTGCATCAGGTCTTCTCGCAATTGTGTCAGGCCGGTATAGAGTGCACGCCATGTCACGCAAGCGTCTACCGGAGGCGTAATGTCATTGGTCAGGTGCATTATTTCGTCCAAACATTCACCATGCTGTTCATGTTCAATACGCATCATAGCAATTGGGCCTTGTACTGAGTTGTTAAGACCCTTTTTCAGCATAGGGAATAGGATCTGCTCTTCTTTCTGCATGTGACCTTCCAGCTCCCGCAGCATATCAACCAGATGAGCCCCCAGACCTAACGGACAGCCTATTTTATCCGCATGGACATGTTCCACTCGATTTGTAAGGCGGATCAGTTCTGGTAATTGAATTCGATGCTGAGCATGGAAGCGTTCCAGGATAAAATCAATTAGCGCAGAAGGTGTTGCAGTACGCCAATCAATTTCGTGGCTTGGTAACTGTTGTACTTGCTCTAATTCAGTAATAACCAGCGTGGCATCGAGGTTACGGTGAGCGATGGCATCTTTTAACGGTTGTTGACCACCGCAGCAAAAATCTAGTTTAAATTTGTGGAATACTCGTGTTGCACCAGGAATTTCACAAGCAATATTGGCAATAGTTTGTTCGAGTAAGACCATGAAAGCGCTCCTTGATAAATAATAGAGTAATTTTATCTCGATAAGTAAAAGCATAAATCATGCCATATCTAACACATTGAAATATATGGATTATATATTTTTGTGGTGTTTTTTACCATCTCCTGATAGGGTTAAAAAAACCATTTCTGGTAATAAATACCATGTTTGAAACATCATTGTTACTTGATCTCACTACTGAACTACCGCGTTCCGTTCGACAGGAGCGGCTGGTTTCCGCGATTCGAACTAATTTTGGTTGTAGTGCAGTTGGTTTATTGAAATTGGATGGTGATTGCCTTTGTCCTGTGGCAGTGGATGGCTTAGTGCATGAAACATTGGGGCGCCGTTTTGTCGTGGCACAGCACCCTCGTCTGGCCACTATTTTATCCAGTCGTTCAGCAGTGCGATTTGAACCGGAAAGTCTGTTACCTGATCCATATGATGGTTTACTGGACTCACAACGTGGGCTGCCATTACCCGTACATGATTGCATGGGGATCAGCCTCTATCTAGGAGGGCAATTGTGGGGCGCATTAACGCTAGATGCTTTTGAGGGTTTTGTTTTTGACGATGAAGCAGTTGATAAATTAACGCACAGTGCTTCTCTGACTGAAGTGGTGATACGTATGAGCCGTTTAGAAGAAGAGATTCTAGCGTTACGAGTTGGTAATCGAGCATCAGAAGCGTTATTGCTGGGTGAACAAAATACTAGTGATGGTGAAATCATTGGGCAAAGTGCGATTTTGCTGAAGTTATTGCATGAGCTGGATGTGGTAGCAGATTCCGAACTTCCCGTGTTGTTGCTGGGCGAGACTGGTGTAGGAAAAGAGCTATTTGCTCGCCGCTTACACAGTAAATCACCACGACATATTGCACCGCTGATCCATGTCAATTGTGCGGCATTACCAGAGTCACTCGCGGAAAGTGAACTGTTTGGTCATGTTAAAGGTGCATTTTCTGGTGCGATAAGCGATCGCCCCGGTCGATTTGAAGCAGCACATGGCGGTACGCTTTTTCTCGATGAGGTTGGTGAATTACCACTGACTGTGCAGGCTAAATTGCTACGCACGTTACAGAATGGCGAGATCCAACGACTCGGTACAGATCAGCAGCAGAAAGTCGATGTTCGGATCATTGCGGCAACCAATCGACAGTTGCATGAGCAGGTAAGAGAAGGGCAATTCCGGGCTGATTTGTACCATCGGTTGTCGGTTTATCCAGTGCCGATCCCTCCACTGCGGAAGCGTGATAACGATGTGTTATTACTGGCAGGGAATTTTCTAGAGCTAAACCGTGCCCGTCTTGGTTTTCGTAGCCTGCGATTATCACGCGAAGCAGAACAGGCTTTGTTTACTTATGACTGGCCGGGCAATGTACGCGAACTAGAGCATGTGATCAGCCGGGCTGCTTTGCGTGCACTCAGTCGGGGAGCTGTCAGAACAGAAATTGTCACATTGGAACCAGAGCATCTGGCATTGGATGCCAACGCGATTTGTTCGACAAAAACCGAACATATACTGTTGTCACAGGTTTCGCATGATGAACAGACTGTATCGCTAAAGATTGCCGTGGATGGTTATCAGCGTAAGGTTATAAGTCAGACTTTGGATGCCTGTCAGGGCAATTGGGCTAATGTGGCTCGTCGGTTAGTTCTTGACCCAAGTAATTTACATAAACTGGCTAAACGGTTAGGCTTAAAATAACGTTGATACCGTTAAATCTTTTCACGCGGCTTTCCCAGAAACCACTTGGTCAGAGACAGTTTGACATTCTCGAGAATCGTAGATATGACCGTGGCCATCAAGGGCGGGAGTCATCAGGATTCTTGCCATCTCTATCCTATCCACAAATGGTTCTATGTATAAAAACGCATCAGTTTATTCAGTTAAATCGGATTTAGAGATATGACCACTCCCCAGGCGAGCTCATTGGGCTTTAGAGGATGCATAGGAGCAGGCTGACCAACAGGGAAAGGTGTGCAAGGATAACCCCCTACAGCACGTTGAATAGGCTCTGGAATTGAAGCCAAGGTGGGTGCCTCAATGATGGTGGCATCGACCAAGGTGCCTTGAGTCATCATGACGCCTGCTTCGGCCAGCCAGCGATTGATGGTCTTGAACAATTGGCGGGCCAGTTGATGCTGCTCCAGCAGGTGGCGGAAATTCATGATGGTGGTGCGGTCCGGCAAGGCGCTATCCAGGGATAACCGGGCAAACAGACGCATGGAGGCGATTTCGTACAGAGCATCTTCCATCGCGCCATCGCTCAGGTTGTACCAATGCTGCATGCAGTGAATGCGTAGCATGGTTTCCAGCGGATAAGGTCGCCGGCCATTACCAGCCTTGGGATAAAACGGCTCGATGACTTCCACCATGTTTTGCCATGGCAGAATCTGCTCCATGCGGGACAAGAAAATCTCTTTTCTGGTCTGACGGCGCTTACTGCTGAATTCACTGTCGGCGAAGGTGAGCTGATGACTCATGATGAACCCTTTTTCATGGCTCCAGATGACAAACATGATCTCATATCAGGGACTTGTTCGCACCTTCCCTAACAATCGCCGTCTGTCAGCTGAATAGTGGGCAAGTTTTGACGCTATGCCCACAGTGTAGAATTTTTTAAATTGCCGTTAGTCAACGGCAGGATGCCAGTATAATAAAATACTATTATTTTAATATGCCTGCGTACATACAATCCGTTGTTCATCATTTTTTTAGTTTTTAGACAGACCTGTTATCGGTATTTACTATCCAAACTTACCGTTAGTTTTATTTTTTAACAATGATACAGTTTTTGCTCTGTAACCAGGAGGTAGTTTTTTTTCTAGGTCGGATTGTTTAAATCCAATAACCTCAGTTATCAGGTAGGTAATGGGTTTCAATCCCTGGAAAATATTCTTAGCTTCCTCAATGTTTAATTTTGTTTTTTTGTGAGATCTGATAATTTCATCACACAACGGACTTAGCATGTCGACCAGTGTCCCATCCTTACGTATAAGGTGGAAATTTAATGAATTACCATGTTCTGATGTCGAGGGGAGGTGGTTTATTTTTATCGGATCAGCAATAACACCTATGAACTCACCTATACGTCTATTTTGAATAAACCCAAATTCATCGCGATATTTTTCATCATCGGAAACTGATCTTTTTATAACGGGATAACCACCCCAAAACCCTCTGGCATGATTCGCGAGATAGGAATTTTTAACGTCATTTTGTTGCTGTTTAGCCCATTCGGTAAATTTTATCACTTCATCCTGTGTTAGACTTGAAATGAGTGAGTAATCAGAGTTTATATCAACAGTGCCAAGGTGCTCATGTTTGGATTTATATATTGACCTAATGGTTCCGTCCTTGAGTTCTAAATTTTCTTGAATGCTGATTGTTGTACTGAATGTGATTGTTTTTAAATTTGAATTCAATCTTGCTATTGCCATATAACTAACCTCATAATTTATTGTTTTTATTATTTTATCTTTAATAACTCAATGCCATTTGGGATGGTTCTTCCAGTCCAATCATCAATCCATTTGTTAGCGTTGTGAATTGACGTGACTAACTTCTCCTGATTGGATGATGTAATCACAACGATGTTTGGCGCCTGTGTCTCTGCATCCATAACGTACCCATCGGGTAGATTTGGTTCCAATCCGTGATTAACTGACTCAAAACCATTCTTGAATATACGTTTTAATGCAGCCGTTATCGCGGCTAAGAACTCCTCAATCACTGAATCGGAAGGTTTTTCTTTCCATTCACATGAAAAATTCAGTTGTAGCAGGCTATGAGCGTTAAATCGTTTATCCCTGTATATGTATGACTTAACCCTACCTATAATTTTCTTATATTGCTTTTGAGTACAGCGAACCAATGCTATGAAATTTTCTATATAAGTGTCACATTTAGATGTTAGTGATTTTTGGTTATGTTTTCTTTCATTTAAACTAACCTTTGATGCTATAGGGATGGTTTGTTTTAAATGTAAATTTGGCTCTGGTGAAATTTTATTGTATTTTTGAAGTTCAATTTTTATTTTTTGTTCCTCTAAATTGTGAGTACGTAACTCTAAAATTTTATCATCTCTAGTTGGTGAGTATGTAATACCCTGTTCTAGTAGCCTGCCCCAAGCCGCACGGCGGCGTTTAACATGCGTTCCTGAAATCCATATCAGTCCATCAACACTGTACATAATGCCTGTTGGGACACCATTTTTTCTACGCACGGCAACCATCACATTATAGCCCCGCAATTTTTTTACGAGTCCTGAGATGGTGCTCGGTCTACATTCAAACACTCTATCTAAAACAGATCTTATAAGATTTTTTGGATCTTGCTGGGCTGACAATGTTCCTCTACCAATGCCGGTTTTCATGTCTGTGATAGAATATTCAATTCCCCAGTTTTCATCGGGATTTTTTTGTTCAACGAGGCCAAGAATTTTTTCTATATCTCGCACCGCCTGTATGCAACGGTCATAATCGTTGTAGGTATTGACTAGAGTGCGATCTAGTTTTACGCGACATGCAACGATATGGATATGTTGGCAATGAGCGTCATTGTGTATTACAGAGGTCCATTTCGTGTCATTTCCATATCCCATCCGATCCATGAAAATTCGAGCTGACACGAACCAGTGATATGGGCTGAGGCTATCACCAGCAGGTAACGAAATTGAATAATGCGCACATTTCATTTCTCCAGAACCCAAATACAAATTCGCCTGCTGCTCTAGTTCTGTGAGCAGCCCACTGACATTATAATTTTTACCGCTTTCAGTGAGCGCCAACTCTGGGTAGCTGAATACATTTCCGCCAAGATAATTTATCTGTGCTGTGGCCTGTTTTTTATGGTCTTTCTTTTTGTTGTTAGGATTTTTAAATGGAGAATTCCTGAATATATAATTTAGTCTCCCAGAAAAACCTGGCGTCAGATCAAAAACCTCACCGATCATGTTTGCCCTCCGCATGTGCTACGCCTGAAATATTTATCAGTAATTTATAGACGGATTGGATTTTCTGGAGGATCAAAACATTTTTGGAGTGATTATTTTTGACTTCATCAGAATGTAAATGGAGTCTACACTCCAAAATGAATTCGTTGATATCTGCCGTCAGCCTATTTAGCTGAGCTAACCAATGGATCAATTCTACATGACGGATAGCTGGTTCCGAGTCTATGTGTTTCTCGTTGAGTGCAATTGCGCGAACGAGTTCGCTAATTTTAGCTACCCCGGATGCATGGCATCGTGCCTGTAATTTCTGATATTCGTCCGCTGTAAACGAAACTCGAACTCGCAGGATGCGTTTGTCCGAGTCTATTTTTGGGGGTCTACCCCATTTTTGCCTTTTTATCATAAACACCTTCTTATAGTTGTTATTAGTGTTTTTGTGCCTATCTGTGATCAATAAGACCAGATAAGTAGCCACCTAAATATAGCTGGTAAGGAAAATTATCCAGAACATAATAATTTAAATGTAATCTGTCATAAATATTGATGTTAAGCCACAAGGAAAAGTCTAAATCAATAATCTTGTTTTAATTATTGCAAATTATAAAAATGATATCAACCCTCCCAATGAAATAATTATTGATTTCTAAAAAATTATTTATGAGTAAATTTCTAGGTTCGTAATTTTAGTTTTTATGATAGCTATATCAATGGCGTGATTGCTCATTTTTTGACCGCAATAAATGGTCATATTTAAATTGATTTTACCGGTACGGATGGCGAAAACGGTTACAGAGAAATTTTGATCTGATAGCGGGTATTTCTACCACCCTCAGGCATTTTTTCAAGGCAGCCCGGGAATTCAGATAATAAGTGCGACACTCATGGTTAAGCGGTGAGAGGTAGTCAACTGCTGACGGTGGTACGCTTCAGCTCGCCAAAGTAGAAGCAGTATCACCATGAGTTATCAGCAGGTGACTGAAGGGCAACGATACCAGATATCGGCAAAGGATATCCGTTGCCGCCATGGCTCACTCCATTGGTGTTATCGTTCCACTGTCTATCGGGAACTGCGGCGTAACGCCTGCTAAGATAGCTATCAGCCTGGCTGCTGGCCGATCTTTGGCTCGGTGCTTTCTGGCAGATGGATTATCGGTAGCGTGAAATGGAACTCGGCTTGTCCAGCGATGGCGATTGTCAGCTGACAACGGAGTGATCAGTACATCAGTGCCCGCAGTCATCTGCATTATAAGTATCGTGAAATGGAAACCAAGCTGCTGGCTGGCAGCGATTGTCAGTTGACAACGAGGTGATCTGCGCCTCAGTAGTCGCTGGAAACCGCATTATCGGTATCGAGAAATGGAAACCAAGCTGCTGGCTGGCAGCGATTGTCAGCTGACAACGAGGTGATCTGCGCCTCAGTAGCCGCTGCAAACCGCATTATCGGTATCGAGAAATGGAAACCAAGCTGCTGGCTGGCAGCGATTGTCAGCTGACAACGAGGTGATCTGCGCCTCAGTAGCCGCT
>NZ_JBFODP010000007.1:0-94807 GCF_040908375.1 Aeromonas sp. R2-3 | reverse complement strand
CGGCACTGTTGCAAAGTTAGCGATGAGGCAGCCTTTTGTCTTATTCAAAGGCCTTACATTTCAAAAACTCTGCTTACCAGGCGCATTTCGCCCAGGGGATCACCATAATAAAATGCTGAGGCCTGGCCTTTGCGTAGTGCACGCATCACCTCAATACCTTTGATGGTGGCGTAAGCCGTCTTCATGGATTTAAATCCCAGCGTGGCGCCGATTATCCGTTTCAGTTTGCCATGATCGCATTCAATCACGTTGTTCCGGTACTTAATCTGTCGGTGTTCAACGTCAGACGGGCACCGGCCTTCGCGTTTGAGCAGAGCAAGCGCGCGACCATAGGCGGGCGCTTTATCCGTGTTGATGAATCGCGGGATCTGCCACTTCTTCACGTTGTTGAGGATTTTACCCAGAAACCGGTATGCAGCTTTGCTGTTACGACGGGAGGAGAGATAAAAATCGACAGTGCGGCCCCGGCTGTCGACGGCCCGGTACAGATACGCCCAGCGGCCATTGACCTTCACGTAGGTTTCATCCATGTGCCACGGGCAAAGATCGGAAGGGTTACGCCAGTACCAGCGCAGCCGTTTTTCCATTTCAGGCGCATAACGCTGAACCCAGCGGTAAATCGTGGAGTGATCGACATTCACTCCGCGTTCAGCCAGCATCTCCTGCAGCTCACGGTAACTGATGCCGTATTTGCAGTACCAGCGTACGGCCCACAGAATGATGTCACGCTGAAAATGCCGGCCTTTGAATGGGTTCATGTGCAGCTCCATCAGCAAAAGGGGATGATAAGTTTATCACCACCGACTATTTGCAACAGTGCCCATCGGCGTAGTAGTGGATGTGGTCGATGACAAAGCCGGTGCGGGTCAGCGTGCGCCGGAGGATCGGCAGAAAATCGACCAGGAACGAAGTAGCGCGTGTGACGACGGCCGGTACGCCGACACGCGCCACGGCCTCGGCCCAGCGCGCGGCCGGCGGTTGGAGCAGGCCGTTGTGCACCGAACCGTGGTAGGTGCCGACCGCCAATGTGAGCCAGCGCTCTAGCTCGCGCAGCGTCAGGGCGGCCTTGTTTTCGGAATCGTAGTCGCCGCGCTGGTCAGGGTTGGAGAAGGTCGTTCCCGGCAGTTCGTCGTGAATCATCTGCATCGCCGTGCCGATGATCCGTTCCACGATGCCGCCATAGTGCGGCTGTCCCAGCGGGCGATAGTCCAGCCGGATGCCATGCTGCTCGCAACCCCGGCGCAGGGCCTCGCTCTTGAACTCGGCCGCGTTGTCTAGGTAGAGCAGCAAGGGCTTGCCGCTCATCTGCCAATCCATTTCCACGTTCAGTCCTTCCAGCCAAGGGCGCTTGTCGCAGGCGACATGCACGAGGCACAGGCCAACCGAAACGGCAGACGGCGCTTCCAGCGTGACGACCATGCCGAGCACGCAGCGGGTGAACACGTCGATGGCGAGGGTCAGGTACGGGCGGCCAATAGGTTGCCGGTCGCGGTCATCGACCACGATCAGGTCGATGACCGTATGGTCTATCTGCACCTGCTCCAGCGGCGCGGTCACGGCAGGAGGCTCGCCGCCCACACCTTGTAGGTCACGAGCGGCATCCTGGCCTTCCCGCCGGCGGATGACCTTGCGCGGGTCAAGGCTAGCGATCCGTAAGGCCACGGTATTGCGCGCCGGCACTCGCAGTTTTTGAGCCTTGCACACCTGAGTGACTTCGCGGTGAAAGGCCGCTAGGCTGCGCTTCTGCTTGGTCAGGAACCGCTTTTGCAGTAGCTCGTGGATGACGCGCTCGACCGGTTCCGGCAAGCGCCCCTTACCTTTACCTCCACCGGACTGGCCGGGCACCAGATCCGTCACGAGGCCGCTGCCTTGCCGGGCACGCCGGATCAGAACGTATACCTGGCGCCGAGACAAGCCCAGCGCCTGAGCCGCCATATCGGCCGCTTCGTGCCCGACCGTCTCCGACTGCGCCAACGGACTGATGATCTCCGCACGACGGCGCGCACGCTCCCAAGCCTCATCAGGCAGAGTGGCCACGCCTTGTTCTGGAATCCGTGGGGTGTCCGTCGCCATGCTCACCTCGCTTTGGTGCACACGAGTATTGAGCATAGTCGAGATTGGTGCAGATCACTTCTGATATTGAACTGTCAGGAGCTGGCTGCACAACAGCCATTACGCCCAATCAACTGGTGCAGTCGTCTTCTGAAAATGACATATTGAACCAATAATTAGGAACCACTTTAAACAGACCGATGGGGGTTTCAATGTTCATACGGGCGTATTTACGTGCATCGACAGTGGAACAGGATGCTGAGCGGGCACGAGAGCTTCTGATAGGTTTTGCTGCTGAGCATGGCCATCAGATTGCCAGTTTCTATGTGGAGAATGAGTCGGGAGCGACGCTGGACAGGCCTGAGCTTATGAGGCTGATCCGCGACGCTGCAGATCGTGACATTGTGCTGGTAGAGCAGATTGATCGTCTGGCCCGTCTCAATCAGACGGATTGGCAAACACTGAAGCAGCTTTTGGCACAGAAACAGCTCTCCATCGTTTCTCCTGAGCTTCCGACTTCCTGGGTGGCATTACAGGGGGACAGCCGCTCCGAGTTCACCAGCGCCATTTTGCAGGCTGTAAATGGCATGCTGTTGGATATGCTCGCAGCCGTCGCTCGTAAAGACTATGAAGATCGCCGTCGCAGGCAGCAGCAGGGTATTGCCAAGGCCAGGGATGAAGGGAAATACCGTGGTAGGCAGAAGGATGAGAAGAAGCGTCAGCACATCGCCAGGCTGTTGGTGACAGGCCACAGTTATTCCGCGATTCAGGAGATGCTTGGTTGCTCAAGGTACCTTATCGCCAGTGTGGCCAAGGAGGCGCGCAGTTAGCTCCAGAAGTAGTAATTTTTGATGACCGGCCCACCCTTGCGTTTTGGGCGTGGGGTTGTCTTGAGGGTTTTCGCTGTCCAGATAAGAGCGATGCTCAGCGCAGTGAACAGCCCGGCGGGCCAGTGCCAGCAGGCGAGTGCGGCAAGAGCCATTAACTGCAACCTGGCCGTGATGGGGCGCCTGGTAGCCCAGGCCAGTATTGGCCAGCACCAGTAAACCGGTGGCAGGCAGATCAGTAGCCATGCAAACAGCGTGTCGCCAAGTGCCATCAAGCCCAGCGCAACCAACGCCATGAGGGCGATATCAGCGATCGGTTTCATGGTGTCTCTCTTTTGCATGCGCCTTGTAGCTATACAGACTCCACACGAAGACAAGCGTGAAGAAGGCCAGCAAGCCTACCATTCCCCAACTGAACGCATCCATCGTGTTACTCCACCAATGAACATGATTTCAGCATGGCACTGAAGGTCTTGGTATTCAATCAACTTATTGAAAATGTTGACTTTGTTCGTTCGTGACAAAGTTGGAGTACTGGAATCCAGTGGCTTATTGACCAGTGGAATCAGCGCCCTTATCCCCGGCCAATCCCTGTCCAATTCCTTTCCACATAACTATCTATCTGGAATCTTGGTGCGGATATTCCAGATAGTGGAATGTCGCTTCAGAACGAGCACCTGGAATATTGATAGGGGCCTTCCCATCTATCTGGAATGTTCGTGCTGTTTTTCGCTCTGGAATGTTGGCCACTCTGTCTGAGGTGAGTGGGAAAACCCGGTGTGCTGGAATTGATGGGGGCAGATTCCTATCTATCTGGAATCTTGGCCTCTGCATTCAGCGAGAGCCAAACCGGCTGACTTGCTATGGGACTAACTCAAGCGATGCCCTTCAACAATCATTCACTACGACCTAGTTACGCCATTACCAGACGTTTCCTTGACCCGAAGGCATGCCATCAAGAGCTGCACCCATGTTGCTTTATGAGTCTGAAATCAATAAAACCCGGCTGAATTTATGAGAGAATCTTGAGCAATATTGTCCCCCGACCGGAAGAGTGCTCATGGCCGAGATCAACAAAGCAACCCTCACCGAAGCCGACATCATCTCGAAATACCTGCTGCCTGCTATCAAGGCTGCGGGGTGGGATGACCTGACTCAGGTTCGCCAAGAGGTGAAGCTGCGGGATGGCAAGGTGGTGGTGCGCGGCCAGATGGCGGCACGCAAGAAGGTCAAATCGGCCGATATCGTGCTCTATCACAAGATGGGCTTGCCACTGGCGGTGATCGAGGCCAAAGCCAACAAGCATGAGATTGGCAAGGGGATGCAGCAGGGGCTCGATTATGCCCGTCTGCTGGATGTGCCGTTCGTATTTGCCAGCAACGGCGATGGTTTTGTATTTCATGACAAGACCAATCCGGCCAAGCTGGAATCCGAGATCGCGCTGGAGGACTTCCCCAGCCCCGGCCAGCTTTGGGACAAACTCTGCACCTGGAAGGGTTACACCCAGGCACAGTTGCCTGTCATCAGTCAGGACTACTACTCGGATGGCAGCGGCAAATCTCCCCGCTATTACCAGCTGCAGGCCATCAACAAGACCGTAGAAGCCATCTCGAAAGGTGAGGATCGGGTATTGCTGGTGATGGCCACCGGCACCGGCAAGACCTACACCGCATTCCAGATCATTTGGCGTTTGTGGAAGGCGGGCGCCAAGAAGCGCATCCTGTTTTTGGCCGATCGGAATGCGCTGGTGGAACAAACCAAGCGTAATGATTTTCAGCCTTTTGGCTCGGCCATGGCCAAGGTCACTGGGCGTACTGTCGATCCTGCCTATGAGATCCACCTTGCCCTCTATCAGGCGCTCACCGGACCAGAAGAGTCACAGAAAGCCTTCAAGCAGGTCTCACCCGGTTTCTTCGACCTGATCGTGGTGGATGAGTGCCATCGGGGCAGCGCCGCCGAAGACAGCGCCTGGCGCGAGATCCTCGAATACTTCTCATCGGCCACCCAGATTGGTCTCACTGCC
Source organism: Aeromonas sp. R2-3 (assembly GCF_040908375.1). NCBI lineage: Bacteria > Pseudomonadati > Pseudomonadota > Gammaproteobacteria > Aeromonadales > Aeromonadaceae > Aeromonas > Aeromonas sp. R2-3. Next base: position 89,905 of record NZ_JBFODP010000007.1, on the reverse strand, counting down.
ACGCCCAAAGAGACCGCAACCGTCTCCAGCACCGATTATTTCGGTGACCCTGTTTATACCTACTCCCTCAAAGAGGGAATCGAAGATGGTTTTCTTGCCCCCTACAAGGTGGTGCGGGTCGATATCGATGTCGATCTGCAGGGGTGGCGTCCCACCAAAGGGCAGATGGACAAACAGGGCAACCTGATTGAAGACCGTATCTATAACCAGAAGGATTTTGACCGCACTCTGGTGATCGACGAGCGTACCCAGCTGGTGGCCGAAACCATCACCAACTACCTCAAGAAAACCGACCCGATGGCCAAGACCATCGTGTTCTGCAACGACATCGATCATGCCGACCGGATGCGACGGGCGTTGGTCAACCTCAACCCGGAACAGATGGCCAAGGATGAGCGCTATGTGATGAAAATCACCGGCGATGATGAGTTGGGTAAGGGGCAGCTTGAGAACTTCATTGAGCCGAAAAAGCCCTATCCGGTCATCGCCACTACTTCCGAGCTGATGACCACTGGCGTCGATGCCAAAACCTGCAAGCTGGTTGTGCTGGACCAAAATATCCAGTCCATGACCAAGTTCAAGCAGATCATCGGCCGTGGTACCCGCATCGATGACAAGTACGGCAAGCTCTGGTTCACCATTCTCGACTTCAAGAAGGCCACCGAGCTGTTTGCCGATCCCCGTTTCGACGGCGAGCCGGAGCGCGTCATGGTGATCAAACCGGCAGACATCAACAATCCGGATGAAGGCTTGGGCGATATCATCGGCGATGCCGATCTGCTGCCAACCGATGAACCCGGCGACAATGACGATCCGTTTGCTCCCGGAGTCGATGAACAACCCGGCAGCTACACAACCGGTAGTGATGGTGGCCAGAGTAGCGCTGGGGGCCAGGGCGCAGGCCCGCTGGGTGGCCCCGAGCCCGGGGTCAGCAAGTATTATGTCAACGGCGTGGCGGTCAGCGTCATCGCCGAGCGGGTGCAGTATTACGATGCCGATGGCAAGTTGGTGACCGAATCCTTCAAGGACTACACCAAAAAGACCCTGCTCAAAGAGTTTGCCACCCTCGATGCGTTCACCAAACGCTGGCAAGCCGCCGAACGCAAGCAAGCCATTATGGATGAATTGGCTCAGGCGGGCGTGCTGTGGGAGGTGTTGGAGCAGGAAGTGGGCAAGGAGCTCGACCCGTTCGACCTTATCTGCCATGTGGTATACGATCAGCCGCCACTGACCCGCCGCGAGCGGGCCAACAACGTCAAAAAGCGCAACTACTTCACCAAGTACAACGACACCGCCCAGCAGGTTCTTACCAGACTGCTCGACAAGTATGCCGATCAGGGGGTGACCGAGATTGAGACCAAGGATGCGCTAAAAGTCGCCCCCTTTACCGAGTTGGGGCGCCCGCTGGAGTTGGCCAAGAAGGGTTTTGGTGGCCCCAAACAGTTCGAGCAGGCCATCACCGAACTGGAGCAAGAAATTTACCGTGAGCAGCAGAGCGCCTGACGACCTGACTGCTTCTGAACTACCATGCGGCCATTCCAATGATGGCCGCTTGTTTTATCGATACTCCTGACGCATTCGCCCCTGTATTCGTCATCATTTTTGTAAAAAGCAGAGAATTCCATGTCATCCATCAGCTCAGTCATCAAATCCATTCAGGACATCATGCGCAAGGACGCCGGTATCGACGGCGATGCCCAGCGCCTCGGCCAGCTCTCCTGGCTGCTGTTTTTGAAAGTGTTCGACGCCCAGGAAGAGGAGTTGGAGTTTGAGCAGGATAACTACCGCTGCCCCATCCCCGAGCGCTTCCTGTGGCGCAACTGGGCGGCCGATAGTGAAGGGCTGACAGGCGATGCCCTGCTCGATTTCGTCAACAACGACCTGTTCGACAGCCTGAAAAACCAGCCTGCCAATATCGATCTCAACCCCCGTGGCTATGTGGTGAAAGAGGCGTTCAGCGATGCCTTCAACTACATGAAGAACGGCACCCTGCTCAAGCAGGTGATTAACAAGCTAAACGAGATCGACTTCACCGACAGCAGTGAGCGCCACCTGTTTGGTGATATCTACGAGCAGATCCTGCGCGACCTGCAAAGCGCCGGTAACGCGGGCGAGTTCTACACCCCCCGCGCCGTCACCCGCTTTATGGTCAACCGCATCGACCCCAAACTCGGCGAGCGGATCATGGACCCGGCCTGCGGTACCGGCGGCTTTCTCGCCTGCGCCTTCGATCATGTCAAAGAGCACTATGTCGAGACCTCAGCCGACCACCAGACTCTGCAGCAGCAGATCTTGGGGGTCGAGAAGAAGCAGCTGCCGCACCTCCTTTGCACTACCAATATGCTGCTGCACGGCATCGAGGTGCCGGTGCAAATTCGCCATGGCAACACCCTCGACAAACCGCTGTCGAGCTGGGATAGCGATATCGATGTGATCCTCACCAACCCGCCCTTTGGTGGTACCGAAGAGGATGGCATCGAGCAGAACTTCCCGGCCGATCTGCGCACGCGCGAAACTGCCGACCTGTTCCTGCAGCTGATTATCGAGATCCTGAAAAAGGGCGGTCGCGCCGCCGTGGTGCTGCCTGATGGCACCCTGTTTGGCGAAGGGGTCAAAACCAAGATCAAGCAACTGCTCACCAGCGAGTGCAACCTGCACACCATAGTGCGGCTGCCCAACGGCGTGTTTGCCCCCTATACCGGCATTAAGACCAATATCCTCTTCTTCACCAAGGGTCAGCCCACCAAGGATGTCTGGTTCTATGAGCACCCCTATCCGGCTGGGGTGAAAAACTACAGCAAGACCAAACCGATGAAGTTCGAGGAGTTTGAAGCCGAGATCGCCTGGTGGGGCGATGAGGCGGACGGCTTTGCCGCCCGGGTAGAGACCGAGCAAGCCTGGAAGGTCAGCATCGACACCATTATCGAGCGCAACTTTAACCTCGATATCAAAAACCCCCATGTTGGTGAGCAGATAAGCCACGACCCTGAGGAGCTGCTGGCGCGCTATGCCAAAGAACAGGCTGAAATTCAGACCCTGCGTAACCAGCTAAAAGCCATTCTGGGCGACGCCTTGGGCAAAGGTGCGGCCAAGCAAGGGGGGCAGGCATAATGGCGATCGAGAATCTGATTACCGACCACCTGGATCTATGGACCGCGGCGGTTCGCCCCAAAAGCAGTGCCGGGCGCGGTAGCAACAGCAAGCTGGAACTCACCGGCATCAAAAAGCTGCGAGAGCTGATCCTAGAGCTGGCCGTGCGCGGTAAATTGGTGCCGCAAGACCCCAGCGATGAACCGGCCTCCGTGCTGTTGGAACGGATCGCCGCCGAAAAGACGCGGCTGGTGAAAGAGGGCAAGATTAAAAAGCCCAAAGCCTTGCCAGAAATTGGTGAGGAAGAGAAGCCGTTTGAATTACCGGATGGGTGGGTGTGGTCAATGCTTGCAGAGATCGCAGAGATCAATCCACGTAATGAAAGCGATGATACTGTTGACGCATCATTTGTACCCATGTCTTTAATCAGCACCGCATATAACGGGCAGCATGAATTTGAAGCAAGGAAGTGGGGCGAGATAAAGAAAGGTTTTACCCATTTTTCTAATGGGGATATTGGCATAGCAAAAATAACACCATGCTTTGAGAATAGTAAGGCTGCAGTTTTTCGTGGTTTAACTAATGGAATAGGTGCAGGAACGACAGAGCTTCATATAGCTAGACCATATACAGATTATGTTTCAGCATTCTTTATATTATTAAATATAAAATCGCCTATATATCTCAAAAAAGGTGAGGCAGGAATGACCGGAACCGCAGGTCAAAAGCGACTTGCCAAGGACTTTTTCTCATTCTATCCATTGCCAATTCCGCCATTTGCAGAACAGCACCGCATCGTTGCCAAAGTGGATGAGCTTATGGCCCTCTGCGACCAGTTGGAGCAGTGCAGCGAATCGCAGTTGGCGGCCCATCAGACGCTGGTGGAGACCCTGCTCGCCACACTGACAGACTCCTGCGATGCCGACGAGTTGGCGCAAAACTGGGCGCGGCTAAGCACTCATTTCGATACCCTCTTTACCACTGAGGCCAGCATCGACGCCTTGAAACAGACCATCCTGCAACTGGCAGTAATGGGTAAGCTGGTACCGCAAGACCCAAGCGATGAACCCGCCTCCGCCCTGCTGGAACGCATCGCTGCCGAAAAGGCGCTGCTGGTCAAAGAGAAGAAAATCAAAAAAGAGAAACCGCTGCCGATGATTCGGGCGGAGGAACAGCTATTTGAGCTACCAATAGGTTGGGAATGGGTTAGATTTAGCCAAGTTGCACACTCTCGCCTTGGAAAAATGCTCGATAATGCAAAAAATATTGGCAATGAATTGCCATATTTAAGAAATACAAATGTGCAGTGGGATCTGATTGAGCTTGATGATATAAAACAAATGAAAATCGATGATAATGAAAAAGATGAGCTAGCTCTTAGGTATGGTGATTTATTGATATGTGAAGGTGGTGAACCTGGAAGATGTGCTATTTGGAAGCATCATAATAAGGAAATGTATTTTCAAAAAGCACTGCACCGAGCAAGGCCTTATCAAGGGGTAATGGCAGAGTATTTACAAATTTGTTTAACTAATGATGCTGCTACGGGAACCTTAGAACAGTATTTTACAGGAGCAACAATTAAGCATTTTGTTGGTGCAAAACTGAATGAATATTCAATTCCTCTACCTCCTACTGCGGTACAAAAATTGATAGTAGCTAAAGTCGATGAACTGACGACACTCTGCGATCAACTTAAATCCCGCCTGCAAACCAGCCAGCAGACCCAACTTGCCTTGGCCGAGTCGCTGGTGGAAGGAGCCCTTGCCTGATGAGCCGCATATTTAATGTCTATTGTGATGAGTCCTGCCATCTGGAGAACGATGGTCAATCGGCCATGGTGCTTGGGGCTGTATGGTGTCCGCTGGATAAGCGCCACGAGATCGTGCGTCGCTTGCGGGAGATCAAGCAAAAGCATGGGTTGGCGCCGGATTTCGAGGTGAAGTGGACCAAGGTTAGTCAGTCGAAACTCGCCTTCTATCGTGACCTGCTGGATTACTTTTTCGATGATGATGACCTTCACTTTCGTGGTCTGGTTATCCCGGATAAATCACAGCTAAATCATGAAGCGTTTGGGCAGAGTCATGACGACTGGTACTACAAAATGTATTTCGTCATGTTGAAGACGATCTTTGAGCCGCAGAATGGCTATCGAGTCTATATCGATATCAAGGATACCTTGGGGCATGAGAAGATCAGCAAGTTGCATGATGTTTTGTGCAATAACACGTATGACTACTCGAAGAAAATCATTCATCGGGTGCAGCGGATCCACTCTCATGAAGCCGAGTTGCTGCAAGTTGCGGATCTTTTGATCGGAGCCCTGAGCTATCTGCATCGAGGGTTGACCAGCAGCCAAGCCAAGCTGGCGTTGATTGAAAGAATACGGCAACGAAGTGGTTACAAGCTGACACACAATACCCTTCTGCGAGAGAGCAAGTTCAATCTGATGGTCTGGTGCAGCAGGGGTGGATGGTGATGCAACCTATATGGCTACCTGACCTCATTCTGATGACCGCCTCTGGCGGTGATTGGGGGCGTTTTTTCTCTGCTGTTTATGCGGCCTTCGAACAAGACTTTGTACTCAACAAACCCGAGTTCAGAGGCAAGCGTCTTGGTCTGAAACGTCATCCTGAATATGCCGGGAAATCAGCGACCTTCTGGCACATGATTTCAACTGGAGAAGTTGAAGCAGAGCGAGAACCCGATTTACGTCGATGCGAACGCATCCGCTGGCCCAAACCCATCATCGAGAATGATAGCGATCCTGAGCTGAAGGTGTGGGCTGAGCCTCGTGGCAAGCAACAACGCATCCATATCTGGTTTGAAGCGGAAGGCTACCTAGTCGTGCTGGATGATCGAGGAGAATACATCCTGCCGTGGACGGCATTTTTCATCGAACATGAGCACGAACGGCGCAAGTACAACAAGCGCTGGGAACGGTATGGGAGTTATTGACTGCTAGGGGAGGGAATTAAGCTGGCCGCGCCCTCCGGAGAGGACGGGGCCGTAACTCCTTCTACGCTGACGCCAAAGGCTGGTAGATGAGATGCGCAAAGTGTAACGGTTACCCCGATGATTAGCAACCGACTGGCTGTATGGCGAAGTAATAAGGCGTGTATGCCGACACAAAGACAGATTCAAAAAAACAACCCCGGCGTAAGTTGCAAAGCAACCAAGAGGCCGGGGTCATGTTGCGGGAAACCTTAAAGAGACGCCCTCTTTCAGTCAAACATTTTTACCCCATTTTGTGATGGATAGAGTGGTAGTCGAGTGGATATCAAAGCAGGATCTCGAAGGCTCTTCAGCTAAGTGAGAGCCTGCTTGAAATATCAATATTACAAGGAGTTGCGATGCTACATGCAATCCTGCATGGCAAGGCTGGGCGTATCGAGCGGGAAGGGGAATCCCTGCGCTGGCGCGACCTGTTTAAAGGCAGCGAAGATCTGCTAACTGCCACTTTCTTTGGCCGTCTGCCCCACCTCTCGGACGGTACTCTGGGGGCCGTGCTGCACTTTCTACTCGGTGACAATCCGCTAGACCCGGCCAGCTTTCAACGGCTGGAGCTGTGGCCAAAACTGGTATCGCTGCAGGATCGCCGTTATGTCGAGCCCGATGTGCTGCTCCACTTTGACGACACGCTGGTGGTTATCGAGGTGAAGCCCCCGTTCGGTGGCGACCAGTATCGGGAGCAGTGGCTGGCGCAGGTCAATGCTGTGGTCAGTGAAGCCGAGTTTGATGACTATGAAGACCGGCTCTATTACGTGGCACTTGGCAATATCCCTGTCGCTCCGCTGTCTCCCCCCGATCTGCCGAAGCGCTTTGTCCAGATGACCTTGCGTGAATGGGAGCCACTGCGCCGCTATCTGCAAACTGCCTCCGAGTTTGAATCCTGCCGTCAGGATCGCGCCATCCGCGATGAGTGGCTGCAGGCGTTTGAGCTGTTTGGCATGGCCCCGGTGGTACCTGAATGGGCGCCGTTGTTTGCCTACGCAGGGCGGCTGGATCTGGATTGCGGGGTGATGTCAGAGCGGCAAATTACCCCACCCGCTGAGCCTACTGGTTGGGCTGCTCTGCTCGATTATGCCGGGACATTCCACCTATCTCGCCCCGATTTCTCTTTTTTGAATCACTGACTCTGGCTAAGGATGCCGTCATGCCACACGATCTTGAACAGACCACCCAGCTGGTGACCCAACTGCAACAAGCTCACCGACTCGCAGCCGGTTTCTACCAGCGTATCCTCCCGCTATTCGATCAGATCGCCAGTCAGGCGCTGGACGCCGAGTTCTGGTATTGGGAGCCCAGCGAAAATAGCCGCCCCTGCCGCTCAGGAACCCGCCCTTCCAGCAGCTGGGCATGGGACTATCTGCCACTGTTTGCATCGAATCACGCTTACCGGGACAGGAATGGCGATAAGGCTCTGCAAGGTGATAAGACGCTGATTTTTCGCCTCTATATCGATGATGATTTCCGTCAAAACTCAGCCTTGCGTGCACATACGAAGGGTCAGCCTGATCCTTTGCAACTGTCTGGCAACGCCGTGGTTGAAGTAAATCTGTACCGTTGCCTGCAGGATAGTGATAACCACCTCTGGGATCTGCTCAAGCAGGTTAGCTGGCCTGCTCATCAACCTGACTGGCAGCAAAGTGACAAATGTCATCAGCTTGAGATCTGCTCCAATCATCTGCCGCTCGCCCAGCTGCTTGCCGACCCTGATAGCGTGGCCGATTGGATCAAAGAAATGAACCATCGCTGAGCCTGTGGTTGGCTTGGGATAGCCAACCTAGTGGAGCCTAATGACTTTACTGGCGGTCTCTCGCCCAAATGTCATTTGGCTCTACCAACCCCCCTTCCTGTTCCCATCTTAAATTTCACATCCGAAAATTTTCCAGAAAACGCTGTAAGTGCCCAAAACGGGCACTTACAGCGGTCTGGATTTCGTTAGGTCCCCGGTACGCTCTTGCATGCTGATGTTTGTAACTAGGAGACAATCTGCATGCGCGAACAAAATTCGTCAGTTTTCAGTGATCCGAATGGGGCAATCCTGAAAGAGCTTTATGAGCTTAAGCAGTTGGTAATCCAGCAAGGACAGGCGCAAAAAGAGGTGCTTTCTGCCGAGGAGTGCGCTGAGTTGCTGGGGGTTTCTGTCTGCTATGTGTACCGGCTGACCAGTGAAAAGCGTCTGCCGCATTACAAGCCACAAGGCAAAAAGATCTACTTCAAGCGCGTTGAGCTGCTGGACTGGCTGCTCTCCCACCGCATTTCACCAGACGCCGAACTCACTGAGCATGTAACCAAGCGTGTGCGGCAAGCTAGCCATGGGCGGTTGTGAGGTGGGTATGACACAGGATCTGATTACATCTCTCTGCCCCCGGGATCTCCGGTCGGCTTTTATTGAACCTCCGAAACCCCTCGATTTTGTCCTACCGGGGCTGCCTGTTGGCTGCGTTGGTGCGTTGGTGTCACCGGGAGGGGTGGGCAAATCGATGTTGGCATTGCAACTGGCAATGCAGATCGCCGGTGGGCCGGATTGGATTGGACTTGGCAAGCTGGGCAGGGGAACCGTGCTCTACCTGCCTGCTGAGGACCCTTGGCCTGTACTGCACCAGCGCTTGTTTGCCTTGGGCGGAGGTCTTGATGCTGAACTTCGTGCCAACGTCGAACGAAACCTTCGTCTTATACCGCTGCAGGGCTCCAGTCCGAATGTGCTGGATAGCCATTGGTGGGAAGCGATTGCTATATGGGCTGAAGGGGTGAGGTTGATTGTCATCGATACTTTGAGGCGCTTCCACGATGCCGACGAGAACGCGGCCTGTGCCATGACGCAGGTACTGGGTCAGTTGGAGCGGCTGGCCATGAGGCTGGGATGCGCTGTGTTGTTTGTACACCACACCAGCAAATCCGCAGTATTCCAAGAAGTTGGCGATCTGCAGCAGGCAAGCCGTGGTTCGTCGGTGCTGGTAGACAATGTGCGCTGGCAGGGCTACCTCGCCACTATGACCAAGAAAGAGGCGCAGCAGCTGGGAGTATCGGCAGAGAAGAGCAAGCTTCACGTGCGGTTTGGGGTAAGCAAAAGTAATTATGGGCCGCCACTACCGGAGCGCTGGTTGGTGCGGGGGGAAGGTGGCGTGCTGTATCCCGCTCCCGCTAGGTTGGGCGTAACACGCCGAGCGGGAGGCAAACGTGTCTTGCTTTGAATTGACTCATGCTAGGCATGACCATATGCACTGTCTTGCACCCGGGTTGTTTAGGGCGATCTCGCATGGCCAACGCCGCCGTGACAAGCTGGAGGTGATTTACCGTTTCGGTGGTGGCAATCAGATCGAGTTCTCCGGGCCTGAGCCGCTGGGTGCAGATGACCTCCGTGTGCTTCAGGGGTTGGTTGCCCTGGCTGGACTTGAGTCACAAAGTAACGAGATTGAGCCAGTTGCGGTGAGCGAAACTGGGGCGATATTGCGAGATCTTCTGGATCTTCGTTGGGCTGCCAACCAGCAAAGGGTATTGGTGGTCAGAAGCAGCCTGCGCAAACTGGCCAAGGAGGTTGGATACGCCAATCCTCGGGATACCAATACTGTACGTTGCTGTATCGAGCGATTGTGGAAGGTGTCGGTGATCGCAAAGGTGGCTGGCCAGCGTAGCGGCTTTCGCTTATTGGCGAACTATGTCAGTGACACTCAGACTGATGGACTTTTTTTGGCGCTTAATCCCTTGCTGACCTACGCCATTATGGGTAATGGTCGCCATGTTCGTATCGACATGACAGAAGTTCGGCACTTGAATGGCAGCATCGCTCGGTTGTTGCATCAGCGGCTATGTGCCTGGGTGGATTGTGGTCAGAAAAGGGCAGTGCAGTTAGACACCTTGGTCGCTTATGCCTTTCCCGATGAGGTCAGCACGGCCACCCATCGCAAGCGGCAATCAAGAGTTCGTAAGGCATTGGATGAGCTGACTGCTTTGGGCTGGTCTATCTGCGAACATGCCAAGGGGCGGTTTACCATCGGCCGGCCTGCACTATCACGATAACGGTCACAAACTATCACGAAAGTGGTCACAAAGTTCACGATAACGGTCACAAGCCAATTCAGTGAAACCCAGTTACCGCTTGGGCTGCAGGGCGATCCTGAAATCCGATCTATATTATCTAAGATAATCTAGGCCAGCGCATGGTCGCGCTGGCCTATTTGTTGGCTCTTCCTGGCCATGATCTCGTCGAGGGTGCTTCTATCACTCCAATACGTTGGGAAAATCGAGCATGGCATCTCTACGCCGTGATTCAAGGATGTCTGCATAGATCTCTGTGGTTCTCAGCTCACTGTGTCCCAGCAAGCGGGAGAGGGCATAGATATCGACGCCGCGGTTAAGCTGGATGACGGCGAAGGTATGACGCGCGCTGTGGAAGGTTACCTTCTTGGTTATACCCGCCTGCAACGCCCACCGGGTGAGCTCCATGTTGTGCCAAGCCGAGTACTTGAGGCCCTTGAAGATCCGCTCTGTTGCCTTGCCTGAGCGCCCCATCAGCTGCATCGCCATGTCATTCAAATCCAGGTATTGCAGGCCGCTGGTCTTTTTCTGGGTGAAGACGATACGGTAATGGCCATAGAAAGGCTCCAGCTCGGCCCAGGTCAGCTTGTGAATGTCGGACCAGCGCAAGCCAGTGCAACAAGAGAACAGAAAGGCGCGCTTAAGAACGTCATAGCGGCACTCAGCCTGGGCCATGGCCCGAACCTCATCTTCGGTCAGATAAACCCGCTTGTTCTTCTCCCCCTGGATGACTTTGACGCGTCGTACCGGATTATCCATCAGCAGCCGCTCCTGCTCTGCTTGGTTCAGGGCTGCCCTCAACTTGTTGAAGTAGGCACTTTGGGTGTTGCGGCTCAGTGGCGTGCCGCTTTTGGTGCGGGCCTTGTGCATCAGGTAGTGCCGAAAACCCTCCAGGAACAGCTGATCGACCTCCTCGAAAGTCAAATCAGGCAGTTTATGGTACTGGCGCAAATGCTTGAGGGTAGACACCCAGATGGAATAGTTGCTCTTGCTGCCTGCCGCCTTTTGGTCGGTCACTTCCTGGAAGTACTCAAAGAAGCTGGCCTTGTGGGCGCTCGATAAATCCAGATGGTGTTTGCCGGTCTCGTATTCGAAGAGCCGCTTGGCGCGAATGGCTTCGGCTGCCCGCTGGGTTTCTTTGTTGTGAAGCCGCTGTGCCGGGGTACGCGGCTTGTCGTACAGGAAGAGATCCAGGGGCTCTCTGCTGCGCTTGTGCTTGCGGATGCCTGTGGCGGGATCAAGGTAGGAGCCGGCGTAGTAGGTTAAGCGCGCAGTGCGCTTGCCTTCGGCGTCCGGTTCGCGGAATTCGATGCTGATCTTCATGAGTGTCCCCCAAAAGTACCCCAAGAGGTTACTTCGGGGTACTCTCGGGGTAAATTCTCACGAAACAAGATCAGGTAAGAACAGCCAGTAAAAACAAAGTCCAATATTTACAATGTCTTATGTTCTTTATGGCTGCTTTTTATTGCTGATTTTTCACCACATTACTTGCCGATGCAGAAGCTGGAGAAGATACGGCCCAGCAGATCGTCGGAGCTAAATTCGCCGGTGATCTCGGAGAGGGACTCTTGCGCCAGGCGCAACTCTTCGGCCACCAGCTCGCCGGCCACGAACACTTCCAGCTGCTCTTTGGCCACCAGCAGCCGCTCGGCAGCACGCTCCAGCGCATCCAGATGGCGGCGACGGGCCATAAAGCCCCCTTCGGTGTTGCCCTGGAAGCCCATGCAGGCTTTCAGGTGCTCGCGCAGGGCAGGCAGTCCCAGCTCGGTCTTGGCGGAGATGCGGTAGACGGCGTGGCCCTGCTCCTGGCTCGGTGCCAGATCCTCGCCGGTCAGATCGGCCTTGTTGCGAATGACGGTGAGGCCGATGTTTTTTGGCAACCGATCAACAAATTCCGGCCAGATCTCTCGCGGGTCAACCGCGTCCGTGGTGGTGCCATCCACCATAAACAGCACCCGATCGGCCTGTTCGATCTCGGCCCAGGCGCGCTCGATACCGATCTGCTCCACCTTGTCCTGAGTGTCGCGCAGACCGGCGGTGTCGATGATGTGCAGCGGCATGCCATCGAGATGGATATGTTCGCGCAGCACGTCGCGGGTGGTACCGGCAATCTCGGTGACGATGGCCGACTCGCGGCCCGCCAGGGCATTGAGCAGGCTCGATTTGCCGGCGTTGGGACGACCGGCGATCACCACCTTCATCCCTTCCCGCAGCAGAGCGCCCTGTTTGGCTTCCCCGCGCACGTCGTCCAACTCGGACATGATGGCGTAGAGGTCGCCCGCCACCTTGCCGTCGGAGAGGAAGTCGATCTCCTCGTCCGGGAAGTCGATGGCCGCTTCTACATAGATGCGCAGCCGGATCAGGCTCTCCACCAGTTGCTGGATTTTGCTGGAGAACTGCCCCTGCAGGGAGTGCATGGCGCTGCGGGCGGCCTGTTCGCTGGAGGCTTCAATAAGGTCAGCGATAGCTTCGGCCTGTGCCAGATCCAGCTTGTCGTTGATGAAGGCGCGCTCGCTGAACTCGCCGGGGCGGGCAGGACGAATGCCGTCGATTTTCAGAATGCGGCGGATCAGCATGTCCATGATGACGGGGCCGCCGTGGCCCTGCAGCTCCAGCACATCCTCGCCGGTGAAGCTGTTGGGGGCTTTGAACAGCAGGGCGATGCCCTGATCCAGTACCTGGCCTTGCTCATCCCTGAACGGCAGATATTCGGCGTAGCGCACCCGCGGGAGCTTGCCGAGCACTATCCCGGCGACCTGTTCGGCGGCGGGGCCGGAGACCCGGACTATGCCGACGCCACCACGGCCTGGCGCGGTGGCCTGGGCCACGATCGTATCTGTTGTCATCTTGCTTGGCTCGTTTGTTCGCTGATAGGAAAACGTAGTGGGAGACATTGTAATAAAAAAGGCGGCCCGAAGGCCGCCTCTTTTGTCATCACGGGAAGATTAGCTGCGTGAATGCAGTCCTTTCTTCTCCAGCTGACGATAGATGATGGTCTGCTGGATGATGGAGATGACGTTGCTCACCAGCCAGTAGAGAGTCAGACCAGCCGGGAACCAGAGGAACATGAAAGTGAAGATGATCGGCATGAACTGCATCACTTTCTGCTGCATCGGGTCGGTTACGGTGGTCGGGCTCATCTTCTGCAGATACCACATGGAGGCACCCATGAGGATTGGCAGCACGAAGAAGGGGTCCTTCACTGACAGGTCAGTGATCCACAGGGCAAACGGCGCGTGACGCAGTTCAACGGACTCCATCAGTGCCCAGTAGAGGGCGATGAAGATCGGCATCTGAACCAGGATCGGCAGGCAGCCACCCAGCGGGTTGACCTTCTCCTTCTTGTACAGCTCCATCATGCCCTGAGACATCTTCTGGCGGTCATCGCCGAAGCGCTCGCGCAGGGCCGCAATCTTGGGTTGCAGCATGCGCATCTTGGCCATGGAGGTGTACTGGGCCTTGGTCAGCGGGAACATGATGCCGCGCACCAGAAGGGTCAGCATGATGATGGCCAGACCCCAGTTCTGGACGAAACCGTGGAACACAGTCAGCAGCCAGTGCAGCGGTTGGGCGATGAACCACAGCCAGCCGTAGTCAACGGTCAGGTCGAGGTGGTTAGCCACCTTGGCCATCTGGTCTTGCAGCTTGGGACCGACCCACAGCTTGCTGGTCACTTCGGCCTGTTGGCCGGCAGCCACGTCAACCAGCGGCGCCTTGTAACCGATGATGGCCTGGCCTTTGCCCGGGATCACACGGCTGTAGAAGCTGTTGGTATCGTCGGCATTCGGTGCCCAGGCAGAGACGAAGTAGTGTTGCAGCATGGCGACCCAACCACCCTTGGTGGTCTTGTTCAGGTCGGCATCCTTCATCTCGTCGAAGGTGTATTTCTTGTAGCGGGTATCTTCAGTGGAGAAGGCACCACCACGGTAAGCGCTGGCTACCATGGCATGACCTTCCTGATCCTTCGGCGTTGCTACGGTCTGCTTCAGCTGACCATAGAACTGCACCTGAACCGGCTCGGCAGATTTGTTGTCGATCTTGTAATCAACGCCAACGGCATAGTCGCCACGCTTGAGGATGAACTCCTTGGTGAAGACCACGCCCTTGCTGTCGGTCCAGGTCATCGGAACGACGACTTGATCCTGACCATCGGCCAGCTGATAGCTGGTCTGGGCGGCTTCATAGGTAGGACGACCTTCGGCCTGACTGTCCGGACCGTTGCGACCCACCAGACCGCTCTGGGCGATATAGAGGTGCTCAGGCTTGCTGGTCAGCAGCACGAACGGTTGGTCCTTGCCCTCTTCCAGTTTGTGAGACAGCAGTTCGGCAGACACGACGTCACCACCCTGGGTATCCAGGGTCAGCTTGAGCACGTCAGAGGAGACGGTGATCAGCTTGCGTGCGGCAGTCGCGTTGGCTTGCTCGGAAACCTGAGGAATATCACCGGTCTGACCGGCTTCAGGTACGAAATGTTCGGTTTGGGCCACGGTAGTCGGGGCCGGCTTCGGAGCCTTGTCGGACTCCCACTGTTGCCAGAGCAGAAAGCTCACGAACAGCAAACCGATCAGGAGTAGATTGCGTTGTGATTCCATAGTCTTCAGTTTCTTCGCTTTGGTTGCGGAACCGGGTCATAACCACCCTCGGATAAGGGATGGCATTTTAATAGACGTTTGCTAGCTAACCAAACGCCTTTTATGAAACCGTGAAGTCGGATGGCTTCTATCGCAAATTGGGAACAAGTTGGAGTAAAACGGCAGCGCGGCCCGAGCAGAGGGCTAATGATTAGCTGATACAGGCGTATCAGTTTGATAGCTACCCATTGCAACGGCGTGACAGAGTGCGCCATAGCTTTTCCAGTAACTTGAACAGTTCCTCGTTATCCATCTCTTTAACACCGGCCTTGGCGATCACCACGATGTCGATAGCGGGCAGCTGATGTTGTTTGAGGCGGAAACTTTCCCGGACCACCCGTTTGACACGGTTACGCCAGACGGCACGCTTGAGTGCTTTTTTAGGCACAGCGAGACCAAGACGAGAGTGTTCGAGTGAATTGGGGCAGGCGAGAAGCGTAATTTGCGGGGAAGCAGCCCGGACAGGCTCGGCGAAAACGCGTTTGAAGTGTTCGGGAGTTAACAGACGTAACTCCCGAGAGAAGGTGTGCTGGGTAGGCATTAAACTACCAGACGGGCACGACCCTTGGCACGACGAGCGGCCAGAACTTTACGACCGTTGGCAGTTGCCATGCGGGCGCGGAAACCGTGAGAGCGCTTGCGCTTCAGGTTGGACGGTTGAAAAGTACGTTTCATGATTCGATTCCGTATTTCTGTACAGTTTTGATTGTCACACTTAGCCGACGCGCCAGCTATAGCGTGTGACGACTAGCAAAAGAGGCCGAATTCTAAACAGAGTTCGGCTTTTAGTCAATCCGCCGTTCCCTCTCATCCTGCCGTGGTCTTGAAAAGGCCGCTGCCGAGCGTGAGGATCCAGAGGATCAAGGGCTCCGGATTATACTGGCAACCCGGGGTTAAACAAGGGATCCCTCAATAAAAAAGGCGGCCAGGCCGCCAAAGAGAGAGCTATTTAAGGACTTTCCGCAAGAACTCCCGGGTACGGGGATCCTTGGGATCGACCAATATCTGATCCGGCGGGCCCTGCTCGACGATCCGCCCCCCTTCCATGAAGATCACCCGATCGGCAACATCACGAGCAAATTCAATCTCATGGGTCACCACCACCATGGTCTGGTGCTGGCGGGCCAACTCTTTCATCAGTCCCAAAACCTCGTCGACCCACTCGGGATCGAGGGCCGAGGTGGGCTCGTCAAACAGGATCACCTTGGAGTGGGCCGCCATGGCGCGGCCAATGCCGACCCGCTGCTGCTGGCCGCCGGAGAGGGAGGCCGGATAGGCATCCTGCTTGTCGGCAAGACCAATGTCCTTGAGGATGCCGAGCGCTGTGGCGCGGGCCTCCGCTTTTGGCTGCTTCCAGACGGTGATCAGCCCTTCGGCGATGTTGTCGAGCGCTGTTTTGTTGGCAAACAGGGCGTAGTTCTGGAACACGAAGGAGGCCCGCTTGCGCAGCTCGATCGCCTGCTGTTCACTGGCCTTGGCCAGATTGAGCTCGAGATCGTCGATGGCCAGGGTGCCCGCATCCGGGGTCTCCAGCAGGTTCAGGCAGCGCAACAGAGTCGATTTGCCGGTGCCGGAGGGGCCGATGATGACGACAATTTCCCCCTTTTTGACCTCCAGATCGATGCCGTTGAGCACCTGATTGCCGTGATATGCCTTGGAGAGGCCGGTTAGCTTGATCATAAGAGCCCTCCTTTAATAGGCACGGTTAAGACGAATTTCCAGCAGATGCTGCAAGCGGGTAAAGAAGATCACCACCACCCAGTAGATCAGCGCCACCGCCATAAAGCTCTCGAAGAACTTGAAGGAGGAGGAGGCTTCCATTTGCGCCTTGCCCATTATCTCGGCCACCCCCAGGGTGAAGGCCAGCGAGGTGCTCTTGATCATATCGATGAAGTAGTTCATCAGCGACGGGGTGGCGATACGTGCCGCCTGCGGCAGGATGATCCGCTGCATCGCCTGATAACGGCTCATGCCGATACTGAGCGCCGCTTCCATCTGGCTTTTGTGAATGCCGAGGATGGCTGCGCGGATCGACTCGGCCATGTAGGCGGCGAAGTGCAGGGTCAGACCGACGATGGCGGCGGTAAAGGCATCCATCCCCACGAAGATCGGGAACAGCTGCGGCAGTCCGTAGTAGAGCAGGAACAGCTGAACGAGTAGCGGTGTACCCCGAAAGAACGAGATATAGAGCATCGCCAGCCAGTGAATCGCAGGGACGCGAAACACCCGTACTATCGCCAGGGCCAGCGAGAGTACGAGTGCCAGCACGAATCCCCACAGGGCCATTTCCATCGTGGTGCCCAGGTATTTGAGCAGGATGGGAAACAGCCCCAGCGTGTATTCGAGGTCAAATTCCATCATTTATTTGTCGGTGATGTCGGAAGCGAACCATTTCTCGGAGATCTGACGCAGGGAGCCATCCTTGCGCATGGCGGTCAGGGCCTCGTCGACCTTCTTCAGCAGCGCCTGTTTCTCCGGGGTCTTCAGGAAGGGCAGTGCGTTCTCGATTGTCTCGAACGGTGCGCCAGCCTGTTGCAGCGGCAGCTTGGACTCTTTGATCAGCTGGGCGGTGGAGACGCGGTCCATCACGAAGGCATCGATGCGACCCAGGGCGACATCCTGCTCGAAGGCGGAGTCATAGGTGCGGATGTCGATCTTCTTGTTCGGGTCGTTCTTGCGCAGCAGCTCTTCGAAGTTGGAACCCAGGTTCACGGCCACCTTCTTGCCTTCCAGATCCTTGATGCCATGAATGGTGCTGTTGCCCTTGCGTACCACGATCTGGGCGCCGTCATAGACGTAAGGCTGGGAGAAGTCGTACTTCGCCTTGCGCTCGTCGGTGATGGTGATCTGGTTGGAGATGGTATCGATGCGGCCGGTTTCCAGCATGCCAAACAGGCCGGAGAAGCTGGCGGTCACGAATTCGACCTTGTAGCCGGTGCGCTCGCCGATCTGGTTCCACATATCCACTTCAAAGCCTTGCAGCTTGTCCTGCTTGACGAAGGTGAACGGGAAATATTTGCCAGACATGCCGACCTTGATGGTCTCCTGGGCGATGGCCTGACCGGACAGGGTGGCGAGCAGGATGGCTGCGCCGGAAATCAGTTTGATGGATGTTTTCATGGTGTTTCTCTCTCTCAATGTCTTGTATTTGTAGTTGTAATAACTGGTTTGGCCCTGATGTTATTGGAATAAAATTTAAAAAATAAATGACATTTGGTTATATGAAATAACAGGAGAGAAGCACGGGATCGACCAATCCGGACGGTGGATCAAGCTGTGGGTAACTTTGGGGATGAAATCCGATCCAAAGGCGCTGGATCCTTGAAAGTCAAGGATCTTATTTGCTGGATCCACCGGGCGATGGCTGGAGATCCGGCGGCTAAAAACGTAGAATAGCCGGTCTTTAGTTAATCAATCGACAGGAGTTTAGAGTGACTGCTTCGCTATGGCAGCAGTGCCTTAACCGGCTGCAAGATGAGTTGCCCTCGGCAGAATTCAGCATGTGGATCCGGCCGCTTCAAGCGGAGTTGAGTGACAATACTCTGACCCTGTATGCACCGAATCGCTTTGTTCTGGACTGGGTACGAGACAAGTATCTCATCCGGGTTAACGGCATCATCAACGAACTCTGCGGGGTCGACGGCCCCGCCCTGCGTTTTGATATAGGCAATCGTCCCCATCCTGTTGCTGTCGCCAGAGCACCGGTACAGGGTGCCGCGCCTGTGAATAACTTGCAGAAGAGCTGGGAAAGCAAGGCTGAAGCCAAGCCCGAGCCGAACCACAAGAGCAACACCAACGTGAACTATACCTTCGAGAATTTCGTCGAGGGTAAGTCCAACCAGTTGGCGCGTGCGGCTGCCCGTCAGGTAGCGGACAATCCGGGTGGTGCTTACAACCCGCTGTTCCTCTATGGCGGCACCGGCCTGGGTAAAACCCACCTGCTGCACGCCGTTGGCAATGCCATCAAGGAGAGTAAAAAAGATGCCAAAGTCATCTATATGCACTCCGAGCGGTTTGTTCAGGACATGGTGAAAGCGCTGCAAAACAACGCCATTGAAGAGTTCAAGCGTTACTACCGCAGTGTCGATGCCCTGCTCATCGATGACATCCAGTTCTTCGCCAACAAGGAGCGCTCCCAGGAGGAGTTCTTCCATACCTTCAATGCCTTGCTGGAAGGTAATCAGCAGATCATCCTGACCTCGGATCGCTATCCGAAGGAGATCAACGGTGTCGAGGATCGCCTCAAGTCCCGCTTCGGCTGGGGCCTGACCGTGGCGATCGAACCGCCGGAGCTGGAGACCCGCGTCGCGATCCTGATGCGCAAGGCAGACGAGAACCAGATCCATCTGCCGGACGAAGTGGCCTTCTTCATTGCCAAACGTCTGCGATCCAACGTCCGTGAACTGGAAGGCGCCCTCAACCGGGTGATCGCCAACGCCAACTTCACCGGCCGTGCCATCAACATCGATTTCGTGCGCGAAGCGCTGCGAGACCTGTTGGCACTGCAGGAGAAGCTGGTCACCATCGACAATATCCAGAAGACGGTGGCGGAGTACTACAAGATCAAGCTGGCGGATCTGCTCTCCAAGCGTCGTTCCCGCTCTGTTGCCCGTCCGCGCCAGCTGGCGATGGCACTGGCCAAGGAGCTGACCAACCACAGTTTGCCGGAGATAGGTGATGCCTTTGGTGGTCGTGACCACACTACCGTTCTTCATGCCTGCCGCAAGATCGAGCAGCTGAAGGAGGAGAGTCATGACATCAAGGAGGACTATTCCAACCTGATCCGTACCCTTTCTTCCTGATAACGGAATCGAGTGGACAGATGCAGCGCGAATATTCCAACCTGATCCGAATCTTTTCCTCCTAATCACAACGGAGAGCACAGATGCAGCTCGAAATTAGCCGTGAGGCCCTGTTACGTCCTCTGCAACTGGTGTCCGGCGCCCTCGGCGGCCGACCGACCCTGCCGATCCTCGGCAACGTGCTGCTTGATGTCAGCAACGGTCTGCTGTCACTGACCGGTACCGATCTCGAAGTAGAGATGATCGGTCAGGTCTATCTGAACGGGGCCAGCGAAGATGGCCGCACCACAGTACCGGCGCGCAAGCTGCTGGATATCTGCCGTGGTCTGCCGGAAGGCGCCGAGATCCGTCTCAATACCGAAGGCGAGCGCCTGATCATCCGCTCCGGTCGTTCCCGCTTCAACCTCTCGACCCTGCCGGCGACCGAGTATCCGAACATCGAGGATTGGGAATCCGTGCTCGAGTTCGATATCAGCCAGCTGGAGCTGAAGAAGCTGATCGATGCGACCCAGTTCTCCATGGCCAGTCAGGACGTGCGTTACTACCTGAACGGCATGCTGTTCGAGAGCGAAGGTCACGGTCTGCGCACCGTGGCGACCGACGGTCACCGTCTGGCCACCTGCCGCCGCGAGGTAGTAGGGGAATCGCTGCCCGATCATCAAGTTATCCTGCCGCGCAAAGGGGTACTGGAGCTGGTGCGTCTGCTGGAGGCGGAAGACAAGCCGGTGCGGCTGCAGATCGGTCGCAGCAACCTGCGGGCTGCGCTGGACGGCTTCATCTTCACCTCCAAGCTGGTGGATGGCCGCTTCCCGGACTGGCGCCGCGTCATTCCGCGCAACAGCGACAAGGCGCTCATCGCCGGCCGTGAGGATCTGCGTCAGGCGTTTGCCCGCGCCGCCATCCTCTCCAACGAGAAATTCCGTGGGGTGCGTCTCAATCTGCAGGAAAACCTGCTGCGCATCACCGCCAACAACCCGGAACAGGAAGAAGCCGAAGAGCTGCTTGACGTACAATATGCCGCTGGCGAGATGGAGATCGGCTTTAACGTCTCTTATGTGCTCGACGTGCTGAATACGTTAAAATGTGACCAAATTCGGATTAGCCTGAGCGATTCCATCAGCAGTGCCATTATTGAGGATTTTGAACATCAGGATGCTCAGTACGTGGTGATGCCGATGCGGATCTAGTCGTGTCCCTGGTCAAACTCCAGCTCAGCGACTTTCGCAATATCCAGCAAGCCAGTCTCAAGCTGTCACCCGGCCTCAACATTCTGGTCGGGTGCAATGGCAGCGGCAAGACCAGCGTGCTGGAAGCCATTCACTACCTTGGTCTGGGGCGCTCCTTTCGCACTCATTTGACCGGGCGGGTCATCCGCCAGGGGGAGAGGGCGTTTACCCTGTTTGCCCAGTGCGAGCTGGAGGGGCGTCAGGTACCGATCGGTCTTGCCAAAGACAAGAGTGGCGAGACCCAGCTCAAGATTGCCGGGGCACAGGCCCAGCGGCTGGCCGATTTGGCGGAGCTGTTGCCGGTGCAGTTGATCCATCCCGATGGCTTCAACCTGCTGACGGGCGGGCCTCAGGCTCGCCGTGCCTGGCTCGATTGGGGCGTTTTCCATCAGGAGCCGACCTTCTTTGCCCTGTGGGGGCGAGTGCGGCGGCTGCTGAAACAGCGCAATGCACTGCTGCGCCAGAGCACCCAGTACCGCCAGCTGGCGTTCTGGGATCAGGAATTGGTGCGGCTGGGGGGTGAGCTGGCCGAGTTTCGCGCCAGTTATTGTCAGGCCATTACGCCCCTGATCAAGGAGATGACGGCGGATTTTCTGCCGGAATTCGATATCAGTCTCGGCTTTTACCGGGGCTGGGAGAAAGATACTCCCCTCGGCGATCTGCTGGAGGCGGGGTTTGAGCGGGATCGGGCGCTGGGCTATACCGGTGTCGGTCCACAGAAAGCCGATGTGCGCCTCAAGGCGAACGGGGTACCCGCTCAGGATATTTTGTCCCGGGGTCAGCTGAAGTTGCTGGTCTGCGCCATGCGACTGGCCCAAGGGCTCTATTTGAATCAACATAGCAGCCGTGGCTGTATTTTTTTAATTGACGATTTTGCCTCTGAACTGGATGTCGACAAGCGCCGCTTGCTGGCCGCAAGGCTGAAGCAGTGTGCGTCCCAGGTGTTTATCACCGCCATCGACACCGGTCAGCTCGCAGACATGATGGATGCGAATGACTGTAAGTTGTTCCACGTGGAACAGGGTAAAATCTCCGAAACGTTAGAGAAGGCAGAGAGTAAGCTATGAGTGAAAATACTTACGACTCCTCGAATATCAAGGTGCTGAAGGGCCTGGATGCGGTCCGCAAGCGCCCGGGGATGTATATCGGCGATACGGATGATGGCTCGGGTCTGCACCACATGGTGTTCGAGGTCGTCGATAACTCCATTGACGAGGCGCTCGCTGGCTACTGCTCCGATATTCTGGTCAAGATCCATTCCGACGGTTCTGTCTCTGTGCGTGACAATGGCCGGGGTATCCCGGTAGACATGCACGAGGAGGAGGGCCGCTCCGCCGCAGAGGTCATCATGACCGTGCTGCACGCAGGCGGTAAGTTTGATGACAACTCCTACAAGGTATCCGGCGGCCTGCATGGCGTGGGTGTCTCGGTAGTTAACGCCCTCTCTGACAAGCTGTTGCTGACTATTCGTCGTAACGGCCACGTCTACGAGCAGACCTATCATCTGGGTGAGCCACAGGCGCCGCTCAAGCAGATTGGCGACAGCACCGGCACCGGTACCGAAGTTCGCTTCTGGCCGAGCCCGGCCATTTTCAGCGATACCCTGTTCCACTACGAGATCCTGGCCAAGCGCCTGCGCGAGCTCTCCTTCCTCAACTCCGGTGTCTCCATTCGTCTGCAAGACGAGCGTGATGGCCGCGAGGCGCATTTCTGCTACGAGGGTGGCATCAAGGCGTTTGTTGAATACCTGAACCAGAACAAGACCCCGATCCACCCGAAGGTGTTCCATTTCACCACCGAGCAGGATGGTATCGGCGTTGAAGTGGCGATGCAGTGGAACGACGCCTATCAGGAAGGGGTCTACTGCTTCACCAACAACATCCCGCAGCGGGATGGTGGTACTCACCTCGTTGGCTTCCGTACCGCGCTGACCCGTACTCTGAACTCCTATATGGACAAAGAGGACTACAGCAAGAAGGCCAAGTCTGCCGCCAGTGGCGACGACGTGCGTGAAGGTCTGATTGCCGTTATCTCCGTCAAGGTGCCGGATCCCAAGTTCTCCTCCCAGACCAAAGACAAGCTGGTCTCTTCCGAAGTGAAGACCGCCGTTGAGCAGGCGATGGGTGAGAAGCTGGCGGACTTCCTGCTGGAAAACCCGGGCGATGCCAAGATCGTGGTCAACAAGATCATCGATGCGGCCCGTGCCCGTGAAGCGGCCCGCAAAGCCCGCGAACTGACCCGCCGTAAAGGTGCACTGGATATCGCCGGTCTGCCCGGCAAGCTGGCTGACTGTCAGGAAAAAGACCCGGCTCTCTCCGAACTCTACATAGTGGAAGGGGACTCTGCTGGCGGTTCCGCCAAGCAGGGTCGCAACCGTAAGAACCAGGCCATCCTGCCGCTCAAGGGTAAAATCCTGAACGTAGAGAAGGCCCGTTTCGACAAGATGATCTCCTCGCAAGAGGTGGGCACCCTGATCACCGCACTGGGTTGCGGTATCGGTCGCGACGAGTACAACCCGGACAAGCTGCGTTATCACAACATCATCATCATGACCGATGCGGACGTCGATGGTGCGCACATCCGAACCCTGCTGCTGACCTTCTTCTATCGTCAGATGCCGGAAATCATCGAACGTGGCTACGTCTACATCGCCCAGCCGCCGCTCTACAAGGTTAAGAAGGGCAAGCAGGAGCAGTATTTGAAAGACGAAGACGCGCTGCTGCAGTACCAGACCGCCATGGCGCTGGATGGTGCTACCCTGCACGTTAACGAGTCTGCCCCGGCCATCGGTGGCGAGGCGCTGGAGCGTCTGGTCAACCAGCACCGCTCGGTGACTCACCTGATCACCCGCATGTCTCGTCGTGCGCCGGAAGCCGTGCTGACCCAGCTGATCTATCAGCCGGAGCTGAACGAAGCGCTGCTGAACAGCGAGAGCGAACTGCTGGCCTGGTGTCAGGGTATGGAAGCCGTGCTCAACGAGAGCAACCACGGTATCCAGTACCAGATCCAGGTTCGTCGTGATGAAGAGCGCAGCCTGTACGTTCCGCACGCCGTGGTACGTCAGCACGGTGTCGACCGCGAATATCCGCTCAGCTACGACTTCCTGCAATCCGGTGAGTACCGTCAACTGGTCTCGCTGGGCAAGGAGATCGCCAACCTGATCGAGGAAGGTGGTTTCATCAAGCGTGGCGAGAAGGTCAAGCCGGTCGCCAACTTCGTGGAAGCCGTCGAGTGGCTGATGGGCGAAGGCAAACGCGGCATCTACATCCAGCGCTATAAAGGGCTGGGTGAGATGAACCCGGACCAGCTGTGGGAAACCACCATGGATCCGGAAGCCCGCCGCATGCTGCGCGTCACCATCGACGACGCCGTCGGCGCTGACCAGCTCTTCTCCACCCTGATGGGTGATGCCGTTGAGCCCCGTCGCGACTTTATCGAGACCAACGCCCTGCGCGTGGCCAACCTCGACGTCTAATCAGACTCGCTGATTGCAATAAAAAGCCGCTCACAAGAGCGGCTTTTTTACATTTGTAGTCTGCTTTATCAGAGTATTTTGCTCATGATGACCAGGTTGTGGGGTAGCACCGCGCCATCGCTAGCTGTGCGGTGACGCAACGCTGGCACTATGTGGTGAATGGTCTGGAAGCCCAGTTTGGCATAGAAGGGCTCGGCGGTCTGGGTACCGAGATTGACCTCATAAACCCCTTGCTGCGTCAGGTACTCCAGCACGGTATTGGCGAGCAGGGTGCCGGTTCCCGCGGGTTGTTCCGGTCTCACCACTACTGTGCCGATATAGGCGTAACGTCGCTCATCCTGGTTCCAGATTGATCCGGACATACCACCCTGTAATTCACCATTTTCATCGCGCAGCATCAACACAAAGGTGGGCCGGATCTTGGGATCCTGCTCGTTGACGGCCTCGATATAGAGGGTTTTACCTGTCGGGTAGGAACCGCAATGCATCCTGAAGATCGCCGTATGGTCGGGGCCTGCGGGCATATGAACCGCTTCATGCAGATAGTCACGCTCGACCAGTGGGGTGTGCACCTGAGGGTAAGTGGTGAGTATCACCACCTCATTGATGAGGTGACCCTGTTGCTGCTGTTCCAGGATCAGCTGATCCAGATAATCGAGCGGAGCGGTGAGAAAGCTCGCTTCCGGGTAGTGGACGATTACGTTCTGGTTGAAGCCAAACTCCTGCTCACGCTGTTGTAGTAGGGCAAATAGCATCAGCTGTAGTTCGCTCAGTTTATCGGGGGAGCTGTTGTCCGGCTGGTACAGTTCGAGCGGATTATGTCGAGTGGTCATTGTTTCTCCAGAGAGTAAGGAGCGGGGATGATAGCACAGACGGCCCAGCCGGATGCCGCCCGACGTTCCACGTGAAACACTGGCAGTTGAAAGGATGGGCGATCGGGCTGAGATAAAGAAAATGCCGAATTTGATGTTCGGCATTTTGATGATGAGTTCACTTGCACAGAGCTGATTCTTTATATGCAGTGTGCTATGGAAGAGTTAATAGTTTTTATGCTGTGACATGAACTGTTGAAGCATTTTACCTACCAGTTCCGGCGATTCTTGATGAGCTGAGTGAGCCGCGAGTGGAATATTGGCAAAACTGGAATCTGCGATTTTTGCTTTTAA
This sequence comes from Aeromonas sp. R2-3, assembly GCF_040908375.1. Lineage (NCBI taxonomy): Bacteria > Pseudomonadati > Pseudomonadota > Gammaproteobacteria > Aeromonadales > Aeromonadaceae > Aeromonas > Aeromonas sp. R2-3. The sequence continues at coordinate 64,471 of NZ_JBFODP010000007.1, read as the reverse complement.
AGCCACAGACTCCTCAAGCGAAAATATGACATCGTTATCACCCCTCATGATTAATGTCGGACAACGAATTTTTTCAACTAGGTTACTCGGGTAGCCAGATGGTGTTGTATCAAGCCAAACAGCCTTTACAGCATCGACCAGTTTTGGGAAATCAGGCTCGGGATTTGACACCTTATATAGCGCGACATCATCGGCAAACTTTGAAATCCAAAAGTCTGCTGTTAAGCCGCTTAGCAACCCGAGTGATGGATCATCAGGCTCTAATCGCCACGTTGCACCAAGTGTAACCAAACAAGAAACGCTATCGGGTTCTTGTACGGCTAGTCGATAACCTACGATACCACCATCACTAAAGCCAAATATTGAATATTTATCAACGCCCAGATAGTCGAGGAGTGTTTGGATATCTTGCTGATACTGCAAGTAACTCAGTGGCTTACTACCTAGAGGGGATTTTCCATGGCCACGGAAATCTACACTGATCAACTGATAATCCATGGCAACATATCTTTGAATGGGTATTAGTTCATTAAGGGAACCAAGGCCACCATGAAGCATCAATAAAGGCTCACCATCAGGATTACCCGAAAGTTCGTAATACAACTCACCACCGTTGACGCCGATATAACCACTTTTATTGTTCATGTTTTTGAGCAACCTCGTTTCGATCTATATGACCTAACAGATGAAATAGCACATCTGCGTCGACCCCCTCAGGATGGCGCTACCTGCTGTCAGTTTCTGTCAGCAATGAATTTCGGCTGCGGGATTTGCTGGGTGGTGCGCCACTCCTTCAGCAGGCTCTCTCTGTTTTTTGGATAGCGGCAATCTTGCGGCTGCATCCGGGTGATGCGATCGACCCGAAAGTGGCGAAAGCCCTGACGCAGTTCGCACCAGGCCACCAGTACCCGCACCTGATCGAAGTAGCCGAGGGCACAGGGCCAGACGGTGCGCTCCGAACTCTCCTCCTTGAGATCCCGATAGCTCAGGCTCACCTTGCGCTGCTGGCGGATGGCGCTGCGCAGCTGAGCCTCGTCGACGGGGCTGTCACCGCGAGAGGTGCCGATCAGCAAGGCATTGGCATGCAGCTGTTGGCGGTAGTCGGCGGGCAGCACGGCCTCTATCTTGGCCAGCGCGCTGCTGGCGGCGGTACTGAGGGCATGGTCGGCATGGGCCGCTACCCAGCGTGAGCCCAGCACCAGCGCATCCAGCTCCTCCTCGCTGAACATCAGCGGCGGCAGCATGAAGCCGGGGCGAAGCACATAGCCGATGCCCGCTTCCCCCTCGATGTGGGCGCCCTGTGCCTGCAGGGTGGCGATATCCCGATAGAGGGTGCGCAGGCTGATGCCAAGCTGGCTGGCCAGTTCCACGCCTGTGATGGCGTAGCGGTGGCCGCGCAGCAGCTGGAGCAGGGCCAGCAGGCGTTCTGAACGGGACATGGAATGACTCCTCGGGATCTCTGATTAGCCTGCCATAGCGAGGTGAGCAGGTACAGCGGGCATCATCAGGAGTTATGGCCACGAAAAGATCGTCGCCACTCGCTGGGGGAGATGGCAAAGCGGGAGCGAAAGTGATTGCGCAGGGAGGTGGCACTCTTGAAGCCGACCAGCTCGGCAATGCGATCGATGGAATGGCCGCTTACCTCCAGCAGCTCCTGACTGCACCTGAGCCGCTCCGCCAGCAGCCATTCACCCACCGAGAGGCCGGTTGCCTGATGAAAACGGCGGGTAAAGGTGCGTCTGCTCATCAGGGTGTGATCTGCCAGAGAGTCCAGGGTGTGAGGCTCGGCCAGATGGGCACGCAGGTGATCGAGCAATTGATTCATCCGGACATCGCGGGTGGAGGCGGGCACCGGCTGCTCGATAAACTGGGCCTGCCCCCCTTCCCGGTGAGGTGGGATCACCAGCCGCCGCGCCACCTTGTTGGCGATGGCCGAGCCGTGGTACTGGCGCACCAGATAGAGGCAGCAGTCCAGCCCGGCGGCAGTACCTGCGGAGGTGACCAGCCCATCATCATCGACATAGAGGGCGTTGGTATCGAGCTGCACGCAGGGAAAGCGGCGGCAGAAATCCTGCTCGTACTCCCAGTGGGTCGATGCCTTGCGACCATTGAGCAGCCCGGCGTAGGCGAGCACATAGGTGCCGAGGCAAAGCCCGACCAACCGGGCACCTCTGGTTCTGGCGGCAATCAGGGCATCGAGCAGCGCTGCGGGTGGCCGTGCTGCCGGGTCGTGCCAGAAGGGGATGACGATGATCTCCGCCTCGGCCAGCACCTCCAGCCCATGGGGAGCCTGAATGGTGAAGCCTTGCGCCGAGCGTGACTGAGGGTTGCCATCCCCGCAGCAGATCTTGAGCTCGAACAGTGGCTGGCCCGGCAGAATATCGCCGAAGATGAGGCAGGGGACGGCGCAGTGAAAAGGGCTGAAGTGATCGAAGGTCACCACGGCAACGATCGGGGTGGTCATGGTGTAGGCTCCTCTCTGCGCGCAGGCCTCTCATCATAAGCGTTCGGCAGTGAAAGCCGAAGGGTCATGTCTGGCATGGACCTTTTGTGGATCACAGTGATATCGCCTCGCCATCTTCTGGCACCCGTACCCGATCCATCATGCCCCGTTCCGCCAGATAGTCGCGCAGCTCTAGGCGTGACAGCACGGCGTGGTTGACCGCCTCCATATGGCTGGCGATCAGCGTGGCTTGCGGTGCGGCCTGATAAACGGCGGCGATATCCTCCTTGCCCATGATGATGGAACCGAGCCCGGGCACCTGTGCATTGCCACAGTTGAGGATGATGACCTCGGGCTGATGCTGTTGCAGGGCTTGCTCGACAGAGGGATGCCAGATGGTATCACCGGCCAGATAGAGGCACTGTTCATCGGGGTGGGAGAAGACCACGCCGCACACTTCTCCCATTCGCTCGCCCAGTACAGCCATCAACTGGTCGCTGCCGTGCTGGCCACCGGTCTGCTGCAGGCGAATGCCAGCAAACTCGGGCTGGTCGCTCAGCAGGCGCACATCTTCAAAGCCACTGGCACGAATGGCATCAGCATCTTTCTGATGTTGTACCAAGAGCGGCAGATGTTTGGGGATCAGGGCTCTGGCGGCATCATCCCAGTGGTCGGGATGGTCGTGGGTGACGATAACGGCGTCCACATCGACCAGCTCATCGATCGGTAGCGGCAGCTCGACCAGCGGATTGCGCAGCTGGCTGTTGGCAGTGCCTTCAAAGCCGGGGAAGGCCCCCTTGGCAGAGAGCATGGGGTCGATCAGAAAGCGGGTGCCGGCATAGTCGAGCAGCAAGGTGGCGTTGCGAACCTGGGTAATCTTCATGGGATGGCTCCATGTTGGCTGGTGGATATGCAACCAATTATGGGAGACGGAGTGAGTTGCCATCAGTGGCCCACGGGTCGATTATCATCACTATCGGGCCAACAGGTTGATGTTCTACAGGTCTGCACGGCCATTTAAAAAATTTGAAAAAATCCCCTTGAAAGGAAAAAGTGAGCCCCTATATAGGTAACAAGGCCGGAACGCTCGACAGAGGTTTCGACCAGGCGCCCGTCCATAAGGAGGGCAAACAATCCGTTATCGCTCACAAGAGGGTAATACTATGCGTTCTATCGACTTTTCTCCGCTCTATCGTTCTGCCATCGGTTTCGATCGTCTGGCGAATCTCATCGAATCTGCGGCCAGCAATGGCAATGCCGGTTATCCCCCCTACAACATCGAGCAGCTGGGTGATAGCGACTACCGCATCAGCATGGCGGTAGCGGGCTTTACCCAGGAAGAGCTGGAGCTGAGCTTCCAGGAAAATCTGCTGACAGTGAAGGGCAACAAGCAGTCCGATACCGAGCGCAACTACCTCTACCAAGGCATAGCCGAACGCGGTTTCGAGCGTCGCTTCCAGCTGGCCGACTATGTGCGGGTGAAAGGCGCCGATCTGAAAAACGGTCTGCTGCACATTGACCTGGTACGCGAAGTGCCCGAGGCGATGAAGCCCCGCAAGATTGAGATCAACGGCTGATAGCCTGACCTCATTGAATTGTTGACGTTTCCCGGGTGCCGATGACGGGCCTGTGGAGAAGTAAAACCTGTTGCTTATAGAAGGATAGGATTATGCGTAACCTCGATTTTTCTCATCTTTATTCCAATGCCGTTGGCTTCGAGCGGATGGCCCGTGAGCTGGAAGGTCTGTTCGAGCAGAAGACCGCCGCTTACCCCCCGTACAACATCGAAAAGCGCGATCAGGACGGCTATCGCATCACGGTCGCCGTGGCCGGCTTCGAGCGCGAAGAGTTGGAGCTGGAAACCGAAAACGGCACCCTCAAGGTGAAGGGGCGAAAGGCCGCCGCCGATGAGCGCCAGTTCCTCCATCAGGGGATCGCCGAGCGCGACTTCGAGCTCGCCTTCAAGCTGAGCCAGCATGTGGAAGTGCAGGGCGCCAAGCTGGAACATGGGCTGCTGACCATCGATCTGGCACGCGAGCTGCCTGAGGCGCTCAAGCCCCGTGCCATTCCGATCGGCAAGCCCGATCAGCTGGCACTGCCCGGTTAAGCAAACCGGCGTGTGATAAACAAGAGAGGCCTGCATGTGCAGGCCTCTCTGTTTTTGTATCGTCGAACTGGCTTAGTCGGCGTAGAGGGTGTTGATCTCGTCGGCCAGGATGGCGATGCCGCGTCGCACCAGCTCCTCGCTCTGGGAGTAGTTGAGGCGGATGCACTCCTGGCTGTGGCGCCACTCTGGGTCGTCGATGCCGGGGAAGAAGTAGTGCCCCGGCACGATCAGCAGGTTCTTCGCCTTCAGTCGTTCGTACAGCTCCTGACAGTGGATCGGCAAGCCCTCGAACCAGAGCCAGAGGAAGAGGGCGCCTTCCGGCTTGTGGATGTGGAAGCGCGGATCGGGGATCGCTTCGCGCAGCAGTTGCACCGCCAGCTCTGCCTTCTGCTGATAGAAGGGCTTCACCACCTGTTCGCTGAGGGCGATGATCTCGCCGCTCTCGATCATCGGGATGGTAATGGCGGGGCCCAGACTGCCCGGCGCCAGATTGATGATGCCGCTCAGGTTGGTGATGGCCTGAATGATCTTCTCGTCGGCGATGACGATGCCGCAGCGGGTGCCCGGCAAGCCGAGCTTGGAGAGGCTCATGCAGAGGATGGTGTTGGTGTTCCAGAATGGCTTGGCTTCGCTGAAGATGATGCCCGGGAAGGGGACGCCGTAGGCGTTGTCGATCAGCAGCGGAATCCCCTTGTCGCGGGCGATCTGATCGAGATGTTCGATCTCTTCGTCGGTCAGAACATTGCCGGTCGGGTTGGTCGGGCGGGAGACACAGATCACCCCGATATCGTCACCTACCTGCAGGCTCTCGAAATCCACGTGGTATTTGAACTGGCCATCGGGCAGCTTCTCGATGGTGGGCTTGTAGGCCACGAAGTAGTCGTCCGCCAACGCCGAGTCGGCATAGCCTATGTATTCGGGGGCGAGCGGGAACAGCACCTTTTTCTTGCGGCCATCGGCAAATTCACCGGCCAGCAGGTTGAACAGGTAGAAGAAGGCATTCTGACTGCCGTTGGTCAGGGCGATATTGCGGGCCGAGATATCCCATCCCAGCTCCTTGCTGAGCAGGGCAGCCAGCGCTTTGGTGAACCTGTCTTTGCCCTGGGGGCCGTCGTAGTTGGCCATCGCTTTGACCAGCTCGCCGTTGTCGAGCAGGCTCTTGGCCTCGGCCTGAAAGCGTTCCAGCATGGCGGGGATTGGGGCCGGATTGCCGCCACCCAGCATGATGGCGTCCGGATTGGTCAGCCCCTGATTGAGGTCATCCATGAGTTGGGTAATACCGGCGTGGCGAGTGAACTTCTCGCCGAACAAGGAAAATTCCATTCGGTGACAGATCCAGATTTGAGTTACGGGGATGTAGCACCATAGCTCAGTTTAAAAGCGGGTGTCGATCAAAAAGATGGGACGTTCCACGTGGAACATGGCGCAAAAATCAAGCGTGGTTAAAAGCACCAACTGTTGGTTTAAAAATGACCGAGCGGGATGCATTTTGCGACTCAATTTGGTATCGAGATATAGTTAATTTAAACAAAATCATCATGTTATGAATTGCGTGAGGATTGGCACAACTATTGGAATAGCTATCTGGTCATCTCAACCATACCGGAGCAAACCAGATGAAAAGCCTGATCGCTACCCTGATTGTGAGTGTCCTGAGCCTGAACGTGATGGCCAACGAAAACCCGCGGCCCGAGCTGGAGAGTGTCCAGCTGGAGCAGGATGTGCAGAGCGAGTTGCAACAGGCATCCCATGCCGTGGTGCAGGATGCGCTGCATAATCTCAAGCCGCTGGCGCTGGATACCCTGGTGGTGGAGGCGAGTCAGGCTGTGGCGACTCACCCCGAGAGCTGAGGTAGCGCAGGGGGGTCTGTCCCGTATGTTGTTTGAAGAAGCTGATAAAGGCGCTGTCGCTGGAGAACTCCAGCGCAGCGGCAATCCGGCTGATGGACTCGCTTTCTGCCAGCAGCTCCATGGCGCGCAACAGCCGCCACTGCTGACGCCACGCCTGATAGCTCATGCCGGTCTCCCGCATGAAGATGCGGCCAATGGTCTTGTCACTGGCACCCACCCGCTCGGCCAGCCGGTTGAGCCGATCGGGCAGGGCATCCCCCCGTTTCAACTGCTGTAGCCAGTCGCCCAGTCTGGGATCCATCGGCAGCGGCAACTGCCACGACTCCCGCGGCGCCAGCCTCAATTCTTCCATAAACAGAGCCACCGTCCGTTGTTGCTGCTCTTGCGGTTTGTCCCACGGCCAGAGCGCCATCCGTTCGATCAGTTCGTGCAGCAGCGGATTGACTGCCAGCACTTCGACCGTGCCGGGCAACTCGGGGTGCGGCTGGAAGTAGAGGGAGCGGTAGGCCACCACACCGCGCATCAAGATCCGGTGTGAGGTGCCTGCAGGCAGCCAGGCGGCGCGGGTGGGTGGCAGCAGGCAGACCCGACCTTCCAGCTCCATGGTCATGCAGCCGGATTGGGCGAACAGCAGCTGATGACGTTGATGTTGATGCAGGCCCGAGTCGTGCCAACCGAGCGCGGAGGCAATGCCGATCACGCTGCCCGTCAGCTGGTCGGGGTCAAAAGGGTGATCGGGAAGAATAAAGGCCATATGTCCGATTTTTGATGTTTATAGTCCTGCTTATTGTAATCAGACAATCGGCATCTCTCTAGAATGACGACCTCTTGTGAAGGAGGTTTGTCATGAACAACAAGTTGCCACCGCTCTGGCTGGTGGTGGGATTGATGATGTTTCCCCAAATTGTGGAGACCATCTACAGCCCGATCCTGACCCACATCGCCAGCCAGTTTCAGGTGAGTGAAGGGCAGGCATCCCAGACCCTGTCGGTCTATTTTCTGGCGTTTGCGGTGGGCGTGGTCTGCTGGGGGCGGCTCTGCGATCTGATTGGGCGCCGTCCCGCCATGCTGGCGGGTCTGCTTACCTATGGCGTCGGCACCCTGCTGGCGCTGCTGGCCAACCAGTTTGAAACCCTGCTGCTGGCCCGGGTTATCTCGGCCTTTGGCGCCGCCGTGGGCTCCGTGGTGACCCAGACCATGCTGCGCGATAGCTATCAGGGCAGCGATCTGGCACGGGTCTTCTCGGTGATGGGCATAGCGCTCTCCTTGAGCCCGGTGCTGGGGCTGCTCAGTGGCGGCCAGCTGGCGAGCGGGTTCGGCTATCTCGGGGTGTTCAGCGGTTTGCTGATACTGGCGGTAGGCTTGCTGCTGGTGACCTGCTGGCAACTGCCGGAAACCCGCCCGGCCACCACCCGGCAAGTCGCACTCTGGCCGCTGGCATGTCGGATGATGAAAGATGGCGGGCTCTGGCGCAGTGCCATGCTGGTCGCCCTGTTCAACACCATGCTGTTTGGCTACTACAGTCTGGCCCCCTTCCTGTTTGCCGGATTGGGATTGAGCACCGGCGAGTTTGGCTATTCGGGGATCTTGCTGGCGCTGGCGACTCTGCTTGGCAGCCTGCTCAACAAGCATCTGCTGGGGAGGGGGTGGCTGCCGTCATCTCTGGTCAGGTTGGCTTGCGCTCTGGCGCTGGTCGCCGGGCTGCTGGTATGGGCGAGTCAGGCCAACTTCTGGTTCCTGTTGCCCATGATGGGGATTGTGGTGGCCTTCGGGCTGGCGATCCCCAATGTGCTGAGTCAGGCGCTGCTGGCCTATCGCGAGGTGGCTGGCAGCGCTGGCGCCCTGTTCGGGCTTGGCTACTACCTGCTGCTCAGTCTGGGGTTGGCGGTGGCGGCCGGATTGCAGGATCTCGGCCTGTTGCAGAGTGGCTGCGGTCTATTGGCGCTGATTTGCAGCGGGCGTCGTTCCACGTGAAACGTCAGTTGCCGATAAAGCGGTAGCCGATACCGGATTCGGTCTCGATAAGCGTCGGTTGCTGGGGGTTATCCCCCAGCTTTTTGCGCAGACTGGCGATGACGATGCGCAAGTAGTGGGTATCCTCCTTGTGGCTCGGCCCCCAGATGTCGTTGAGCAGCTGGGTCTGCATCACCAGCTTGCCGGGGTGGCACACCAGCGCCTGCAGCAGGGCGAACTCCTTGCGGGAGAGAGGGATCTCCTCGTCTTTCATGGTCACCTTGTGGCTGCTGACATCCAGCGTCAGGCCGCACTGGGGGAAGTGGCGCCGCTCGCCGCTGCTGACGCCAGCCCGCTGGCGCAACAGCACACGGATGCGGGCCATCATCTCGCCGATGCCAAACGGCTTGCTCATGTAGTCGTTGGCGCCGGCATCCAGTAGCCGCACCTTCTCCTGCTCCGAATCGCGGGCCGACAACACCAGCACCGGATTGGGGTGATGCTCGCGAATGGCCTGCAACACCTGAATGCCATCGCCGTCCGGCAGACCGAGATCGAGGATCACCAGATCGGGATTGAGGTGGCGATACTGCTCCAGCCCTTCATTGACCCCCACCGCCTCACTCACCTGATGGCCCTCGGCAATCAGGCTGATCCGCAGAAAGCGACGGATCGCCGCTTCATCATCTATGACCAGAATGTGCGCCATCAAACCTCCGGTGAATTGAGTGCGAGCGGCAGGGAGATGCGCATGCAGGTGCCGTTGCCATTGGGGCCGGAGAAGGCCCAAATCTTGCCGCCGTGGGCCTCTATCATAGCGCGGGAAATGGCAAGGCCAAGCCCTGTGCCGCGGCTGCCGCAATCGCCAACCGGCTGGGTGTAGAAGAGGTTGAAGATCTTCTCCCGATCCGATTCGGCGATACCGACCCCGATATCGATGATGTCGATGATGAGGTCGGGTTCGGCCACCATCACCTTGAACTCGATGGGGGTGCCTGCCGGCGAGTAGCGGGAGGCGTTGTCGAGAATGTTGACCAGCACCTGCTCGATCAGGGCGCCGTGCACATAGAGCTGGGGCACATGCTGATCGAAATGGACCAGCAGCTTGTGCTGGCGCCAGGAGGAGTCGAGCCGCTTGCGGGCGCTCTCCACCAGATCCGCCAGATCGACCCAGTCCCGTTTCAGCTGGAAGTCGGGGGAGCCGATACGAGTCATATCCAGCAGATTTTGCACATAGCTGTGCAGGCGGCGCGCCTCCTCCTGCACCGAGTGGAGCAGTTCGTCGCGGTCTTCGGCGGGGATCCGGTCACCATATTCCAGCAGGGTGCTGCCAGCCCCCATGATGGTGGCCAGCGGCGTCTTCAAATCGTGGGAGACCGAGGAGAGCAGGGCCGCGCGCATCCGGTCGGTCTCCGCCTGCAACTGGCTGTCGGCCAGCCGCTCGTTGAGGTCGATCCGCGCCAGCGCGGCGCGAATGTCGGTGAGCAGCGCCTGCAGCTGATGTTCGGCAGAGGAGGAGAGCGGATTGGCCAGCGTTATGCCGATCACCAGGTCATCGCTGAGGTGGTGATACTGGGCCTCGGCGGCATTGAGGGTGGCGGTGTGGGCCCCGGCGCTCTGCTTCTGGGCCAGACACCAGTCGATGGCCGCCTTGTCGGTCTGGCCGGGCCTGTGCTTCTCGTTGCCGAGCATGTCGTTGAACTCCTTGTCGATCACCACGGTCGGCTGGCCGAGCGCCAGTGAAATGGCCTGGGCACCTTGTCTGAGCACCTCCTCCGGGCTGCTGGCGGTGGCCAGCCCCTGACTGAGGGAGAGCAGGGCATTACCCAGCTGCTGGGTCTCTCGCAGACCGATCAGCTGTTGCCGCTGGCGGGAGGCGAGCCGTCCCGCGGTCATGCCGACGATAAGCAGCACAAACAGGGTGAGCAGGTCGCTGTGGTTGGCGACGCTCAGGGAGAAGTAGGGGGCGGTGAACAGCAGATTGTGGGCGATAAAGCCCAGCACCGCCGCCAGCGTAGCGGGCACCAGACTGGTGGTGAGGGCGGTCGCCAGCACCCCCAGCACGAAGATGAGCGGCAACGCTGCTGGTGGCAGCCAGTAGGAGAGCCCCCAGGCGGCGGCCGAGGTGATCCCCATGATGGTCACCGCCAGCAGGCTGTGGTGGATATCCTTCGGCGTCGGGGCGTGCATCCCCACTTTGGGCTTGTGTTTCTCGGTATCGACCAGAGTGATTTCGAGCCCCTGCGCCTGTTTGAGCAGGTGCTGCACCAGCGAGCGGCGCCACGGCGCCTTGTGAGGTTTGCCGAGCAGCAGCTGGGAGACCTGTTGCTGTTCGGCGGTCTCCAGCAGGGTGTTGGCGACCGCCGGGCTGGATAGCGTCAGCACCTTGGCGCCGAGGTGGGAGGCGAGCGCCAGCGCCTGCTCCACATCGGCAGAGCGGCGGCCATTGCTGTCGACATGCACCACCAGCCAAGGGAGTTGGCGGCGCTGGGCAAAGCGGTGGCCGTAGCGCACCAGCGCCGAGCCGTGCAGGTCACCGAGGCAAACCATCAGCTTGCCCCGCAGCGGCAAGGTGCTCTTGCCTGCTGCCTGCCACTGCAGTTGCAGATCGCCCTCCACATGGCTGGCAGCAGTCTGCATCGCCAGCTCCCGCAATGCGGTGAGGTTGTTGAGGGAGAAGAAGGATTGCAGCGCCGCCTTGGCCTGATGGGGCACATAGACCTTGCCCTCCTTGAGGCGGCCGAGCAGCTCCTTGGGGGGCAGGTCGATCAGCACCAGACTGTCGGCTTCCAGCAGCACCTGATCGGGCAGGGTCTCTTTCACCCTGACCCCGGTCAGCTGCCACACCAGATCGTTGAGACTCTCCAGATGCTGCACGTTGAGGGTGGTGTAGACGTCAATCCCGGCGTTGAGCAGCTCCTCCACATCCTGCCAGCGCTTCTCGTGGCGGCTGCCGGGGGCGTTGCTGTGGGCCAGCTCGTCCACCACGGCGATGGCCGGTTTGCGGGCGAGCAGGCCGTCGAGATCCATCTCCTCCAGTCGCTGCTGGCGGTGCATGTGGATCTTGCGCGGCATGATGGCGAGCTTGTCGAGCAGAGCCAGGGTCTCCTGACGGCCATGGGTCTCCACCACGCCGATCAGGATGTCTACCCCCTCTTTGGCCTGCTCCCGCACCGCCTGCAGCATGGCGTAGGTCTTGCCCACGCCGGGAGCGGCGCCGAGAAACACCTTCAGCTTGCCCTTGTGCTCCTGTTCCAGGCTCGCCAGCAGGGCGTCAGCCCTTACCTCATCACGCATCCCCATGCTCCTGCATCAGAATCGCCAGCAGGGCGTCGGTGCTTGCTACATCAGCCATTGTTATCCCTATCGAGCCAGCCGCCCGTTTCGAAAATCGAGGTCATCACCAAACCGGAATGGGCGCCATCAGGCGCCCTTTTTATGATCCAGTTGCAGATTCAGCTGGAGAATGTTGACCACCTGCGGGCCAAGGATACCAGCTTGTGTGGCCGACTTGACCTGCTCCGTCAGTTGGGCGGGATCCAGTCCACGTTCTTTGGCGACGCGGTCGACCTGAGCCAGCACCGCATCCAGCGGCAGGTGGGGATCGAGGCCGGAGGCGGAGCGGGTCAGCATGGCGGGGGAGCTGGTTTCAGGCTGTGCCTTGGCGGCCTGTTCGGCGAATTCTGCCCGCAGCGGCGAGCTCATCCCCAGATTGCTGGCGCTGCCGCCTATGGTGTTGAAATCGCTGGCGGAGGGGCGGGGATGGAAGTAGTCAGCTCGCTCGAATTTCTGCCCCAGCAGGGCGCTACCGATGAGTTGCTGCTTGCTGTCGGTCAGCTGGCTGCCGTTGGCCTGCCAGGGGAACAGCAGTTGGGCCAGCCCGGTGACGGCCAGTGGATAACCCACTCCCAGCAGCAGGGTCAGGGTCAACAGGGTTCTGATTGCTATCATGATTCTCTTGCTCCAAAAGGATGGCTGGGGATGCGGGTCTGACCCGCATCCCGATTATGTCGTTACACCAGACCCAGGCCGGTAATGACCAGATCGATCAGCTTGATGCCGATAAACGGCACCAGCAGGCCACCGACACCGTAGATCAGCAGGTTGCGGCGCAGCAGGCTGGCGGCCGAGCCTTTCAGGTCGACACCACGCAGTGCCAGCGGCACCAGCGCCACAATGATCAGGGCGTTGAAGATGATGGCCGACAGGATGGCGCTCTGCGGGCTGCCCAGCTGCATCAGGTTTAGCGCCCCCAGTTGCGGGTAGGCGGCGATGAACAGGGCTGGCAGGATGGCAAAGTACTTGGCCACGTCGTTGGCGATGGAGAAGGTGGTCAGGGCGCCACGGGTCACCAGCAACTGTTTGCCGACCAGCACCACATCCAGCAGCTTGGTGGGGTTGGAGTCGAGATCCACCAGATTGCCCGCCTCCTTGGCGGCCTGGGTACCCTCGTTCATGGCCAGCCCCACATCAGCTTGCGCCAGCGCCGGTGCATCGTTGGCGCCGTCACCGCACATGGCGACCAGACGGCCATCGGCCTGCTCCTGCCGGATATAGGCGAGCTTCTTCTCTGGCGTCGCTTCGGCGATGAAGTCATCCACCCCGGCTTCGGCGGCGATGGCGGCGGCGGTTTTCGGGTTGTCGCCGGTGATCATCACGGTGCGGATCCCCATATGGCGCAGGATCTGGAAGCGAGCCTTGATACCGGGCTTGATGATGTCCTTGAGGTATACCACTCCCAGCAGTTGCTCATGGGTACAGACCAGCAGCGGGGTACCACCCTGACGGGCGATGCTGTCGACTGACTTGAGCACCAGCTCAGGCACCGCCTTGCGGTCGAGGCTGAGGTAGTTCAACACGGCATCCACTGCCCCCTTGCGATATTGATGACCGTTGCGATCCAGTCCGCTCAGGCGAGTCTCGGCGCTGAAGGGGATCACCTTGTCGCTCTCCAGCTGGCTCGGCTTGGCCATGCTCTTGCTGGCCAGAGTCAGGATGGATTTGCCCTCCGGGGTGTTGTCACCCAGCGAGGCCAGCATGGCCGCTTGTGCCAGCAGGGCAGGGTCGACGCCGGGGGCCGGGATCAGTTCGTCAGCCATCCGGTTGCCGAAGGTGATGGTGCCTGTCTTGTCCAGCAGCAGGGTGCGCACGTCACCGGCCGCTTCCACGGCACGGCCAGACTTGGCGATGACGTTCAGCTTCACCAGTCGATCCATACCGGCAATGCCGATGGCGGAGAGCAGGCCGCCGATGGTGGTCGGGATCAGGGTGATAAAGAGAGCGATCAGGTAGAGACGCGGGACCTGGGTGCCGTTGTAGTCGAGGAACCAGGGCAGGGTGGCGACCACCAACAGGAAGATCAGGGTCAGGCCCACCAGCAGGGCGTCGAGCGCCATCTCGTTGGGGGTCTTCTGGCGCTTGGCCCCTTCCACCAGTGCGATCATCCGATCCAGCGTGCTCTCGCCCGGATTGTTGCTGACGCGCACCCAGATCTCGTCGGAGACGACCGTCGTGTTGCCGGTCACGCCGCTGCGGTCGGTGCCCGACTCGCGAATGACGGGTGCTGATTCACCGGTGATGGCCGCCTCGTTGACCGAGGCGATGCCGGCGACCACTTCGCCGTCGGCCGGGATCATCTCGCCGCTGCGTACCAGCACTAGGTCCCCCTTCATCAGGCTGGTGGCGGGCACCCACTCGCCCTGACCATCTTTGGCATTGGTCACCCGACGGGCCTTGAGCTGGCTCATGCCCGCTTTCAGGCTATCGGCACGGGCCTTGCCGCGTCCCTCGGCCAGAGTTTCTGCGAAGTTGGCAAACCAGAGGGTCAGCCAGAGCCAGGCGGTCAGCTGCCAGGCCAGCGAGGGGGCGACGCCGGAGAAAGGCTGCCCCAACAGCGATTCCACGGTCGCCATGACTGCGGCCAGCCAGAGGGTGAACAGGATGGGGCTGCCAAACAGCGCCTTGGGATTGAAGCGATAGAGGGCCTCAATCATTGCCTGGATGATCTGTGATTTCTGTTTTTTGCCCTTCACCAACATGGTGTCGGTGCTCATTGCAGTGGACTTGCTCATTGGAAAGCTCCCAGCATCAGATAGTTGGCCATTGGCATCCGGATGGTGATCGACAGGGTCAGGTTCATCAGAATGCACCTCCGATCAGACTCAGATGTTCAGCCACCGGGCCCAGTGCGAGCACCGGCAGGAAGGAGAGGCCACCTATCAGCAGGACGGTGATGATCAGTAGGGTAACGAACAGCGGGCCGCTGATGGGGAAGTCCCCTTCGCTCGTCTCCTGACGGGGCGCGCGGGCCAGCTGACCGGCGATAGCCAGTACCGGAATGATGTAGCCGAAGCGACCGAGCAGCATGGCCAGACCGATGGCGATGCACTGCCAGTTGTCACCGGCGGCAAAACCGGCAAAGGCGGAGCCGTTGTTACCAGCAGCCGAGGCGTAGGCGTAGATGAGGCGTGACAGACCGTGCGGGCCATCATGGCCGATGATGGTGCTGGCATCCGGCATCAGCAGGGTGACACCACCGATCACCAAAACCCCCACCGGCATGACCAGCATGCTGGCGACGACCCACTTCATTTCGGTGATGCCGAGGCGTTTGCCCAGATAGGTCGGGGTACGCCCCACCATCAGGCCGCACAGGAACACGGTCAGAAGCACGAACAGCATCATGCCGTAGATACCGGAGCCGACCCCGCCGAAGATGACCTCACCCAGCAGCATGTTGATCATGCCCACCATGCCGCCGAGCGGAGTAAAGCTGTCGTGCATGGCGTTGACGGCACCGTTGGAGGCGGCAGTAGTCGCCACTTCCCAGATGCTGGAGAGCACAGGGCCGAAGCGGCTCTCCTTGCCTTCCCAGTTGCCAGTCATGTTGCTGGCGTCAGTGGTGAGGTGGGCGAGGGCGGGATCCGGTTTCAGCTCCTGGGAGAGGGAGACGAAGAGCCCCAGCACCAGCATGAGGGTCATGGCACCGAGAATGGCGCGGCTGTGGGCCATGTCTTTCACATAGCGGCCCAGAGTAAAGACCATGGCGGCGGCGATGGTGAGCAGGGCGACCATCTCCAGCCAGTTGGAGAGGGCGGTCGGATTCTCGAACGGATGTGCCGAGTTGATGCCGAAGAAGCCGCCGCCGTTGGAGCCAAGCTGCTTGATGGCGATCTGCGAGGCCGCCGGGCCGAGGGGCAGCAGCTGCTCCTGACCTTCCATACCGTGGAACGGCAGATAGGCGGAGAGGCTTTGCGGCACCCCTTGCCATACCAGCACTAGCGCCATGATCAACGCGATGGGCAGCAGCACATAGAGGCAGAAACGCACCAGATCCTGCCAGAAGTTGCCAAGGTTGATGGTCTGCTGGCGGGCGATTCCGCGGAACAGGGCAATGGCGACGGCTGCGCCCGTCCCTGCGGAGACAAAGTTCTGGGTGGTCAGCCCCACCATCTGGCTGAAGTAGGAGAGGCTGGCCTCACCGGAATAGGCTTGCCAGTTGGTGTTGGTCATAAAGCTGACCGCGGTGTTGAATGCCAGTTGCCAGCTCAGACCCGGCAGTTGCTGCGGGTTGAGGGGCAGCAACCCCTGAGCCATCAGGATCAGGAACAGCAGACCGAAACCGGCGCCGTTGAAGGCCAGTAGGCTGAGGGCGTAGGACTTCCAGTCCTGCTCCCGCCCATCGGTGCCACAGCAAGCCAGTGTGGCGCGCTCGACCGGTGCCAGCCAGCGAATTTTGCCTTCAAATACCCGGTAGATGTAGTTGCCCAGCAGCGGTGCCGGCAGCAGAACCAGCAGCACGAAGGCCACCGGATAGATTATTTCTTGCCACATGTTCTAGTTCCTCACTCGTGGTCACGGTGCGTCAGGGCACGCATTGGATTGCTCACGAGGCTCGGCAGTTTGCTGGCCACCGGGTAGATAATTTCTTGCTGCATATAGGTAGTCCCTCACTCGTGACTGCGCGTGAGTGCGCGCATCAGATAGGCCATCAAGGCGAGGACGAGCAGCAGATATAGCCAATTCATATCGACTCCATTGAGATAATTAGCTGCGAGAGCCGATGTAAGACCACATCGACTCTGTTGGTGTCATTGACGCTGAAAAGGGTATGTAAAACAGGCGTAAAGGCGCCATAAAGCGCCATGTGGCAGGCGTAAAATCGGCGTAAAGAACGACGGATTTGCGAGATAAATGGCGAGGAGTGATCAAAAAACCCGGCCTGAGCCGGGTTTGGATGAAGGGATTACATGGCTGTAGAAGCCGGCTGCTCGTGACAGGCCAACTTCATCAGCCCTTAGCGCATAGTGTCGGACTACCTACACAGATTGACTATGAAATAAATCTGGAAATCCTTGTATGATAAGGCTTAGTGGCCTTTTCCAGAAAAATAGTAATTTTTTGCTATTTTTCCTAAATATCGACTTTGATAGTACCAATTTCCAGAAAAATAACAATATCTAGGGCAACCGTCATCGCATGGTCATAGCGAGCAGCTTCTCGCTCAAAATCGATAACTCTACACAATGCTCAGGCGGGTAGTGCGGTCAGCGCAGCTTGTCAATCAGCTTGTTGGACTGCTCCAGCGTGAGCTGCACGTCCTGGAAGTGGTGTGGTGTTTTTGCTTGCCTGACAGAGTGGATCAAGCAATAGAAAAAGTGGGATCACTATACGATAGTCCCACTTTTCCTTGTATCAATACAGTCCCAGCGAATGATTATCCCAGCAGTGGCGGCGATTGTCAGCCCTGTATCGAGAAGACGGATTACCACATTCCGGCGAAATTGATGCCAGCAACCTCATCTCGGTGAACAGTTCTCTTATTCGTGCCATCCCCATGAGATATGCGGCGCTGAATCGGGTGCACACGCCAACATATTGCTACGGTATATCTATCTTAAACTTATAATTTATTGTTTGGTCTGTTATTCCATTAAGCGTAAATTTCTCTACAAGATTACCAGACAAATTCTCTCCAAATTCGCCTATTAACATCCTAACTGATTCTGGTTGGAGCTTTGCGAATGGAGTGCTAATGGTTATTTCATACGGCCCAGCTCTTAGTGGCGTTTCGTTATTTGAAAATGGCTTAAACCGCATAGAACCATTAATTGTTACAGTAGTGTTTTGTTGTGCCAAATAACCATCGCCGCCTATCATTATTGGACTTACTACCATCGCCATCACTGGTGAATCTTTTGGTAAGTTAGTTTCTGCACTTATCAGTAATTTGCCATCTTGAATATCTACTTCTGGATTGATAAACACATTTATTTCTGGTGGCTTACAGGCTGAGCCAGCGCATTTTGTATCTTTCTGCATTGGCCCTGCATCAGACGAATCTGTAGCTAACACTTTATTATGTGCGCTACATTGGTATTTTTCGCCACCATGCTCGTGCATTAAATAACTCACAGCCACACCTGTAAGGCGGTTTATTTCGACATGCTGCATTGGCCGCCAAGAGTTTCCCCGAGACCATTCGATGGTGTATTTAATATAATCTTGGTTGAACGTCGGTTTTAATAAGCGGAATGCAGTTAAGTCCCTACCTTGTGATTCTCCGTCTTCATCGACGATCACCAGGCCTGTCCAGCTAGCGCCTTTACCATTAGCTGCGCAATTTGAACCTGAATATCCGGGCCACCCTTTAACATCAAAACAAAGCAAGCCGGAATCGGATATATAAGGAGTTGGCCATATGGATGTTATGTAATCATATTTATCTTCCCTCTCGCAATTTATCCACATCACGGCATTCGCCATCTTTGGAAAAATCACAACCAATAAAACAGTTATGATTCCCCGCGATATGCCGACACAAGTCTTCCAGTCTTTCATACTCGCCACTCCACTAATCGCTTTAGTCACAGTAACACGAAGCCCTGCCTCTGCGCACTAAAATCAAAAAAATATCAGATAACCACGCTCAGGTGATGTAGCCAATCAGTTGATAGTGCATCGATGTTATTATATTGTCGTATGCATCGTTCAGGAATATTGCCTAAGGAAGAGGCAAGCAAGTCACCAAACACCAAAACATGTATCTATAACCAACTGAATTTAAATGGTTCAAAAATTTCAGTTTTATTGTAAGTGATATATATTCAAACCCGCCCTAACTATCGATAGGCCTTAATCATCATAATCTATTTTATCGCTGTGATATTGTCACGATTAGCTCTTATCAGTTTCTCTTTCAGCTCCTCATTTTCGTACTCAAGTTCACTGATTTTCGCTAGGGCCTTGACGAGTTTGTCGTTTAATTGATGCTGGGCCGCAGCGAACAAGGCCAGCTTGTTTTTTTCAGCCTCGTACTTCTCCTTGTAGTTCGTTTTAATTCGCTTTTGCTCGTTGAGCTTGGCTCGCACGGCCTGAATCTCTGGCACTACCAGGTTGCCTCTATCTGTAGAGATTTTTGATTTGGCGGCTTTTACCTTGGCAACAAACTCAGGGTAGTAATAGCCGCTGCCATTGCCTAGGTTAGCCTCCTCCTCTACAGCTCTTACGCTGAGTTTGCGGCTCTTAGGGATACGTTTAGGCTGACCTTGTATGATGCGTTCCAACGCCGCCTCTAAGATCATTAAGGTGTTCTCGCTTTTGTTCATACTGTCGTTACCTTAAGTTCCGGCTCAAAGGGAGTAAATATCATGCCAAAGTCTGACATTACATTTTCTGCTGCTCGTATCTGAGTGATGTAATGGCTGCGTTCGGTCACAGAAATATCGTCACCTAACGCCATATAAGCGATTAAACTGCGGTGTTTTTTCTGCCACCATGTGGCTTGTTGTTCGTCAATAATGCTACTGCCAGAACCACAATCTACGCAGAATTGTGGTGTGACCACACCATCCATATCGCAGTCATATCCCGACTTACAATAGCTGTGCATAGAGCCATGAAGGGTTAGTTTCCCCTCTTTAACCGCTTTGTAAATCACCTCCCAAGAGCCATAAATGGTTGGCACATCACCGCGCATCTTCATAATGGCCTTACCATGAGTTCCTGACAGTGTTTCATCCGAGTGCCATTGGTTGAAAATTTTATTTGCTGTGCATTCGGCATTAATATCAGCCAACAAGTTACGCATCTTGTCATCAATTTTTAAATTGTGCAGATTAGCTAGTTTGCCGCCATTGGTGTACCACTCCGTCATAGACAAATATAGATGCTTAAACTGTTGCTTAAGCGCAACCAAGGTGCCAAAGCGGTTTTTAATGCAATAAAATGCCAGCGTGCGCCGAAATTGGTGTGGAGTCAAAGGCCAAGGTTTCCCTGGTACTACATCCTCTTTCACGCGTACCAATGATCGAGGATTAGACATAAGGCACTCTTGGTAGTCGGCTTCGGTAACAGAGAAATCAAACTGCCGACAAAAGCGCTTTAATCGCTCACTCCAATTGTTGATAAGTACAGGAGGTCTTGAGCGTTTATATTGATTTACCCATAGTGTATTGGCGTATTTTTCATTCGGGTAGTTAACGTCTTTTCGCCAGTTTTCCGTAAGTACGGTCATCAGTTCAATGGCAATTTTTGATGATGCAGCCGTCACCCATGTTTCACGCTTTTCACCTAGCTTAAAGCTGTGAGATTGCAGCATGTGGTAATCCCGCCCCTCGAACGTATCTTTGTAGTAACAGCCAGGAGCTAGTTTATTCAGTTCCGAGTCTCGCATTCCACTAAAGCCGCCACAGATAATGTAACTTGCGGTGATGAGATTTGATAAGTAACGTTGGAAATGGTCTCCATGCGTTAATTTAATGCTGGGGAGTTTGTTGGCTAAAGTGGATAGAATTTTTCTCTGCTCTTGAGGTTTGTTATCTATGATTGCAGCAGCGTATTTATGTCTATTGATACTCCCATCCATATTAATAAAAGAAAACATTGAGCCAGATTTAATCTTCACATCCAAGTTGTTCTTAGCTAAATTATAGTTTTCTTGTAGGGCTTTTTCTGTGTCTGAAATTAGTTTCCGGTGTGGGTAAGCACTCTCTACTAACTCAATCGCTTTACCATAGATGGCATCACATAAACGCTCTGGAATTACGAGAGTTTGTTGCGCCTCCTTCGAACTGAGGGACTTCGCTTTTATATTGGCTTTAATGGGAGTTAAGCCCAATTCTAACTTGTGCCATGAGGCAAAGTCAGTCGCAGCATTAACTGCAACAAAAGTTTGTTCGAGCGCACTCTGGGAGAATTTTTGGGATATCAAATAGTTCTCAAACTCTACCCAGATGTTTGAATGAGATAGTGCGCTTAGGGAGCTGTGATTGCTTTTAAATAAAAACTGGTAAGCGCGTTTAATTGCAGTCAGCCGAACATAAATACTCGAGAATTTCACTGCCTTTATATTCTTAGGGCTTTTGTTAAATAACCAACCATAGGTGATGAGTTTAAGCTCTCGTTGCAATTTTGGCGTATAGTCGAACTCTTTGAAATTTAGGTTGTTTGCATTTTTTTTTCGAGAAAATGGCATGCAATTCCAAACATTTTGTCCAAAGCAGGCAGTAACCTGACCATCTCTGTCTTTGCAGACTGTGACAATATCAAGTTTGTCAAATTGCCCTTCATGGTAGAGTTTGACCACATCTATGTCCTGAACTTTATGCTGATCAGGAAAACTGCTGGAATAGAGGTGTGTAGTGTCCATTGTTTTACCTTCTGGGTGGGGGCAGCAGATTTAACAGATATGCACTGTCGTCCCAGGCTGGGTGTAAACCTTCGTCGTTTAACTTTTTTTCGGCTTGCTTTAGTATCTTTTTATTGATGGTCGGGCATATATTTACATCTATAAAGTTAATGATTTTCTGGAAATTTTTTCGGTAGTGGCTGGCATCCAAATGTAGATACAGCGACTCCTCAATACATGCCTTAAACGACAGTAAACACCAAATGTCAGAAACAGACTGAACTATTACTTGGTCAGGGCAGCCGAAGCAAGCTAGCAGATCTGCGCAGGCTAAACGCTCCCCCTCTTTTAGTAGTCCATGCTGTTGCGCTTTGCGTGAGTATTTATCAGACCTTTCGCCAAAGGGTGCCTTACAACTTCCACCGTTGGGTGTTCGACTTAAATTAGGGAGGTTGACATTATATTCCGCATCAATAACTAGTACCTCAATCCCTAAGCTTTTCTGTGCCTCTTTTACGTCAATCTTATTTTTTATCTGTGCCTCACGAATGGAAATAGTATCTTGCATCATGCCATTGTTAGCGATTTTACTCCCTTCGCTATAATGTTTTTTGCGCGTTTTAGGGGTATTGTTGAGCATGAGATCGTTAGCCAGGTCACCTTGGTGGTAAGCTGTTAACTGTGCTCCTGTTTCGCGAAAACGGCTTATGACTGGTCGTAAGCGGCGGTTAGTTTGATCGGTAAAGGTAAAGTGCTTTTCGACCCACATACTCAGGAAGGTCTCTAGCACCTTTGATGTTAAAGGTTGTGTTTTTTTTGAGATAACCGTTTGCAGCAAAGTGGCGTTTTCACCATTATGGATACATTTGGATGCAGCCAGCAATTTATCAAAAAAATCCAAGGCATACTTGGGGATTTCTAATTCATGTCCACCTATCTCAAGTTGGATGGTTTTAAACGCACGGCGCTTAAACGCTGGCATGGTGTACCACACTTCACCAGCCTTTGTTGAGGCGTTGTTCGGCTGTTTTAGTTTGAACAAATCACTGGTGTTGGCGTAAGTGTAGTAAGACAGTAAGTAGGTCGCTGCACACATCATTTTTGTTATTCCTATGGCTAGCGGGTACTGCTGCCCTTGCCACTGAAACGTCATCGTTTTTGTTTTGAAGCTACTGTTAATATGTTTTTCTGGGTTTTGGATGAACTGCTGATAGGTTTGCTTAAACAGCGACCTTAGAAATGGTAGTAGTTGATTTAGATCGCTGCGACTGTAAGCTTCAAATGGCTCACAATCGCTCCCATCTCTGATCACTATTCTATCGAAATAACTTGTCGGTAGTTCTAGATACTTAGTAAATAACGTGACCATGACTGAGCGGGTTCTTTTATAGCTATTTCCTTTGTATTGTCCTAGCATCACTTTAGTATCCATATAAGACATATAGCCTTCTAAAGATCGCTGGGTAAATGCGGGTGTATTATGCTCGTCACACCATTTTAGATACTGAGCTGTTTGTACAAATATAGTTTTATGTGAGGCTAGACTGCCGCCCTCTTCAATTTTTTCGTCGAACTGTGACTTTAATTGGTAAATAATTTGCTTGCGGTCGGCCTCGTTAAATTGCCCACCTTGTTGCAACGCTACGGTCGAAGGTAATCCCTTGAAAAGGTAGCGATTGAAGTCAGCCCTGTAGTCATCAAGCTGAATACACAACTTGGGATTCCAACCACTGATGTAGGTAACATTATTCATCGTTACCACCCAACGCCTCATGCATGATGCTATCGAGCATCCCCAATTTTACTTTGAACGCCTCTTTCTGTTTTAAGAAACGTAGATATTTCCAAGTGGTAGACTCGTTTTTGTGTCCCATCCAGCCCATTAGCAGCTCCATACACTCCACGGCTGGAAAGTTGGCTTCCAACAGATCATTGAGACGATAGGTGCCGTAGGTGGAACGCAGATCATGAAAGCGATGTGTAAATGATGGATGAACCTGTTTGAGCTGAGTCCTGAACTCTGTCCAGCGAGCCTCGATGGATTTAGCGGTTACGGGATTTCCTTGGTTGCTGACAAAAAGTGGTTCGTGCTTTTTGCACCATTGAAGAGTATCTATTGCCGCTTGATGAAAAGATGCTTGAGGAGCGCTCAAGAGCTCAATTTTTTCGTAGAGTTTGGTTAAGCGTTTTAGGCGGCGCTCTGAGGCGCGATATTCATTCAACACTGCTAACAATTGCGCTGAGATTTCAATCTGTCTTGATTTACTATATTTGGTTTGAACACCAGTTACTTGTGGTGAGAGCAATAGTTCATAGCGGTGTTGGCTTTCAGCCAGTGGCGTGGCCGTATTTAGAGCATCAATGGTTAATGTTGCGACTTCATTAATGCGTAGCCCAGTATCAATAGATAGCAGCACTTGTAAACGCAGTTCCTCTGCTGTTTGTGGTAAATGCTGGGTCAAGATAGCCAATGATTCACGACTTAATGGAGATAAGGGGCGAACGTTTTTGCTGTTCGCGTCACGTGCGACTTTTATCCTCAAATCGCTGGTTTGCACGTTATAGGTAGGGGAGAGATGTGCCAGCATCCCTGTATTTTTGACAGAGACAAATTCAATTTTAAAGGGCGCTTCCTTCTCATTCTTGATTCTGAGGTAGCCATCGTGCATCAACCACTTGTAGTAATTCACTACATGGTTCATGCGCACACTGGCAGTGCTTTTTGCCAGCTCTTCAAGTTTGACTTGTTTCAGTAAATGAGAGCGAAACTGGTATGTAGGCTTTAAACGCTTTATTGGCGGGAAGTGATCCCAAGTCAAGCCGTTATCTTCAAGGAACTGATAGTAGGCGTAAAGAGCTTTGGCACAAGAAGAGAGGTCTTTGGCTTGATTAATGGCCTTTTGATAGAACAGGTAGCTGTTCGCTTCGTGATTAAAGGTGCCATCCTGGGTAAACAGGGTGGGCAAGGAGCCAATGTTGCCACTGATGGGATCGCAAGACAACGCGCCTTGGGCATCGGTTTGAAGCTTAGTTTTGGTGCATACGTCTGCTGAAGAAATGAGATAGGACATAAATCTACCTAGAAGATGCCACTGACCATACATACAGTATAGACAGTGGCAGGGCCTTTTCCAGATTTACTTATGTGTGTGGGTTGCTTTTCCTACACCGCTACCTAAGGGTAACGAACTCTTCAGCACTGGTCGGATGGATAGCCACGCAGTTGTCGAAGTCCGCCTTGGTGGCACCCATCTTCATGGCGACGCCGAAACCTTGCAGGATCTCGTCCATCGCAAAGCCGATACCGTGCAGACCGACCACCTTCTCTTCCGGGCCGACACAGACCAGCTTCATCCGGGTGGGCTGGCGATGCTGGGTCAGCGCAGAGTACATGGCGGTGAACTGGCTGCGGTAGACCTTCACCTGGTCCTCGCCGTATTGGGCGATGGCTTCAGGTTCGGTCAGGCCTATGGTGCCGATGGGCGGGTGGCTGAACACCACGGTCGGCACCAGATCGTAGTTGAGGTGCTCGTTCGGCTTGTTGTTGAACAGCCGCTCGGAGAGGCGACGGCCCGCAGCGACGGCCACCGGGGTGAGCTGGATGCGACCCGTGTTGTCACCCACTGCATAGATGTTGGCGGCGGCGGTGTTCTGGAACTTGTCGGTCGGGATAAAGCCCTTCTCGTTCAGCGTGATGCCAGCGGCAGCCAGATTGAGGTTGTCGGTAGCCGGTACCCGGCCGATGGCCCAGATCAGGCAGTCGACGGTGAGGTGGCGACCATCTTCCAGTTGCAGGGTCAGGCTGTTGTCAGCGTTCTTGAGCACGGCTTTGGGAATGGCGTAGGTGTGCAGCTTGGGCCCTTCCTGCGCCATGATTTCGACCAGTGTCTCGTGGATCATGGGGTCGAAGTTGCGCAGCGGCGCGTGCTTGCGCACCACCAGATGGGTCTCTGAGCCGAGCGCCTGCATCACCCCTGCGATCTCGACTGCGATGTAGCCCGCGCCCACTACGGCAACCCGCTTGGGCTGGCTTTGCAGGTCAAAGAAACCGTCGGAGTCGATACCCAGCTCGGCTCCCGGGATCGCCGGAATTTCCGGGCGGCCACCGGTGGCGATCAGGATGTGATCGGCCGTGTAGTGCTCGCCATTAACCTCGATGGTGTTGCTGCTGACGAAGCGGGCGAAGCCCTTGATGACGGTGATCTGGTTCTTGCCCAGCACGTTCTGATAGGACTGGTGAATGCGGCCGATGTAGGCCTGGCGGGACTCGACCAGCTTGGCCCAGTTGAAGTTGTTGAGGGTGGTGTCAAAGCCGTAGTCGGCGCCATATTTCAGGGCATCGGCAATCTGGCCTGCATACCACATGGCCTTCTTCGGTACGCAGCCTACGTTGACGCAGGTTCCACCCAACTCTTTGGCTTCAATCAGGGCAACTTTCTTACCGTACATGGCAGCCCGGTTGGCAGAGGCGATACCGCCGCTGCCGCCGCCGATGGCGATATAGTCAAAATGCTGTGCCATTGCGAGGTTCTCCGCTCATTAAGAATGCAATCACAGCATGATGGGGATAAAGCGGCTGGCTCACAAGAGCCAGCGCTCAGTTATGTTGAATCGGCAGGCGAATATGGAACTGGGCGCCCTGGCCCGGTTCGCTGGCACAGCTGATACGGCCTTTCAGCAGTTGCACCACCAGGTTGTAGATGATGTGGGTGCCCAGACCGCTGCCACCCTGACCCCGCTTGGAGGTGACGAAGGGATCGAAGATGCGCGGCAAGATTTCTGGCGGGATGCCGCGGCCGTTGTCCGAATAGTCGATAAACAGCTCTTCTCCCTGTTGTTCCACCTTGATGGTGATCTTCTTCGGTTTGTCCCAGCTGTCGAACCCGTGGTTGATGGAGTTGAGGATCAGGTTCGAGTAGATCTGGGTAAAGCTGCCCGGGAAGGAGAAGATCGACAGCTTGGGATCGCACTGGATATCCACTTCGCACTGGCTCTTCTTCAGTTTGTGGCCAAGCGAGACCACTACCTGATGGAGGTTGTCGGCGAGGCTGAAGTTGTAGCGTGCTTCCGATGACTGGTCGACCGCTACCTGCTTGAAGCTGGCGATCAGCTCGGAGGCGCGGCGCAGGTTGCTCTGCAGCAGTTGCATCGACTCGTCGAGGTTGACGGTGAACTCGTTGAGATAGGAGCGAGACAGCTGCTTGGAGTCGATATGAGACTTGAAGTCGGCGACCCGCTCCTGCAGGTAGGAGGAGGCGGTTACGCTGATGCCGATCGGAGTGTTGATCTCGTGTGCTACCCCGGCCACCAGCGAGCCGAGGGAGGCCATCTTCTCCGACTCCACCAGGGTCTGCTGGGCCTGTTTCAGGTCATCGTACGCCTTGCCGAGCTGGTTGTTGGCTTCACTCAGGCTGCGGGTACGTTCCACCACCTTGCCTTCCAGCTGTTCGTTGAGCTGGATTATCTCCCGCTCGACCTTTTTCAGCTGGGTGATGTCGTAACCGAAGCCGATCTGGTACTTGAGGTTGGGGCCATCGTAGAAGGGTACGAAGGTCCATTGCAGTACCAGCTCATGGGCCTGCTGGTCATGCATGATGACCTCTTTGTCGGCCAGTGAACCTTCCGCCGCCAGAATATCGTTCAGCTCTTCCCGTTGCGCCGGGCTGACAAAGAGATCCAGCCAGTTGTGCTGCAACAGCTCCTGCTGGTGGTAGCCGGTCAGCAGTATGGCTGCCGGGTTGATGCTGGCGATGGTCAAATCCGGTTCCATGCAGCAGATGACCATGTTGGCGGAGTTGATCAGGGTGGCGGAGAAGTCCCGTTCCTTTTGCAGTTGTTCGACCGCCTGATGGCGAGCAACCAGCTCGTCACGCAGTCGGGTACGCATCTGGTTGAGGGTGGAGACCAGGGTATCCAGCTCATCGGGTTTCTTGCGTGGCTGCGGGCGGCCTTCCAGCTCCAGCTCCATGTCGAGCCGATCGAGGTTGAACTTCTGGGCGTAGTTGGCGATGCGGTTGATGTGCCTGACCACCAGATAGTAAATGATGATCAGGATGCAAAATGAGACCACCAGGGTCTTGATGGTCTGGCTGACCATGATCAGCACCGATTTTTCGATGAGGCGCTGGTAGATCTGCTCGAGAGAGGCGGCAACGAACAGCTTGCCGACGATTTCACCCTGATAGGTGAGGTTGAATTCGCGGGAGATATCATAGCTTTCCCGCTCGACCCCCTGGGTCAGTAGCGGGACTTCGGAGTTGCCGAGCATCTCCTTGACCATCACGAACTGCATGTTGGGCAGGTTCATGATCCCTTCAATTTGCACTTTGACCTGCTCTTCATCCAGGTTCCACAAGCTGGCGGCGATGGGTTGCAGGAACGAGGCCTCGATCTGGCCGATGCTGTCTTCGATGACGGCAACATCCTTGCGGTAATCCCAGGCGAGTTGCAGCGCCGTAATGATCATCGCCAATACGGTACTGCAGACCAGAATGTAGGAGAGCAGGCGATATGAGAGTCCGTTGCGGCCTACGGCCCTGGCGGTCTTGGTGAAGAGTCCTGACATGGCGTCCTTGCGGTCTGGATGTGGTGTTTTTTAGTTTAACTGCTTCATGCACTTATGTCGTCTTTCCTGCGAAGCATAAAAAAGGCCCCGTATCGGGGCCTTTGCATGTGATTGATGATTAATGTCCGCCGTTTGCTTTGGGCGGAATGGTTTCATCGAATACCGGCAAGGGTTTGTGCTCGGAAGCCAGATAGGTGTAGATCACCGGCAGCACGAACAGGGTAAACAGGGTGCCGATGGCAAGACCTGCCACGATGACGATACCGATACTGAAACGCTGTGCCGCACCGGCGCCAGCGGCGTAGAGCAGTGGGATCAGGCCGGCAATCATGGCGGCCGTGGTCATCAGGATCGGGCGCAGACGAACCTTGGCGGCTTGCATCACGGCTTCCATCCGGTTCATGCCGCGCAGCAGCTGCTCTTCCTTTGCTACTTCACAGATCAGGATACCGTGCTTGGTAATCAGACCCACCAGGGTGATGAGGCCCACCTGGGAGTAGATGTTCATGGTCGCCATACCCCATGCAAGGGCAATCAAGGCCCCGCTGATGGCGAGCGGTACAGAGACCATGATGACCAGCGGGTCACGCACCGACTCGAACTGGATTGCCAGCACCAGGAAGATGATGGCCAGTGCCAGCGCGAAGGTGGCATAGAGCGCATTGCCTTCGGTGACGAACTGACGGGCTTCACCCATGAAGTCGTAACGATAGCCTTGCGGCAGCTTCTCGTCGGCGGTGGTCTGGAACCAGTTGATCGCATCACCCATGGCCACGCCCGGAGCCGGAACGGCGCCTATGGTGGCGGAGTTCAGCTGGTTGAAGTGGGGCAGGGCGCGGGGCTCGCCAACCACTTCAATGCTGATCAGGCTGCCGAGCGGGATCGACTTACCGTCTGCGGCCCGCACGTAATAGCCCTTGATGGACTCCGGATTGAGACGGTACTTGCGCTCGACCTGCGGGATCACCTCGTAGGAGCGGCCATCTAGGTCGATACGGTTGACGTAACCGTCTGCCATCATGGTGCCCATGGTGATACCTATATCCTGCATGGTGATGCCGTAGGCACCCGCCTTGTCCTTGTCGATGCGGATCTTCATGGTGGCGGAGTCGTAGTTCAGATCGAGATCCGAATAGACGAACTGACCGTTACTCTGCGCCGCTGCCAGAATTTCACCGGCCACCAGGAACAGGCTTTCGAAGCTGTTCGGGGTGGTGATGACGAACTGGATAGGCAGACCACTCGATGCACCCGGCAGTTCCGGGAACTGGAAGGTGGTGATGGCCATACCCGGGATGTCTTTCACCAGATTGGCGACCCGGTCCAGCACCTCTTTCTGGCTCGCTTCACGCTGGCTCCAGGGCACCATGGAGGCGATACCGAACGCCTGGTTGGCGTTGAACACCCCGGAGAAGACCTGGGAGAAGGCGATCTCGGGCTGGTCGTCCAGGATCTTGTTCACATCCGCCATGGTGTTTTCGATGTAGTCCAGGTTGGCGTTGGACGGTGCGGTACCCAGCACGGCCATTACCCCCTTGTCCTCTGACGGTGCCAGTTCGCTCGGGATGAACTTGAACAGCAGCGGCAGGCTGGCGAAGACGATGACGGCGAACACCACGATGACGGGGCGCTTTTTCATCACGGCGTGCAGCATGCTGTCGTAGCGATCGGTCATCCGTTCCAGCAGGTGGTGGACTGTGCTCTCGAATTTGCCCGGCTTCTCGTTGGCCTTGAGCATCTTGGAACACATCATCGGTGACAGAGTCAGGGCGATGATGCCCGAGACGAACACGGCGCCAGCCAGCGTCAGGGCAAACTCCTTGAACAGAGAGCCGGTGATGCCCCCCATCAGGGCGATAGGGGCGTATACCGCAGCCAGAGTAACCGTCATGGCGATAACCGGCACCGCAATTTCACGGGTACCGATAATGGCGGCCCGGAACGGTTCTTCCCCCTCCTTGATATGACGGTCGACGTTCTCCAGCACCACGATGGCGTCATCCACCACCAGACCGATCGCCAGCACCATCGCCAGCAGAGTCATCAGGTTTATCGAGAAGCCGAACATATCCATCATCATCACCACGCCGATAAGACTGAGCGGAATGGTGATGATCGGGATGATGACCGCGCGGAACGAACCGAGGAACAGGGTGATGACCACCAGAACGATGGCGGCTGCCTCCAGGATGGTCTTGATAACCTCGTGGATGGACTCGTTGATCGCCACGGTGGAGTCATACATCACGTTGAGACGCATGGTGCTCGGCATGTTGCGCTCAAGGCTCGGCAGCAACGCCAGCACATCGTGGGCGATGTTGATGGGATTGGCTGTCGGCGCGGCGTTGACCGCCATGACCACAGCTTCGCGGCCGTTGGCGCTGGCGCGATAGATGTCGTGGCTCTTCTCAAGGGTCACCTTGGCAATGTCGGAAAGGCGGATCACCTTGCCGTCACGGGTAGCAACCACCAGACGCTTCAGCTCGTCGACATCCTTGACCTGGGTCTCGGCGTTGCCGTTGAACAGGGTGAAGTAACCGGTCGCCTGACCTGTCGCGGACTGATAGTTATTGCTGTTGAGCACCGTCATCACGTCGCTGGCGGTCAGGTTGAAGGCCGCCATCTTGGCCGGATCCAGCCATACCCGCAGGGCAAACTCGACACCGCCGTAGAGGTCAACCTTGGAGACCCCGCCCACGGTAAAGAGCTGCGGCTTGATAACCCGCTCCAGATAGTCGGTGATCTGGCTGGAATTGAGCTCCGGGCTGGTAAAGCCGAGGTAGAGCACCGCCGTGGTTGAACCGGTGGAGGAGGTGACCGAAGGGTCTTCCGCCTCTTTCGGCAACTGGGAGCGCACCGAGTTCACCTTCGCCAGGATGTCGGACAGCGCGGCGTTGGGGTCGGTGTTGAGCTTCATGTACGCGGTGATGGTGGAGCTGCCCAGCTGGCTGGAGGAGGTCATGAAGTCGATGTTGTCGGCTTGCGCGACCGCCTGTTCCAGTGGCTGGGTGATGAACCCCTGGATCAGATCAGAACTGGCGCCATAGTAGCCAGTGCTGACGGTGATCACCGTGTTGGTCACCTCGGGGTATTCCCGTACCTGCATCTTGAAGATGGCCTGAAAGCCCAGCAAGGCGATCAGGAAGCTGAGCGAGATCGCCAGCACAGGCCGTTTTATAAATATGTCAGTAAATCGCATCGCAGATCTCCGCGCTTACAGCATCGGGGTTTGTGCCGGAACGGCCAGGGCATCGTTCTCGACCACATGCACCTTGGTGTCGTTGCTCAGGCGAACCTGACCCGACAGTACGATCTGGTCACCGGCCTGGATGCCGGAGAGCACATGCACATCGTTGCCACGGCGCTCACCGGCCTTGACCACAACCTGCTTGGCTCGCAGCACTTTTACCTTGTTACCCTCTTTGTCGGTCTCTTCGCCCTCTTTGAGCACGTAGACGTTCTGACCGTAAAGGGTGAAGGAGATAGCGGTCTGCGGGATCACGATCTGATCTTTCACCGTCGGCAGAATGATGCTGGCGCGGGCGAACATACCGGAACGCAGCTGACCGTCGTTGTTCGGAATGTCTGCCTGTACCTGGATCAGGCCGCTCTGGAAGTTGACCGCAGGCTCGATGGCGGTGATATGACCGTCAAACTGGGTTTGCGGATAGGCATCCACATTGATCTTGATGGTCTGGCCCAGCTTGATTTTGGAGATATCGGTCTGGGGCACGGTGAAGCGCAGGCGCATCACGCTGGTATCCTCCAGGCGCACGATATCTGTGCCCGGCTGCAGATACTGACCGAGGAACACATTGCGCAGGCCGACCACGCCGCTAAAGGGCGCACGGACTTCACGACGGGCAATGGTCGCCTTCAGACTCTCGATATCCGCTTCCAGCGAGCGATAGGCCGCTTCCGCCTCATCCAGCTGCTCTTTGGAGATGGAGCTGGTCTTGTAGAGGTTCTGGAAACGATCGAACTTGGCTTTTGCCGCCGGCAGCTTGGCCTGGGAGGCGCGCAGATTGGCCCGCTCCACGGTGGAGTCCAGGCTCAGCAGCAGCTGGTCTGCCTTGACCGGTTTGCCTGACTCGAAGGTGATGGCGTCAATGGTACCTGCCAGTTCGGTGGAGAGGGTCACCCCCTGATTCGGCTCGATGAAGCCGATCGCTTCGATGGTCGGTACCCAATCCTGCGCCTTGGTCACCATGGCGGTGACGGGGAACTCGGGTTCCGGCCGGTTGGCCATGTATTGGGCAATCATCTTCTGTTTGAACAAATTGAAGCCGATGACGCTGCCAAACAAGGCGATCGCTATCAGCAACATAATGGCCATCCACTTTTTCATGAACAGGCTCCTGAGGTGGAAAGATTGGGGGATAAAATGGCATTCCAGCTGGCCCGGATCGCGGTTTCCAACTGCGATTCGGTCAGCGTGATGTTGTGCACCCTGCACTGCAGGGCCAGATGCATGACACTGTCCAGACTCAACACCTGGAGTGCCCGTATCGGTAAATCAATAAACAATCCTTGTTCAACGCCCTGTTCAAAAAATCGGTCCAGAGGCTCCCAGGCAGCCAGAATGACAGGATTGGTCTCCAATTCTGCCCCTAGCGGAGAGCTCTCGTACTGCAATTTGCACCGGATAGCGTTGGGTTCGTTAACAAAAATGGCATGAATATTGAGCCATAATTGGCGAAATTGTTGAAATGAAACTTTATCGATTGCTACATCGGCCATGACCATGGGCACACACTGCAAGATAGTGTGCTGGTGCAGTTGCCGGATCAGATCATCCTTGTCGCCGAAGTAACGATAGATAGTGCCGGTGGCAACATTGGCCTTCTTGGCGACTTCTGCAATCGACAGACCATGAAAACCCCGTTCACCCAGCACCTCATGGGCCGCGTTGAAGATGCTCTCTTTTTTATCCAGAATCATCAGTGTGACTTTCGATTGAATGAACGTTCATTCATTCTAGATGGGCACCAAATCAAGTCAAGGCAGCAAGGCGATTTGCGACTGCGATCTGCCCCTTTTCGGCTGGCAGCAGGGGAATAGTGGAAGAAAAGTGCGCAATATGCTTGAAAAAACAACGAACAGTGTTTCGGTGACAGAAAAGTGTAGACAAACCAGCAACCATCATTAATAATGCGCCCCGTTCGACAGCGTAGCGCCCGTAGCTCAGCTGGATAGAGCGCTGCCCTCCGGAGGCAGAGGTCACAGGTTCGAATCCTGTCGGGCGCACCATCAAAAGTGCGTCGGTTAAACGGGCGTTGTTGTGGAACGAAAACAGCTGTGGTGGCTGTAGCTCAGTTGGTAGAGTCCCGGATTGTGATTCCGGTTGTCGTGGGTTCGAGCCCCATCAGCCACCCCATTTTACAGCTTGTCAGGTACGCGAAGGTGGCGGAATTGGTAGACGCGCTAGCTTCAGGTGTTAGTGCCCCCCGGGTGTGAGGGTTCGAGTCCCTCTCTTCGCACCATACTTGCTGTATGACGAGGATGACCATAAGGTCGTCTTTGTTTTTTTGAAGTAAACTATTTTGAAAGAAATAGCCTCGGTGATTAGCGCAGTCCGGTAGCGCATCTGGTTTGGGACCAGAGGGTCAAAGGTTCGAATCCTTTATCACCGACCACATTTTGAAAAACCTCGCTTCGGCGGGGTTTTTTGCTTTCCGGCCTCCGCTGGGCCAGTATTCTCTCCCTGTTACGTCTGTTTACACTCTATTTGGGCAGCGCGCCCCGCCTTTCGGTTATGCTTCAGCCTCGAGTCACTGACAACCGGATGTCATCGGCCCATTTCAGGCATTTTTCCATGAATGACAAAATTTCCTTTGCTTGCTCTCCCGCCCTGCTGGCTGCCTTGCTGCTAGGGGGCTGTACCATCAAGCCGCCATCCACCGATGTGATGATGGGCTCAATTGCATCACAACCGCAGGAGGAGCGCTCTCTCTCCCCCTTGCTGACCAGCGGTGATTTTTGCGTTGCGGTTTCCCAGCAGAAGGTGTTGGCACAACCTTGCAGCGGAAAAGACGATCAACTGTTCGAGTGGGATCTGGGTGAGTTGCGCCTGCAGGATCTCTGTTTGCAAGCCAAAAACGACAGCGAAGTGATGCTGGCACCCTGTGACGGTCAGGCGCAGTGGGAGTGGCAGAAAGACAGGCTGTTCAACAGCAAGGTCTCCCGCTGCCTCGATGTGGCCGGGCGACGCCATACCCCCGGCACGCCGCTGCGGCTGGCTGAATGCTACGGCGGGGCGAACCAGAGCTTCAGCTGGCAGCGGCCCAATCCCTGGCTGGAGACCCTGAAAAAACAAAGCCTCACATGGTGAGGCTTTGTTGAATCGAATGTCGGGATGAAGAGGATCAGGCTGCGCTGACGCTCTCCAGCTCGAACAGTTTTTCCAGATAGGCAGCGACGCCATCTTCATCGGAGGTGAGGGTCTGCTCATACTCCGGCAGCGCCATTTTCAGGCGGTCATGGGCGTTGCCCATCACGATGCCGCGTCCCACCATGGTCAGCATCTCGAAGTCGTTCATGCCATCGCCGAAGGCGATCGCCTCCGACATATCGAAACCATTCTGCTCCAGCACGGCTCGCACCGCATTACCCTTGTGCACCCCGGCGTGCATCACTTCGAGGCAGTCCGGCAGGGAGAAGGTGACGTTGAGCTGCTCGCCATAGCGCTGGTTGAGGTGTGCCTCGATCTTCAGCAGCTTCTCGTGGTCACCGATGTAGAACACCTTGTTGATCTGCTCTTTCGGTTCCTGCTTCAGGTCATCGACCAGACGGTAGGTGAACCCTGACTCGTCGTGGAACTGCAGCAGCCAGGGCAGCTCTTCTTCCACCACCCAGTCATCACCCTGATAGACATTGAGGTGGATAGAGGGGTCGCGCTCCAGCGCAATCAGTTCGGCGGCGATCTCGGTCGGCAGCGGCTGGTTGAAAATCAGCTGATCCTGTTTGTCATGGACCACGGCGCCATTGGAAGTAATGAGGTAGATGTCCATCCCCAGCGCATCGCGGAAGCTGCGAACGTCAACGTGATGACGGCCGGTGGCGACCACGAATTTCACACCTTGCTCTACCAGGCGGTGCAGGGTATCCCGGGTACGGGGAGAGATCTGGTGCTGCTTGTTGAGCAGAGTGCCATCGAGATCGGATACAACTACCTTGAACATCATTACCTCGGCATCGATTGAAAACAGGGGCAGTTTACCTTAGCCCGCACTGTCACCCCATTTATTTAGGGTTACAAAAAATAGCCAGCTCAGAAGCGGGCGAAAAAGTCGACCATCGCGGTCAGGGCGGGCTGGCGCTTGTCATCGGATTCGATAAACAGCTCGTGCCAGGCACCCTCGATGCGCAGTGGTTTGCCCCCTTCGCACTTGGCAATGGTGCAGAAGCGATCCTGTGCGGCATTGTCCACCACGCTGTCGTTGCCAGCCTGCAGCACCAGCAGCGGGGTTTTGATGGCGCCTGCATCGGCGATGGCGGCATCGGCACCGGTGATCCCCTGATAAATCCAGTGGGCGGTGGCGCCACCCAGCTTGAGCTGCGGGTGCTGCTCGTAGATTTGGCGGAAGGCTTGATAGCGGGGTTGGCTGTGAGTCAGTTCGTTATCGGCAAAGCCGTGATCCTGATAGGCGCCCTGACCGGGGCCGTAGGGAGGCTCACCAAGCCAGCCGCCGACCGTGCCTATGGTGCTCGCCAATCCCTTGGCCAGCCACTTGGGCAGACCGCCGAGATTGATGCCCAGCATGGGGGAGGAGAGCACGGCCGCCTTGATATCATCGGGCCAGCGTTCCAGATAGCGGGCCGAGATGGCGCCGCCCATGGAGTGGGCCAGCAGGAACAGCTTGGCAGGTTGGTCCGCCATGATGATCTGGTCGTGAAACTGCTTGAGATCGACCACATAATCGTCGAACTGGTCGACATATCCCTTCTGCGGGTCATCCAGCATCCGGTCGGACATCCCCTGACCGCGATGGTCGATAAGGTAGAGGCTGTAGCCCTGACGCCAGAGATCCCACGCTAGCTCCTGATACTTGAGGTAGCTCTCGACCCTGCCATTGACGATCAGGATGGCGCGATCGACCTTGGCTTGCCGTAGCGCAGCATAGCGGATGGTCACCCCATCCTTGCCCTTAAACTCTCTTTCCACCGCATGCTGGCGCCAGAAGTCTGGCAGGGTTTGCTGGTAGAGGCTGGGTACATCGGCTTCGCTGGTGAGCTGATAGGGATTGGTCACGGCAAGGGCTCCGGCAGAAAACAGGGTCAGGGCCAACAGGGAAAGAGAGAGGGGTTTCATCAGGCACACTCCTGTTGCCAATGGTGATAAAGGGCGGCGATATCCCCCGAGCAGAGCAGCGCCATGCTGGCTTGCAAGTGAGGCAGGGGCCAGTCCCACCACTGCATCTCTTGCAGCATGAGGATCTGCTCATCGTTGAAACGGCGGCGGATCGGTTGGGCCGGGTTGCCGCCGACTATGGTGTAAGGGGCCACATCCTTGGTCACCACGGCGCGGGTGGCGATGACGGCGCCATCACCTATGGTGATGCCGGGCATGATCATCGCTTCCGAGCCGATCCAGACATCGTTGCCAATCCGGGTGTCCCCCTTGCGCTGGAAGCCGCTGCGGGCCCCTTCGCCAAAGGTGTCGGGGTTGAACGGGAAGGTTGAGACCCAATCCAGCCGGTGGCCCTGATTGCCCGCCAACATGAAGGTGGCGCCCGAGCCGATGGAGCAGAACTTGCCGATGATCAGCCGATCCACCTCGCCCCAGAGGCCGCTCTCCCAGGTGTCGCGGGTCGAGCCATCGCCGAGCAGGTAACGGACGCAGTGATCCTCGAACGGCTTGCCGTGGTAGTAGCCGGAGTAGTAGCTGTAGTCGCCGGCCTCTATGTTCGGGTTGGTCAGGTGATCCCGGATGATTTGCGATTCCAGCCAGCTGCCAAAAGGGTTCTCCATCACTCCTCCTGCGGATCGTCCTGTTCGCTCTGCTGGGCCCACCCTTTGCGGGTCAGCTGCATCCGTTGCCACCACTCTTCGTCCGCCAGAATTTCACCGGCCGGGCCGAGCTGGGGGTAGGACATCTCTTTCTCTTTGCAGAGCTGGGCATAGATAGGATAACCCCCCTCGAACAGGATGCTGTTCTGCTCCTCCAGCGTGAGCGGGCAGCCGCGCTGATAGCAACCGGCCAGCTCGCGCTGACGCTGCGCTTCGTAGAGGATGGCGGCGGCAGCCACCGAAACGTTGAGGGACTGCACCATGCCCACCATGGGGATGACGATATGGTGGTCGGCCAGCGCCAGCGCCTCTTCACCGATGCCGTGTTTCTCCTGACCCACCAGAATGGCGGTCGGTTTGGTGTAGTCGATGGCGCGAAAATCGACCGAGCTGTCGGAGAGGTGGGTTGCCAGGATCTGCATGCCGGAGGCTTTCAGCTCGGCTACCGCGCTGCCGATATCCGGGTGCAGTTTTACATCCACCCAGTTCTGGCTGCCGCGGGCGGTGCCTTTGCGCTTGTGGATCCAGGTTTTGGGCCAGACCGCGTGTACCCGGTGGATGCCGATGGCATCGGCGGTACGCACGATGGCAGCCAGATTGTGAGGTTTGTGGACCTCTTCCATGCAGACGGTCAAATCGAGCTGACGCTGGGCCAGCATGTCGGTGATGCGCTTGAAGCGTTCGGGAGTCATGGCTTGTCTCTATAAAAGCAGCAGGCGGCTTGCGCCGCCTGTGTTCAGTTCTTCTGTCGGCTCACCTTGAGCACGTTGGGCATCACGCGGATCTTGCGCATGATGTTGGCCAGGTGGATGCGGCTCTTGGTGGTGATGAGCAGGCTGACCTGATAGACCCGGCCATCCTTCTCTTCGGTGCTGATGGCGTGAATATTGGCGCCGGTGGCGGCAATCACGTTGGCCAGCTCGGCCAGCGCACCCTGATGGTTGACGATTTCGATGCTGATGCCGGTGCGGAACTCCTGTTCCTGCTCCTTGTCCACTTCCCACTGCACCGGCAGGTACTTGTCCGGCTCCTTGCTGTAGCCCTTGATGTTGCGACAGGCTTCCTGGTGGATCACCAGACCCTTGCCCGGGCTGATGTGGGCGATAATGGCATCCCCCGGGATCGGGCGGCAGCAGTTGGCGAAGGTGACCAACATGCCGTCGGCACCCTTGATCGGCATCTTTTTGCTGCTGGTTTTGGGCTGTTCTTCCGGCGGCAGTTCATCCCCCAGCATGCGGCGCGCCACCATAACACTCATGGCGTTGCCGAGGCCCACATCGGCCAGCAGCCCCTGCAGGTTCTCGTGCTTGGTGTCGGCCAGCACCTGTTTGATGCGCGGCTCGGGAATGTCTTCGATATTCTTGGCGCCCAGAGCATGGTTGAGCAGGCGGCGACCCAGTACCACCGACTCTTCGGTGCGCAGGTTCTTGAGGAACTGGCGGATCTTGGAACGGGCCTTGGTGGTCACCACGAAGTTGAGCCAGGCCGCGTTGGGGCGGGCGCCCGGCGCAGTGATGATCTCCACCGTCTGGCCCGAGTGCAGCGGACTGCTGAGCGGGTAGGGGTGGCGGTCGACCCGTGAACCAACGCAGGCGTGGCCGATGTCGGTGTGCACTGTGTAGGCAAAATCCACCGGCGTGGCGCCAGCGGGCAGCTCCATGATGCGTCCTTCCGGCGTGAACACGTAGATCTCGTCGGGGAAGAGGTCGGTTTTGACCCCTTCGATAAATTCAAACGAGCTGCCGGCGCTCTGCTGCAATTCCAGCAGGCTCTGCATCCAGCGCTGGGCGCGGATCTGGGCAGTGGTGCCCGAACTGTCGCCATCCTGCTTGTAGGCCCAGTGGGCGGCAACCCCTTTGTCGGCCATCTGATCCATGAACTCGGTGCGAATTTGCACCTCCACTGGTACCCCGTGAGGCCCCACCAGCGAGGTATGCAGCGACTGGTAGCCGTTGGTCTTGGGGATGGCGATGTAATCCTTGAAGCGGCCGGGGCGCGGTTTGTAGAGGCTGTGCATCTGTCCCAGCACCCGGTAACAGGTATCTATGTCCTTCACTTTGACACGAAAGGCGTAGATATCCATTACCTCATGAAATTGCAGCTCTTTTTTCTCCATCTTGTTGTAGATGGAGAACAGGTTCTTCTCGCGGCCACTGACCTGATGCTCGATCCCCGCCTCTTTCAGGCGACCGCTGATTTCGCTCTGGATGGAGTCGATGATCTCGCGGCGATTGCCACGGGCGCGGCGCACCGATTCGCGCAGCACGCGGGATCGCATCGGATAGAGCGCCTCGAAGCCCAGCTCTTCCAGCTCGTTCTTCATGGTGTGAATACCGAGGCGGTTGGCGATGGGGGCGAAGATTTCGAGGGTTTCCCGGGCGATGCGGCGGCGTTTGTCCGGTCGCAGGGAACCCAGGGTACGCATATTGTGGGTGCGGTCGGCCAGCTTGATCAGAATGACCCGGATATCCTGGGTCATCGCCATCACCATCTTGCGGAAGTTCTCGGCCTGCGCCTCTTTGCGATCGCGAAATTTCAGCTTGTCGAG
This sequence comes from Aeromonas sp. R2-3, assembly GCF_040908375.1. Taxonomy (NCBI): domain Bacteria; kingdom Pseudomonadati; phylum Pseudomonadota; class Gammaproteobacteria; order Aeromonadales; family Aeromonadaceae; genus Aeromonas; species Aeromonas sp. R2-3. The sequence continues at coordinate 25,368 of NZ_JBFODP010000007.1, read as the reverse complement.
CTTGGAGACCCCGGCCACCAGTTCTGCAACCGCATTGCCAAACTGTTCGGCCAGATCGGCCTTGGTGACAGAGGTGTCTTCGATGACGTCGTGCAGCACGGCGGCCATCAGGGTTTCATGATCGAGGCGCATGTCACCCAGAATCCGGGCAACGGCAACAGGGTGGGTGATATAGGGTTCGCCACTAGAACGCATCTGGCCCTGGTGGGCATCACGGGCCACCACATAGGCTTGCTTGAGCTTCTCAACCTGCTCTGGCGGCAGGTAGGAACTGGCTATTTCTTTAAGGTTTTCAAATAAATACAAGACAGTCCCCGCAGCGGTAAAACGGCAATTCGTGGAATTGAGGGTATAGCCCTGAGTTTGCGAGGTTTTCGAGCGGTTGTAAATGGGGATGAACAGTCGGCACCCGGGCGGGTGCCAACCGGAGGAATAACTTAACCGCGGCCTTCGGCGATGGCAGCAACGGCAGCCAGCTCGGCGGCTTCCTGCTCTTGCTGTTCGTAGCGGTCCTGGGTGTCCATCACTTGATTGTTCACCAGACCCAGCTCGATCTCACGCAGGGCGATCACAGTCGGCTTGTCGTTCTCTTCGTCGACCAGGGGATCTTTGCCTTGTACCGCGATTTGACGAGCGCGGCGCGCGGCGACCAGCACCAGGTCAAAACGGTTACCTACCTGTTTTACAGCATCTTCTACAGTAACGCGTGCCATGCAGGACTCCAGTGTTTGGGCTTTCTGTATTTAGAAAAGCAGTGTTTAAAAATGACGCAAAAGTTTACTTGTTTTTGGCTTACTCTGCCAGTAGCTGTTGCAGCAAGTTTTTTTGAGCCTGTTGCTGGTGACGCATCTCCAGCCGTTGGCACTCAATAATGGACCTGAGCTGGAACAGCGCCTGCTCGAAGTCTTCATTGATAATGACATAGTCATACTCGTCGTAGTGCACCATTTCGGCAATGGCTTTCGCCATTCGGCCGGCAATCACTTCGGCGCTGTCCTGACCGCGCCCAATCAGGCGGCGTTCCAGCTCTTCGCGGCTGGGGGGCAGGATGAAAATGGATTTGGTCGGCATCTGCTCGCGGATCTGGCGGGCACCCTGCCAGTCGATGTCGAGGAATACGTCGATCCCCTTGGCCAGACAGGCTTCGATGGCGGCGCGTGAGGTGCCGTAGTAGTTGCCGAACACTTCGGCCCACTCCAGAAAATCACCGCGTTCGATCAGTGCCTTGAATTCTTCCACCTGAACGAAGTGGTAGTGTACGCCGTGCTCTTCGCCAGGACGGGTGGCGCGAGTGGTGTGGGAAACCGACAGCTGCATCTTGCCAGCTTGATTGTGGTTGGTCAGCAAGGCATTGAGCAGACTGGATTTACCAGCGCCGCTCGGAGAAGAGATGATATAGAGAGTGCCTTGTTGCGCCATATTATTACCTTTAATCGAAACCGCTGTTTTGGTTGTAGCAGAGACCGCCGTCTTGTGCCCGAAAGGGAGACAGCCAAACGCAAAACGCGGAAAATTCTTGAGTCAGGAGGATGTAAAGGCGACGAATTTTACCAGAATGCGGCGAATAAAAAAACGGCCGGAATCATATTCCAGCCGATCAAAGTATTCGTAGCTTGCTGCGGGAGCGTAACCCACATCAGCCTACATTGTGCCTTTGACTGAGGGCAGGGGCTATCAGGTTATCCCTGCCTGATGGCTCGGAATTCCCGAGGTGCCCTGTCACTACGGCAGTTGACGATCTGCACAGAGCCGATCGAACGCGGCGGTCACCTGCTCGCTGGTGATTTTTCGCATGGCCTCCGGGTCTTTGAGACGGGTGCGCCAGCTCAATTCGGCCAGCGGCTTGCCGGTCTCCTGTTCGACCAGCTCCTGATAGACGCTGACCACGTAGTCGCGGCACAGATATGGGCCGGTGCGTGCCGGATTGTGGTGAGCATAGAGGCCGATCACCGGCGTGCCCACTATGGTGGCCATATGGGTGGGGCCGGTATCGGGGGCCAGTACCAGACTCGCCTCGCCAATCAGCGCCAGCAGCTGCTTGAGGTTGGTCTGCCCCACCAGATCGACCGGCTTGCTCTGGCTGAGTTGCCGGATCTCGGCGGCCAGATCCCGCTCCAGCTTGGCCGGCCCGCCACAGAGATAAACCTGAAAGCCCTTGTTGGCGGCGTGATCCGCCAGCGCAGCATAGCCTGCGGCTGTCCAGTTCTTGAACGCCTTGCTGGCGGCGGCGCAGATCAGCAGGGTCGGTTTACCGCCAATCTTCTCCTTTGCCCACGCCTGATGTTCGGCGCTGATGGGCAGTTGCCAGTCCGGGGTCAGATCCTTGATGCCGAGCTCTTTGGCGAAAGCGAGGAAACCGTCCAGCACATGGGGGGAGGCAGGCGAAGGCACCTTGTGGTTGGTGAACAGCCACTGGCCGTCGTTGGCCCGTTCCCGATCAAACCCTAGTTTGACCTTGGCGCTGATGCCGAGGGTGGCGATGCTGGCTCGCATCGCTGCCTGCAGGTGGAGCAGGGCATCGAATTTGCGCCCCTTGAGGGTCTGCCAGAGATCGCGATAGCCGCGCCACCCCTTGCTCTTGTCGAAGGGGATTACTTCGACGCCGGGCAGATCAGCAAACAGGGTTGCCTCGATTTTGCCGGTGATCCAGGTGATGCGGGTTTGTGGCCACTCCCGCTGGATGACGCGCACCAGCGCCAGTGCGTGGCAGCAATCCCCGATGGCGGATAGCCGCAGGATGCAGATGGAGGAGGGGGGCGTTTGAAATAGCGGCATGTTGTGGCGCACGGCTGGCAAAAAGGGTGGATGGCATTATGCAAACTCCCCTCTGGATTGTAAAATTGCGCACAATCGTCAGCCAGGATAGGCCGGGCCCAGTGCCATGACCTGTTTCTGCACGTCGTTGATTAAAGGCAACTATTGCGGGCATGCCAGAGCGGCAGCCTCATCGCCAATTGAAAAATTGCGATCCATGACCCACCGAGCGGGATCTCCACGATGCGAGTACAGACCGAACACAACCAGATCTGCTGGTATGCCGAAGGGGCCTTTCGCGACCCCTCTCCCCAGTTATTCGATCCTGCCTGGTGGCAGAACAACCGTCAGGTGGTGGGAACCTCCATCGGGCGGGGGGTGACCTGGTTCGTCAAGGATGAGTCCCGCCATCTGGTGCTGCGCCACTACTATCGCGGCGGCATGGTGGGCAAGGTGGTGCGGGATCGCTTCTGGTTCGAAGGGGTCGAGTCGAGCCGTGCCATGGCCGAATACACCCTGCTGGCCAAGTTGTGCGAGCTGGGGTTGCCGGTGCCGCGTCCGTTTGGTGCCCGTATGGTCAAACAGGGCCCCTTCTATCGCGCCGATATCCTGATCGAGCGAATTCGCGGTGCCAAGGATATGGTGGCGTTGCTCAAGCAGGGGCCGGTGGCGACCGAGGTGTGGCACAAGATCGGTCAGACGGTACGCCAGCTGCACGATGCCGGGGTCTATCACGCCGATCTCAACAGCCACAACCTGCTGCTCGATAAAGAGGGCAAGGTGTGGGTGATCGATTTTGACAAGGGGGCGATCCGCTCCCCCGGCGAATGGCAGAAGGCCAATCTGGAACGCTTGCTCCGTTCATTCAATAAAGAGTCTCAACTGCACACCAGTTTCCACTTCGTACCGGAGAACTGGCAGACCTTGATGAACGGGTATCAGGGAAAAGCGCTCTGACCCTGTTGCTCGGCGTGAACGCCAATGTTACTTATTGAGCAGGTATTCAGATCCTGTTTCGAGGCGCCCCATGGAAATGCTCAAGACACCTTTGGTCGATGTGACTGCCCGGCTTGATCCGGGTCTGCTGTCTGATGCCATGGCGCTGCTGGAGGCGGGGATCTGGAGCTGGTCAGCCCAACATGGACTGCAGCGTGATCCCTCCTGCCTGCGCCTGTTGGGATTGGGAGAGTGCTGGCCGGATGATCTCGGCTGGCTGGATCGGGTTCATCCCGACGATGTTGCCCGGCTGGAAGATGCCCTGCTAGCCTGCCAGAGCGGCCGCAGCAGCGGTCTGCGCCTCGAATACCGCATTCTGCATCATCACGGTCACTACATCCGGCTGGAAGAGCGGATGCGTCGCGATGAGCGGGGGTATCTGCTGGGGGTTGTCCGTTACCTCGATCCAGCTGCCGTGCTGGTGGAGGAGCGACATGGCACCGATCCGTTGACCGGACTGGAGAGCCGTGGCCGTTTCGAGCAACTGCTTGAAGAGCGGCTGGCGACCGAGAGCGGCACTTTCAGTCTGCTGCAGTTTTCGGTCGATCACATGGCCAAAATCCAGCAATTGTTTGGCGAAGCGGCTTGCGACGCCATGCTGGCCAAGCTGGCGCGTATCGTGCGCCACGAGCTGCGGCGGGAAGATCCCTTCGCCCGCTGGGATGAGGACGGTTTTATCCTGATGCTCTCCCAGACCGAGCGGATGAGTGCGCTGGAGATCGCCGAGCGGCTGCGCCTCGAGATTGCCGATGCCAGCCTGCTGTCACAGCGGCCGGTCACCGTCAGCATCGGGCTGGTGCAGAGTCAGGCTGGCGAGCAGCTCGATCATCTGCTGGCCCGGCTGGCCAGCTGTCACAGTCAGGCCAGACGGGAGCACAACACCGTCGTCGGCTGAGTGCGGTCAGGGTTGGCCGCGCTTGTCACGCTGGCAGACCCAGAGCGAGGCCAGTATCAGCAGGCCGCCGATGGTCAGTCGGGTCAGGTCGGTATCCTTGCCCCAGAGCAGCAGATTGACCAGCAAGCCGGCCGGAATGAGCGCATTGTTCATGATGGCCAGCACCCCGCTGGTGACCAGCGTCGCCCCCTTGTTCCAGAGGAAGTAGCCGAGGCCGGAGGCTCCCACCCCCAGCCAGAGCAGAATGCCCCACTGCAACCCTGACGTTGGGTATTGCGGCTTGCCCAGCAGCCACCAGGCGGGCAATGCGATCACCAGCGCTCCCAGATAGAAGCAGCCGAACACCGCCAGTTGCGGCGGTTGCTCCGCCTCCCGTGCCAGCAGTACCTTGTAGCCCACCTGACCCAAGGCGAAACAGAGGTTGGCCCCCTGCACCACCAGAAATCCCAGCACATAGCTTTCGGTCAGGCCGTCGAAGCGGATGACGGCAGCCCCGAGCACCGCCAGCAGGGCGCCCCACAGATAGGTGGGCTTGAAGCGCCCTTCCAGCAGATCGTGGAGCAGGGTGACGTAGATGGGGGTGAAGATAGTAAAGACCAGCACTTCCGGCACCGTCAGCAGCAGGAAGGAGTGGTAGTAGAAGAGATACATGATGCCGAGCTGGATGGCGCCCAGCGCCATCAGCTTGGCCACCAGATCGGGGCGCAGCCAGCGGCGGCGCAGGAAGGGCAGAAACACCAGACTGGCGAGGGCGATGCGGGTCAGCACCGAGAAGTAGGCATCGACCTGACCAGCGAGGTAGACCCCGATCAGGCTGAAGGAGAATGACCAGAGCAGGGTGACCCCTATCAAGTAGTTCATGTGTTTGATTTATCATCAGTTGTCAATTTTAAGGGGGCTATGATGGCCGAGATGGAAGCGGCAATCCAGCGTTTATGGGGGCGATTGCCACAGGTCGGAGCATTTTCCTTTACCGCCAGCAATGGCGAGAGGTCGGCGACCGACTGGAATGGTCGTGGCGAGGGGGTTGTGGCGGTGATCGATCATCAGGGGGGCTGGCTGTTTAACGAGCAGGGCCGTTACATCACGCCCCATGGCAGGGAACTCACCATGCACAACCGCTTCTGGTGGCAACGCAGTGAACGGGGGATCCGTCTCTCCCATTTGCGTTATGAAGCGCCGGTCGAACTGTTCGAGCTGCTGCCGCAAGGAGATGGCCGCTGGCTGACCGCCGAGCCCCATCTGTGCGGGGCGGATCACTACAGCGCCGAGTTGACCGAGATCGACGGCGGTTTCTTGCTGAGCTGGCAGATCACCGGGCCGCGCAAGAACGAGCGACTCAGCTATCGCTATCTGCTCTGACGCCGGCTGGCAGGCATAAAAAAACCGGCGCAGAGCGCCGGTAGCGGGGGACAAATCGGAGGTTTTTTAAAACAGTCCCAAAAACAGGAGAGATAGACTCTCGTCACACATTCAGAGATGGACTTCAGGCATTCAGGGCATAGCTCAGCATGGCTTGCAGCTTGCTATCGAAGAACCAGGGCAGCAGTACCATCAGCAGGCCCAGGATCCCGGCCAGCCGCTGGCGATATTGCCAGCCGGCAATCAGTACCAGACCACCGCACAGTGTGGTCAGGATGCCTGACATAGGGAGACCTCGCGCTGCATGCGACGCTGCTGCGCCCACTGGTTCATGGCGACCGAGCCGAGGATCAGGGCCAGAGCAACACCTGTGGTGGGGTGGATCTGTTCGCCGAGGAACAGGGCACCCAGCATCACGCCGAACAGCGGCACCAGATAGTTGCTGAAGGAGGCGAACGTCGGGCCGGCCTTCTGGATCAGCGCCATGTAGAGGAAGTAGACCAGACCGGTACAGAGGGTACCCAGCACGGTAATCGCGCTCAGGGCCTGGGTGCTCGGCAGGGTCAGGCTGCCGAGATCAACCATGAAGGGGGCGACCAGCAGCAACTGGATTGCCGAGGAGATCAGGATATTGCGGGCGACCACGACCGGATGGTCCTTGGCGAAGCGCTTGATCATCAGCAGGCCGATGGCGAAGCAGCTGGCACCCAGCAGGATGGCCATGGCACCGAGCAGACCGGCGTTCATACCCTGAGAGAGTTTCGGCCAGAACAGGGTGAGTACACCGGCAAAGCCGATGATCACGGAAAGCAGTCCGGTTTTGGTGATTCTTTCACCAGAAATAAACAGCGGTGCAGCCAGAATGGTCACAAACGGGATACAACCCATGACTACGGCGGCGATGGCGCTATCCACATACTGTTGGCCCCAGGCGACCATGATGAAGGGGATGGTGGCATCCAGCAGGGCGATCAGCATATAGGTGCGCCACGGGGTGTGCTCACTCTTGAGCCGCATGAACAGGCAGAGCAGACCCAGGGTCAGGCTGCCGCACAGGGCACGACCGGCAGCCACCAGAATGGGGGGCAACTCGGCAACGGCCTGGTGCATGAAAATGAATTGGGAACCCCACAGCAGGCCAATGGCCAGCAATAACAGATAGCTACGCATTTGAATCTCCGATGTATTAAGCCAGCGCATTCTAGGCAATCTGTTACTATGGTAAAAATGAATTATTGGCATTTAACTATGGCTAATATCGATGGATAGCTCGCTCGCCCGTCTCGACCTAAACCTGCTCGCCGTATTCGACATGCTGATGCAGGAGCGCAATGTCACCCGTGCCGCCGAACGGCTGCATCTCTCCCAATCCACCGTCAGTCACGCCTTGGGGCGGCTGCGAGTGGCGCTGGATGATCCGCTGTTCGTGATGAGTCGGCGCGAGATGATGCCGACCGAGCGAGCCAAGGCGCTGGCCGGTCCGGTGCGCCAGGCGCTGGCGATGCTGGAGCAGGGATTGCGGCAGGCCAAAGGGTTTGATCCCGCCAGCGCGCGGCGGATTTTCCGTATCGCCACCCCGGGCTCGGTGGAGCATGGGTTGGTGCCGGTGCTGGTGGAGCGGCTCCATCGGCAGGCGCCTCACTGTCGGCTTGAGGTGTGCGAGCTGGCCGACAGCAACTACGAGCGGGAGCTGGAGAAGGGGGAGCTGGATCTGGTGATCGGTTTCGCCGGGGCGAATCATCTCTCACCTCGCTTGTGGCGGGAGGAGTGGTTCAACAACCCGCTGGTCTGCCTGTCGCCGCTCGGCAGTGAATTGCCCGATGTGCTGACCCCGGTCGAGCTGGTGAGCCGTCCCCACATCCACACCTCCAGCTGGGGTCACAGCCAGGCGATGGTGGAGCTCTGGCTGGCTCGCTTCGGGGTGGAGCGGGAGTTGGGCGTGCGGTTGCCGAGCTTTATGGCGGTGCCGCCGCTGATGGCGACTGGCCGCTATCTGGTGGTGGTGCCCGAGATGATCGGGCGCCACTTCTGCCGCTACTACCCGCTGCGGATGCACCAGCTCGACCCCGCCATCCCTATCGTCTACCTGATGGCGGGGCACCCGCTGACCGCTCACGACGAAGCGATCGGCTGGTTCAAGAGCCTGCTGCACCAGCTGGTGTTCGACCTCTATGGCGACGATGCGCTCGGGACTCCCGCTCAGCGGATGCTGGCGAAGTAGTCGAGCCCCATGGCGCTTTTCACCTCCGCCAATACCTCATCGGTGATGATGCGAGCCTGCTCGGTGCCCTGATAGAGCAGTTCCAGCAGCATCTTCTTGTCGGCAATGGCCGCGGCACGGCGCTCCCGTATCGGGGCGAGCAGGGTCTGCAGGCAGTCATTGAGCACCTGTTTGCAGCGCATGTCCCCCAGTCCGCCTCGTCGGTAGTGGGCCTTCATCTCGGCGACCAGCGCCTTGTCGGGGTGGAAGGCATCGAGATAGGCGAACACCGTATTTCCCTCCACCTGACCCGGATCGCTCACCTTGAGGTGGTTGGGGTCGGTATACATGGCGAACACCGCCTGTTTGACCTCTTCCGCCGACATGCCGAGTTCGATGGTGTTGCCGAGGGATTTGGACATCTTGGCCTTGCCGTCGATGCCGGGCAGGCGGCCGGTGTCGCTCAGGATCGGCTGGCACTCGGTCAGCACTTCTTTGCCTACCAGAGAGTTGAAGCGGCGGACGATCTCGTTGGTCTGCTCCAGCATCGGCAGCTGATCCTCCCCGACCGGCACATGGCTGGCGCGAAAGGCGGTAATGTCGGCGGCCTGACTCACCGGATAGACCAGAAAACCGGCCGGCAGCGTGCGTTCGAACCCTTTTTGCTGGATTTCTGCCTTGACGGTGGGGTTGCGCTCCAGCCGGGCGACGCTGACCAGATTGAGGTAGTAGCAGGTGAGTTCAGCGAGGGCGGGCAGGGCGCTTTGCAAACAGAAGGTGGTCTTGGCCGGGTCGAGGCCGACCGCCAGATAGTCGGCCATCACCTCCAGTACGTTGTCGGTCACCTTGGCCGGGTTGTGGCCGTTGTCGGTCAGCGCCTGCAAGTCGGCGATCATCACGAATTGACGGTAGTGGTGCTGGGCTTCGACGCGCTGGCGCAGGGAGCCAACATAGTGGCCGATGTGCAGTTTGCCGGTGGGACGATCGCCAGTCAGGATTACGGGGTTGTGCATGTCACTCTCTCCAGTTGGGTGAGCCGGGAGGCGACAAAGGGATAAAAACAGTTGACCGCCTCTCGGCGGTCACGGTGTTTTCTTTGGGAAATTTACAATAGAAACGCGGTGCCGCCTGTTTAGGAGCAGCACCACCAGTAGTTGTGATTGAATGCGGTCATATTCATAGCAAATCAAACTACGCCGGTTTCATTACTTCTGCAAGGGGACGACCAGCAGATCGCACGGCACCGTATTCATCAGCTGACGGGCGCTGGAGGTGAGCAGGCTCCAGAAGCTCTGGCGATGGCCGCACACCAGCAGGTCGATCTCGTACTCCTTGACCGCCTGATTGACCCGCTCGCTCAGATCGCCGCAGATCACCAGCTTCTTCTCGATGGGATAGTCCACCGAGGCCAGAAATGCCTCCAGCTTCTCTTTCGCTTCGGCGATCACCTGATCCTGCACGTTGTCGATGTCGATATCGATCATCTCGGTGTAGAGATCCTTGAGGTCCACATCGACATGGATAACCGACAGCTTGGCGCCGTTGGAGCGGGCTCTGTCCACCGCCTTGTCGATCACCTTGCGGTTGTCTTCAGAGAGGTCGATCGCGGCCAGAATATGCTTGTAATAGGTTGTTCCACTCATGGGGGTTCTCCTTACCGATCCTTCAGCCCACTATACCAATCTCTGCTGAAACTAAAATGGTGCCTCAGGCACAGTTTTGGGATTTAAATGAGTTTAATGACGTGTGACACAGGGTCAGCCACTCAGTTATTAACCACCATTTGCCTATAAATTAAACAAGAGTTTGACGCCGGTCACACCCCTCGGCTTGCCGATCAGGGGGGAGAGGCATAGGATGGGCCCGTGCTTCGCAATGAACACAAAACAACAAAAAGCATCTGAATACCGCTTTGGGGAGCCACGTGCTCCCTTTTGTTTATCCGCCTCATTTCTTGCCGCTTTTCTGACTGATAGCGATCCGGCATCAAGTTAATCTCCTTCGATTTGGTTATGCTGTAGCCAGTTTCTTTGGAGGCCTTCCCATGATCATTCATCCCCAGATTCAAGGTTGTGTTGCCCGCAACTGTCACCCCATCGGCTGTCGCGCCGCCGTGCAGCAGCAGATCGAACGCATCAAGGCTGCTGGCCCGTTCAACGGCCCCAAGCGGGTGCTGGTGCTGGGTGCCTCCTCCGGGTTTGGGCTGGCGTCGCGCATTGCACTCGCCTTTGGTGCCGGTGCCGACACCATCGGTATCTCGTTCGAGCGTGGCCCCTCCGACAAGGGGCTCGGCAGCGCCGGTTGGTACAACAACATCTGGTTTCGCAAGGAGGCGGAGCAGGAGGGGCGTATCGCCATCAACCTGATCGGCGATGCCTTCTCCGACGGCATGCGCCAGCAGGCCATCGATACCATCCGCCAGCAGCTTGGGCAGGTGGATCTGGTGATCTATTCGCTGGCGAGCGGCATCCGGGTGCTGCCCGATGGCACGCAGGTGCGTTCGGTGCTCAAGACCACCGGCCAGCCGTTCAGCGGTTGGGGGCTGGATCTGGAGCGCGATACCTTGGTGCAGCAGTCGCTGGCACCTGCCACGCCGGAGGAGATCCGCGACACCGTCACCGTGATGGGGGGCGAGGATTGGCAGCTCTGGATGCAGGCGTTGCAGCAGGCCGATTGTCTCGCTCCCGGCGCGCAGACCGTGGCCTACTCCTACATCGGCCCCGAATCCACCTATCCCCTCTATCGGGATGGCACCATCGGTTATGCCAAGGAGCATCTGCACGCCACCGCCGAGACCATCAACCTGCAACTGGCCGAGATTGGTGGCCACGCCTGGGTGTCAGTCTGCAAGGCGCTGGTAACCAAGGCGAGCGCCTATATTCCTGTGCTGCCGGTTTATCTGGGCCTGCTGATGGGGGTAATGAAGGAGCGCGGTGTGCACGAAGGCTGCATCGAGCAGATGCAGCGACTGTTCGCCGCCAAGATGTACGGGCCCAATGGGGTGGTGGCCGATGGTAACCGGCTGATCCGGATGGATGACCACGAGCTCGACCCGGCCATTCAGGCCGCCGTTTCGGCGCTCTGGCCCAAGGTGACGCCGGACAATTTCCACGCCCTGGGGGACTTTGCCGGGCTGCGGCAGGATTTCATGCAGCTCAACGGCTTCGAGCTGCCGGGTGTCGATTATGCTGCGCCGGTGGATGTCGCCTCCCTTAGGGAGCTGACCCCCTGAGCTGAAAGAAACGGGATCTCCCTCTCGTTGGCGGGTTGATTCGCGGCGGGAGTGTGGCGACAATCGATACCAAATCACTGAGGAGAAACAAGATGCTGGCCCAAGCCATGATCGAGAAGTTGAACGAGCAGATTAACCTGGAGTTCTACTCCTCCAATCTCTATCTGCAGATGAGCGCCTGGTGCGAAGACAAGGGCTTTGAAGGGGCGGCGACCTTCCTGCGTCAGCACGCGGTCGAGGAGCGCCAGCACATGGAGCGTCTGTTCACCTATGTGAGCGAGACTGGCGCCATGCCCAAGCTGGGTGCCATCGATGCCCCTCCCCACGAGTTCAAGTCGCTGGGCGACGTGTTCCGTACCACCCTGGAGCACGAGTACCACATCACCAAGTGCATCAATGGACTGGCTCACGTGGCCTTCACCACTCAGGACTACTCCACTTTCAACTTCCTGCAGTGGTATGTGGCCGAGCAGCATGAAGAGGAGAAGCTGTTCAAGAGCATCGTGGACCGTCTGGGTCTGGTGGGTGAAGATGGCAAAGGCCTCTACTTCATCGACAAGGAGCTGGCCGAACTGGCCAAGGGCGCCCCTGCCAGCATCATGGACAGCAACGCCTGATAGTCGTGGACACTTAGTGTTCAGCCAGTACAATAACGGCCCTTTTAAGGGCCGTTGTTTATTCTGGTGGGCTGCCACTATGGTTGTGTTCCGCCAGAGGTAATCACGGTTCTGGCCAGGTGCCGTTTCTATTTTGATAAGTGAGTGATGATGAAGCAGGTCGATGTGGTGGTGATCGGGGCCGGTGCGGCCGGATTGATGTGTGCGGCGCAGGCGGGCTATCGGGGCCGCTCCGTGCTGGTGCTCGACAATGCCAAGAAACCGGGCCGCAAGATCCTCATCAGTGGCGGCGGTCGCTGCAACTTCACCAACCATCAGGCTGGCGCTCACGCCTACCTGTCGGAGAATCCCCACTTCAGCAAGTCGGCGCTGGCCCGCTACACCCAGCAGGACTTTATCGATCTGGTGGACCGCCACGGGATCAACTATCACGAGCGCACCCTGGGGCAGCTGTTCTGTCTCGAGAGCGCCAAGGATATCGTCGATGTGCTGCTCACCGAGTGTGACTGGGCCGGGGTGACCCTGCAGTTCCAGACCGAGATCCTCACCGTCAGCAAGCAGGACGAGGGCTTTCTGCTGACCACCAGCAAAGGTGAGGTCGGCTGTCACTCGCTGGTGGTGGCGACCGGCGGTCTCTCCATGCCCAAGCTGGGGGCGACCCCTTATGGCTTCAAGCTGGCGGAGCAGTTCGGCCTCAAGGTGCTGCCGACCCGCGCAGGTCTGGTGCCATTCACCCTCCATCAGGCAGAGAAAGAGGCGTTCGCCGATCTGGCGGGCATCAGCCTGCCGGTGGCGGTGACCGCCGAGGATGGCACCCGCTTCAAGGAGGCGATGCTGTTCACCCATCGCGGCCTCTCCGGCCCCGTCATCCTGCAGATCTCCTCCTACTGGCATGCGGGTGAGAAGATCCACATCAACCTGCTGCCGGAGCTGGATATTCCGGCCGCCCTGCGTGAGTGGGCGCAGGCACACCCGGCGCAGGAGCTGAAAACCGTGCTGGGGCGCGAGCTGCCCAAGCGCTTCGTCGACAAGTTGGTGGAGCTGGGTCAGCTGGTCAGCAAGCCGATGCGTCAGTACAACGAGCGGGAACTGGAAGCGGTGGCCAACTTGCTGGGTGACTGGCAGATCCTGCCCAACGGCACCGAGGGGTATCGCACCGCCGAAGTGACCCTGGGCGGCGTCGATACCAACGAGCTCTCCTCCAAGACCATGGAAGCGCGAAAGGTGCCGGGTCTCTACTTCATCGGTGAAGTGGTGGATGTGACCGGCTGGCTCGGCGGCTACAACTTCCAGTGGGCCTGGTCCTCCGGCTGGGTGGCCGGTCAGTACTGTTGATGTCACAGGGGCTGGTTTATCCGGCCCCGATTTATTGGTCAGGGTTATGGTGATCGGTCGGGTTGCCGCAAGGGGGCGCAGATGCTTGAGAATCAGATGATGTTGTTGGCGGTGTTCGAGCGGGCAGCGCTGATGCTGATGACCCTCTTCTTCCTGACCCGCACCCGGCCATTCCAGCGGCTGTTCCAGAAGCGGGATCACACCCCGGCCGAGCTGGTGCTGGTCGCCACCATCTTCTGTCTGTTTGCGGTGTTCAGCACCTACACCGGTATTCCGGTGGAGGGGGCGCTGATCAACGTGCGGATCATTGCCATTATCTCCGGTGGCATCCTGTTCGGTCCCTGGGTCGGCATTCCGGCCGGGGTCATCTCCGGTTTGCACCGCTACCTCATCGACATGGATGGTCACACCTCTATCCCTTGCCTGATTGCCAGCATCATTGCCGGTCTGCTCGCCACCTGGCTGCACCTGCGCTGCCGCAAGTCGCGGCTCTGGCTCTACGGCATTCTGGCGGGGATGCTCTGCGAAGGGCTCACCATGCTGCTGATCTGGCTGCTGACCGAGCCCCACGAAGTCGGGGTGGAGATCGTTAACCATATCGCCTATCCGATGATCGCCGGGGCGCTCTGCATCGGCCTTATCATCAAGCTGGTGCAGGATCTGGATGACGAGAAGGAGCTGATTGCTGCCAAGCAGGCCAAGCTGGCGCTCGATATCGCCAACAAGACGCTGCCCTTCTTCCAGAACATCGATCGCCACTCCCTCAGTCAGGTGTGCGATGTGATCCGGCGCGACATCAGCGCCGATGCGGTGGCCATCACAGATACCCATGACGTGCTGGCCTATGTCGGGGTGGGCAAGGATTACTACGAGCTGGACGAGCACCACGCCATCAGCGGCATGACCCAGCAGGCGGTGCTGCTCGACCAGATCATCATCAACAACGATCTGCGCCAGTATCACCTCTCCGATTTCCACTCGGTCATCATTATTCCGCTGCGGGAAAACGGCTCGGTGAGCGGCACTCTCAAGATCTATTACCGCCGCACCCACAGCATCACCAGCTCGCTGCGGGAGATGGCGGTGGGCCTGTCCCAGCTCATCTCCACCCAGATGGAGGTGTCGCGCATCGAGCAGCTCAAGGAGATGACCCGCAAGGCGGAGTTCACCGCCCTGCAGAGCAAGATCAACCCGCACTTCCTGTTCAATGCCCTCAACGCCATCTCGTCGCTGATCCGCATCCGGCCCCAGCAGGCGCGCCAGCTCATTGCCAATCTGGCGGACTACCTGCGCTACAACCTCAACAAGGGGGATGAGCTTATCGACATTCAGGAGGAGCTGCAGCAGGTGCGCGACTACGTGGCCATCGAGCAGGCCCGCTTTGGCGACAAGCTGGAGGTGGTGTTCGAGGTGGACGATGTGCACATTCAGGTGCCGAGCCTGCTGTTGCAGCCGCTGGTGGAAAACGCCATCCTGCACGGCATCCAGCCCCGCAGCGCGCCGGGTCGGGTTACCATCGAGGTGAAACAGCTGGCGGGGGGCATCCGGGTCGCGGTGCGGGATACCGGTTATGGCATTAGTCAGGCTGTAATCGACGGGGTGGCCGCCGGTCGGGTGGAGAGCCGCAGCATCGGCCTGATGAACGTGCATCAGCGGGTCAAGCTGCTCTATGGCGACGGCCTGCACCTCAAGCGGCTGGAGCCGGGTACCGAAGTGAGTTTCTATCTGCCGGATCAGGAGTCGATGCCATGCTGAGTGCCATCATGGTTGAGGATAAGTGTGTGCCGCGAGAGGTGTTGTCATGCTGAAAGCGATCATTGTGGAAGACGAGTATCTGGCCCGTGAAGAGCTGGCCTATCTGGTGGGGCAGCACAGCCAGATCGAGATAGTGGCGAGTTTCGAGGATGGGCTGGAGGCGTTCAAATACCTGCAGGATCATGAGGTGGATGTGGTCTTCCTCGATATCCAGATCCCCTCCATCGATGGCCTGCTGCTGGCCAAGAACCTGCACAAGTCGAGTCATCCGCCCCACATTGTCTTCGTTACCGCCTACAAGGAGTTTGCGGTGGAGGCGTTCGAGCTGGAGGCGTTCGATTACATCCTCAAACCCTACAACGAGCCGCGCATCATCAATCTGCTGCAAAAGCTCGAGCATGCGGGCAAGTCGCAGCCAGCCACCACAGGGGAGGCGAGCGGCGAGGGGAGCAGCCCCCACAATCGCACCGTCAATCTGGTGAAGGGGGAGCGCATCATCGTCACCCCCTGCGAGCAGATCTACTACGCGGAAGCCGACGAGAAGCTCACCTATGTCTACACCCGCGACGATCGCTACGTGATGACCATGACCATCAGCGAGTTTGTCAGCCGGCTGCCGGCCGAGGGGTTCTTTCGCTGCCACCGCTCCTACTGCGTCAACATCAACAAAATCCGCGAAATAGTCCCCTGGTTTAACAGCACTTATCTCATCCGGCTCCATGATCTGCCGTTCGAGGTGCCGGTCAGTCGCAGCAACATCAAGGCGTTCCGTCAGCTGATGCGGCTCTGATTGTCATTCATTCCCGCCGATCTGCATTTCATGCCTTAATCGATCGGCGCGAACTGCGTCTTGCCTATAGTGGCCTCAATTTCCTTAAGGCCATCGACCGAGACGCATCATGACCATCGATCTGAACCGCACCCGGTACCTGACACTGATCGGTACCATTATCACCCAGTTCGCACTGGGTTCCGTCTACACCTGGAGCCTGTTCAACGCCCAGCTCTCCGACAAGCTGGACGAGCCGGTGAGTCAGGTCGCTTTCGCTTTCGGCCTGCTCAGCCTGTCGCTGGCAGTTGCCTCCTCCATGGCGGGCAAGCTGCAGGAGCGGTTCGGGGTGCGTAACGTGACGCTGGGTGCTGGCGTGCTGCTCGGCATCGGCTTCTTCCTCACCGCCCATGCCAGCAATCTGGCGATGCTCTACCTCTGCGCGGGCATTCTGGTCGGTTTTGCCGACGGTACCGGTTACCTGATGACCCTCTCCAACTGCGTGAAGTGGTTCCCGGAGCGCAAGGGGCTCATCTCCGCCTGCTCCATCGGTGCCTATGGCCTCGGCAGTCTCGGTTTCAAATACATCAACCTGCTGCTGCTCTCCAGCTCCGGCCTTGAGACCACCTTCCAGCTGTGGGGGCTGATCGCCATGTCCATGGTGCTGGTGGGCGGTATGCTGATGAAGGATGCGCCCAAGCAGGCCGCCTCCGTGCAGCAGAGCGAGAGCCGTGACTTCACCCTGGCCGAGGCGATGCGCAAGCCGCAGTACTGGATGCTGGCGCTGATGTTCCTCACCGCCTGCATGAGCGGCCTCTACGTCATCGGCGTGGCCAAGGATATCGGCGAGAAGATGGTGGGTCTGCCTGCCGTGGTCGCCGCCAACGCCGTCGCCATCATCGCCATGGCCAACCTGGGTGGCCGTCTGGTGCTGGGTATCCTCTCCGACAAGATGTCCCGCATCCGGGTCATCACCATCGCCCAGCTGATTACCCTGGCGGGCATGGCGCTACTGCTGTTCGTGCCGCTCAATGCCAACCTGTTCTTCGTGGCGGTCGCCTGTGTGGCATTCAGCTTCGGTGGCACCATCACCGTCTACCCCTCGCTGGTGAGCGACTTCTTCGGTCTCAACAACCTGACCAAGAACTACGGCGTCATCTATCTGGGCTTTGGTCTGGGCAGCATCATCGGCTCCATCGTGGCCTCCCTGTTTGGCGGCTTTATGGCGACCTTCCACCTGATCCTGGTGTTGCTGGTGGTGGCGCTGGTGCTCTCCCTCACCATCCGCCTGCCGGCACCGGTAGCGGTGGAGCGGGCCTGATAAGCCTCCCTGCCATAGCAAACAAAAACAGAGACCCGGGCCATGCCCGGGTCTTTGCATTTCCGATGCTCGATCAGCGTGGCGCTAGCCCCAGCAGCTGGCGGGCCTTGCGGCAGGTTTCCTCCACCGTTGACCAGTCGTCACCGGTTACCGTGATATGACCCATCTTGCGGCCGGGGCGGGGTTCGCTCTTGCCGTAGAGGTGCAGATGCAGGCCGGGCAGCGCCAGCAGGGAAGCCCAGTCGGGCGTGCCGTTCTGCCAGAGATCCCCCAGCAGGTTGATTAACAGGGCGGGCCGCACGGCGTTCAGCTTTGGTAGCGGCAGATCGCACAGGGCCCGCACCTGCAGCTCGAACTGGCTGCATGCGGCGTTGTCGAGGCTGGGGTGACCCGAGTTGTGGGGGCGGGGCGCCAGCTCGTTGACCAATAGCCTCCCCTCCACCAGAAAGAATTCCACCGTCAGCACCCCGACGTAATCCAGGGCGGCGATCAGTCGCTCAGCGATCCCTTTGGCTTCGTTCTCCAGCGCCGGCACGTTAGCCGGGGAGCGAGTCTGGTCGAGAATGCCGCCGCTGTGCCAGTTCTGCACCAGCGGCAGGGCGCTGATGGCGCCGCTCGGACTGCGCGCCAGGGTCAGGGCAAGCTCCCCCTCCAGCGCCAGCCGTTTTTCCAGCACGCAGGGCACACCACTCGCTGCCAGCGCCGTCGCCAGCTCATCCAGATTGTTCACTTGCCACTGCCCCTTGCCGTCGTACCCTTCGCGGGCCGTTTTGAGAATGGCGGGCAAGAGTTCGCTGGCCTGTGCGGGGATGGGCTCTTCCGGCAGTAGCGCCAGATAGGGGGCGACCGTGATGTTGGTTCCGCGCAGAAAGGCTTTCTCCTCGCGGCGATCCTGACAGATGCGCACTGCGCTGGCGGCCGGGCGTACCGGCTTTTGTTGTTCGAGCAGAGCGAGGGTGGCGGCTGGCACGTTCTCGAACTCGCAGCTGATGGCCTCGCAGCGGCTGGCCAGTTGGTGCAGAGCTGTCTGGTCGTCATAGGGGGCGACAATATGGTGATCGGCGGCGGCCCCGGCGATGCTGGCCGGATCGGGATCCAGTACCACCACCTTGTAGCCGAGGCGGTGGGCGGCCATCACGAAGTAGCGGCCAAGCTGGCCGCCCCCCAGCATGCCGAGGGTGGCGGGAGGCAGGATCATGTCGGCTCCTCCAGCGTGAGGGCCAGCACCCGGTCGCGCTCGCGGGTGCGGAAGTCGTCGAGCTGCTGCCGGTAGCGGGGAGCATCGTCATCCCGGGCGACCGAGAGCAGGGAGACCGCAAACAGGGCGGCGTTGGCTGCCCCCGCTTCGCCGATGGCGAAGGTGGCGACCGGCACCCCTTTAGGCATCTGCACGATGGAGAGCAGGGAGTCCATTCCCTTGAGATGGCGCGAGGGAATGGGCACCCCCAGCACCGGCAATGTGGTCTTGGCAGCGACCATTCCCGGCAGGTGAGCGGCGCCACCGGCCCCAGCGATGATGGCGCGCAGACCGCGCTCGCGGGCAGTGGCGGCATACTCGAACAGCAGAACCGGGGTGCGATGGGCCGAGACCACCTGTGCCTCGTAGGGCACGCCGTGCTCCTTGAGGATGCGGGCGGCGGCCTGCAGCACGGGCCAGTCGGAGTCGGAGCCCATTACCAGGCCGATCAGCGGAGGGGTGTTCATGTGTATTTGTTCCTTGCTGTTAAACGTTTGCTTTTGGTAAACAAAAAGAGCCGGCAAGCCGGCTCAGAATTTCTCGGGTCGCACGATTTCGACCGGTTGCAGAAAGGCGATCATGGCGTAGTCGGGGTAGTAGCGACTCTGCAGGTGGGCCAGCAGCCGCTCTGCCTGCTCCCGACTGCAGATCGCCTCCAGCCGGATGTTGCCGCTCTCGCTCCAGCTGGCGTTGCGCTCGCCATGATCCCCCCGGCCGCGGGCATCTGTGATGGTGTAGCCGCGCAGCCCCTCGCGGGTGAGGGTGCGCAGCAGGGTCGGCTCCAGATTGGCTTCCGTAATGACGGTCAGCAGGGTGCGGGTCTCGGTCTGCATGTGGCTACTCCGTGAAGTGGCGGGCCCAGCTGTGGTAGAGCGGGATCCCCAGCATGATGTTGAACGGGAAGGTGACCCCCAGCACGGCGCTGAGGGACAGCCCCGGGTTGGCCTGAGGCACGGCGATGCGCATGGTAGCCGGCACGGCAATATAGGAGGCGCTGGCCGCCAGGGTAGCCAGCAAGGTCAGGCCGCCGAGAGAGAGGCCCATCAGCTGGCCAGCCGCCAGCCCCAGTCCCGCCGAGGCGAGCGGCATCAACAGGGCGAAGCCGAGCAGGAACAGGCCGTGGCGGCGCAGATCCTGACACTGACGGGCGACGATCAGGCCCATCTCCAGCAGGAACAGCGCCAGCGCACCCTTGAACAGGTCGACAAACAGCGGTTTGAGTGGGGCAATTCCGTCCGGCCCGGCCAGATAGCCGATGGCCATACCGCCGAGAAGCAGGGTTACCCCTTTGCCGAGGAAGGTCTCGTGGGCCAGCATGCGCCAGCGGGTCTCGCGGCTGATGCCGCGGGCCAGCACTATGCCCACCAGAATGGCGGGGATCTCCATCACCGCGAGGAAGATGGAGAGCTGTGATTCAAAGCTGATGCTCCGCTCGGTGAGCCAGTTCACCCCGACCGCAAAGGTGGCGACGCTGACCGAACCATAGTGGGCGGCGGTGGCGGCGGCATCGACCCGGTTCATCTTGAGGCGCAGCACGGCAAAGCCGAGCAGGGTCTGCACCACGCCGAGCAGGATCACTAGCGCCAGTTGTGGCAGCAGAGGTTGCAGGGATTGCTGGGCCAGACCGACGCCGCCCTTGAGGCCGATGGCCAGCAGCAGAAAGAGAGAGAGGGTGTCGTAGAGGGCGGGCGGCAGCTTGAGCTCGGATCGCACCAGACCGGCCAGCAGACCAAACAGAAAGAAGAGTACAACAACGTCCAGCATGATGGTTCGCAGGGCAGTTCAGATAATGGTTGCATGCTAGAGCCCGCAATGTTTCGATAAAATCAGATTTTCGCTGATGGTTGTTCGGTAAAAACTGATAGGGACGGCATGCTCAACTACAAACAGCTCTACTACTTCTGGCATGTGGCGCGCAGCGGCAGTGTGACGCAGGCCGCCGAACAGCTGCATCTCACGCCGCAGACCATCAGCGGTCAGGTCGCCGAGCTGGAGCAGTCCCTTGGGGTGGCGCTGTTCAACCGGGTGGGGCGGCGTCTGGTGCTGACCGCCGCCGGACGGCAGGCGCAGGAGCAGGCGGGGGCGATTTTCTCGCTCGGTGCCGAGCTGGAGCACACCCTGCGCCACGCCAGTCAGGAGCTGACCATGCAGGTGGGGATCGCCGATTCGGTACCCCGCACCCTGGCGTTCGAGCTGCTGGCTCCCGCCATGGCGCTGGCGACGCCGCTGCGGCTGGTGTGCCACGAGGAGCGGGCCGAGCAGCTGTTCAGCGAGCTGGCCCGTCACAAGCTGGATATGGTGCTGATCGATCGCCCGCTTCCCCCCGACAGTGGCGTGCGCGGCTACAACCACGAGCTGGGGCGCAGCCCGCTGGCGCTGTTTGCCAGCCCGGAGCTGGCGGCTCGGGCGCGGGACGGCTTTCCCGCCTCGCTGGAGGGGTTGCCGCTGCTGATCCCCGGAGAGAAGTCTGCCACCCACGATCGGCTGCTGGCGTGGTATCGTCAGCAGGGCATTCATCCCCATCTGGTGGGGCAGTTTGATGACTCCACCCTGATGAAGTCGTTCGGCAAGGCGGGGATGGGGATCTTCCCGGCACCGCTGGCAATGGCTGACGAAATTGGCCGCCTCTACGGGGTGGAGCGAATTGCGACCCTCACCGATGTCACCCTCTCTTACTATCTGGTCTCGGCAGGACGCCATCTCTCTCATCCCGGGGTACAGGCGGTGATGGAGGGCGCCCAGCAGCGGTTGGCGGCGCTGGCTGGCAATAAATAGAAATCTGGATGGCTATACATCCAGCTTGGCTCTGCCTATAATCCTCCCGCTTTGGCGCATCATGCTTAATAGGGAATCCGGTGAAAATCCGGAGCTGGCGCGCAGCGGTAAGGGGGAACGAAGCGACATCAGGGCACTGCCGTCAGGCGGGAAGCCGTCGCCGTAGGCCATCAGCCCCCGAGCCCGAAGACCTGCCAGAGTTCGTATTTCGGGCCGAGAGAAACCGGCCACGAAGTAGATACTTACGCGAACTTAAGGATCTCTCATGTCGAAGAAATTTCTGGCGGCTGCCCTGTTGCCGACGGCGGCGTTTGCCCAGCAGCTGACCATTCCCGTCAATCCTACCATGGTGGTGACCGCTACCCGCGTCGCCCAACCTGCCTCCAGCGTTCTGGCCCCGGTCAATGTGGTGACCCGGGACGAGATCGATCGCCTGCAAGCCCAGACCGTGACCGATGTGGTCAAGACCCTGCCCGGTGTGGAAGTGGTCAGCAATGGTGGCCGAGGCCAGCTCAGCTCGCTGCGGGTGCGTGGTGGCACCTCTTCCCAGACGCTGGTGCTGGTGGATGGGGTACGCAGTGCCTCCCTGACCGCCGGGATGACCGAACTGAACAATCTGCCACTCAATCAGGTCGAGCGGATCGAGTATCTCCGCGGCCCGCGCGCCACCATCTACGGCTCCGACGCCATCGGCGGGGTGATCAACATCATTACCCGTCCCGACAAGGGGACAAATCAGCACAAGTTCAATATCGGTGCTGGTTCCCATCAACAGCGTCAGGCCGCTTTCAGTAGTGCCAGCCAGGTAGGTGAGGCGGGTCAGCTCAAGGTGGCTGGCGGTTTTGATGATGAAGAGGGTTACAACGTACACCCCTTGCCCGGCATCAACGATGGTGATCGTCACGGGCATCAGGGCTACAACGCCATGCTGGACTACCAGCAGGCGCTCGGCAGCAATTGGGATCTGTTCGGTACAACCCGCTGGTTCCGCAATGTCGCCCAGTACGACCGCTCTTCTGCGGCTTCCGCCTGGGGGCCTGCCACCCATCAGCGCAACGAGACCTGGACTGAAAACCAGAGCTATCAGCTGGGGTCGCGCTATCACGATGAGCGCTATCTGAGTGAGTTGCGTGGCGCCTTCTCCAAACAGGATGCGTACGACTACCAGGACAACAGTGGCCGCGATCAGGCCAATACCCGGACCTACACCCGCCAGTACAGTCTGAACTGGGTCAACAGCTTGAGATTGAACGAGAGCTGGACGCTGGGAGGCGGGGCCGATTGGCAGAGTGATCGACTGGATGATCGCTCCCTCTCTTCTGGTGTGACTTACCCAGCCGATGCCAAAGAGCGCGACAACACCGGCCTCTATGCCCTTGCCCAGTTCGACAACCATACCTGGCAGGCCGAGCTGAGCGGCCGTAGCGATGACAACGAGCAGTTTGGCCGCCACAACACCTGGCAGACCGGCGCAGGCTGGCGCTTTGTCGAGGATTACCGCCTGAGTGCCCGCTACGGCACCGGTTTCCGCGCCCCCTCCTTTAACGACCTCTACTATCCGGGGTCAGGCAATCCTACCCTGAAGCCGGAAGAGTCGAAGAGCAGCGAGCTGATGCTGGACGGTCAAACCGCTGGCGTGGAGTGGCGAGCCACCGGTTATCGCAACGACTTCGAACAGATGATCCAGTGGGCACCCAACAGTCAGGGTATGTGGACACCACAGAACGTTGGCAAGGCGCGCATTGAAGGGATCGAGCTGGAAGGGGAGTTCGACACTGGCTGGTTGAGTCATAGGGTTTCTGCCGAGTACAAGGATCCCAAAGACAAGGTGACCGACAAGCAGTTGCAGCTGATCTCCCGTAAAGGGGCCAAGTGGGTGACTCAGGCGCAGTGGCAGCAGTTTGATGGTTCATTGAGCTGGATCTATCAGGGTGAGCGCTATGGCGATGTGGCTAACACCACCAAACTCGGTGGCTACAGCGTGTGGAATCTGGCTGTCGGCTACAAGGTCACCCCGGCGCTCAAAGTATCTGGCAAGATCAACAACCTGCTGGACAAGGACTATCAGACGGCGGTGGGTTACCCTGCCGATGAGCGCGCTTACTACGTGACAATGGATTACTCACTCTAAGCCGGACCCGGCCAAGCGGAAAAATCAGGGGCCCTGCCATTGGCAGGGCCTTTTCTATTGGCGGCAGGCGGGAGTATGATCGCCGCCTTGCAGCAAAGGGGAGCTCAAGTGGCCAATATTCTCGTGTTTGATTCCGGTATGGGTGGCCTGACCATCTACCGCGAGATCCGCCGCGTTCTGCCGGCACACAACTATTTCTACTGCTTCGACAACGCCAACTTCCCCTATGGTGAATTGAGCGAGCCCGCCCTGATTGCTGCCTGCACCCGCTTGGTGACCACCATGGTAGCCCGTCATCATATCGATCTGGTGGTGATTGCCTGCAACACGGCCAGCACCATAGCGCTGCCGGCCTTGCGTGAGGCACTGGATATTCCCGTGGTGGGGGTGGTGCCAGCCATCAAGCCCGCCGCTGCACAGACTCGCAACGGTTGTATCGGTCTGCTTGCTACGCCGGGCACCGTCAGCCGCGACTATACCCATGAACTGATCGCCCAGTTTGCTCCCGGCAAGCAGGTGCTGCTCAAGGGCACCACCGAGCTGGTCATAGAAGCCGAACACAAGCTGGCGGGCCTACCGGTCAATATGGCGCTACTGCACGAGGTATTGGCCGATTGGCTGGAGGGGGAAGAAAAGCCGGATACGCTGGTGCTTGGTTGCACTCACTTCCCGCTAATCAATGAAGAGATTGGGCAACTGATGCCGCAATGTCAGCTTATTGACTCGGGCAGTGCTGTTGCCAAACGGGTGGCCTGGTTGCTGAACAATGGCGGGCATACCGTCGTGCAGCCTGTACATACAGAAGAGGTTATTGCCAGGGCTTACTGTACCCGGCTGGATGGGGAGGCTCAAAAACTGACAGCCCCCTTGCAAGCATGGGGGCTGTCATCACTGGAAGAGGTGAAGTACTGACGAGCGGTTAGGCGTCAGCTTCGCTACCTTCTCTTTCCTCTTTATCACGTTTGTCATTTGCTTCACGCACCTTGAGGGTGCGCTGCTGATACTCTTTATCATTCAAAGCGGCAATCGCTTTGGCGGCATCGGCGGCGGGCATCTCTACGAAACCGAAACCTCTGCGCTTGCCGGTTGCCTTGTCTTTCATCAACCGTACGGAAATGACCTGGCCCTGTTCGGCAAACAATTCGCGCACTGCAATCTCGTTGGCGCGATAGGGCAGGTTGCCTACATATAAGGTGCAAGTCTCCTGATTGGCGATCGACTCGGCGACATTAGCCGGGGTTCGCTTCAGGAACAGCGGTACCACGAAACCGCCGATGGCCAGACCTGCTGCAAAAATCACTTCCGCTTTCAAAGAGAACTGCAGGGCCTGGGCAACCAGGTAGCCAACCACTGCCAATACCAGAGCAAGGATTGCGGCCTGCATATATACGGGAAACTTGGATAAATTCATCTTAAAAGACCTTTTGTAAATGAAAGCAAAAAAGGTGCAACACTATATTCACCTCCATGGTAACCAGCTTTCCTGATTGGCGCTACCATGGACTACTCGGGAGAGGTTATCGGCTCCAGTATGGCATTCCCAAGGTCACTAAAGGCGACATAAATGACGCTAAAATGGGAGTGAAATAACCGGATTGTGGATAACATTGTATATATACACTGAATAAGCTGTTTCTAATTGAATAATTTGAAATTTTCGTGATTTTCTTCAAAAAAAGTCTTGTCATCGCAGCGCCGCTCCCTATAATGCGCCCCTACCAGCACGGCGGAACACGCCAACCTGATGAGCCAGCTTCATAGTGAAGTGGGCGCCGAAAGAAAAGCGAAAACAATCGCTTGACTTTCGAAGTGAGAAGCGTAATATGCGCCTCCTCAACGCGACAAGCGTGACGCTCTTTAACAATTTGAATCAAGCAATCTGTGTGGGCACTCACAGCATCGAACATCAAAAACAATTTTTGATTTTCAATGTCTGGTGAAGTGACCAAGACGATTTCTTAGCAATAAGAAGTCGAACAGTTTATTTCA
>NZ_JBFODP010000006.1:0-29439 GCF_040908375.1 Aeromonas sp. R2-3 | reverse complement strand
TCATCGAAGCTGAATACCGACCGCTCGCCCGCAATCAAACTGACAGTGGCACTGTCGGTCACGCTATCGCCATCTCCGTCCACACGGGTCACGCTGTATTGCAGTCCCAGACTGTTCTGTCCACTGAGCAGCAGCGACAGTGATTCATCAAACAAACCGGTGTCGTCATGAGACAAGGCTTCAAACTGGGTGGTCCGCAGTTGGGATACCCCATCTACCTCCACAATCTTGATGCTGAAGACCACGTCGCCGTCACCATCAACCCCTTGCAGCTCGGTCGAGCTCACCGCATTGAGGGTTATCGCACCACCTTTGGTGGCAAGCAGGTTGGTGGCAATCCCCGCCTCGCCAATTCCGACAAAGCTGAAACTGCCGGTGATGCTACCTGCACCATCAGCACCGTAGCTTCCACTGCTGGTAAACAGTGACAGCAAACCACCTTCAATCGCAGTTGTAGCCCGGGCCAGTGCCCCCTCTACGTCATCACTGACATAGCCGTCATTCACATCACTTTCGCTGTAGGTATCCTCTTTGCCAACCGTCTCGTCCAGACTGACCGACAATCCACCCAAATTAGCCTCTTCGGCCACCCCCACATCCTGGGTCGGCACATCATCCTGAATAACGATGTCCAGCGTTGCACTGGTTGTATCACCGTCATCATCGGTCAAGGTCACAGCGAGACTCTCACCCAATTGCAGGTCAGAAGCGGGTTGTTGATGGGCCTCGTTATCAAGGAGGGTATAGCTGTAGGAGACACTGCCGTTACCGGTAACGGGATCGTAGGTTATTGCGGTGATTTGCAATCCATTGCCAAGCGGCGTCTCAATAGATACAGGCAGAGCAACCACGGTGCCATTGCTGATCAACTGGATCGCCCCGATTGCCAGCGTTTGCACACCATCAGGGGCATTAAAAGTAAACACCCCACTTTGAGTTAACGCGGCAGCGTTAGGTGCCGAACCGTCGACCAAGTTGGCATCACTGACCAACACCTCTCCCCCTTCCAGAGTCAGCCCATCAAGGCCTACCGCCTCATCTACCGGAGTAATGGAGATAACGAGTGTTGAAGTCACTGTATCTTGGCCATCAGTTACCTGATAGTTCACTGGGGGAACAGCACCATCATAGTTAGGCGCAGGAGTAAAGATATAGCTGCCATCCGGATTGATGATCAGCGTGCCCACTCCGGTAATGGTGGCAGCAACACCAGCAGGGACTCCGATATTGATACCCCAGTCATATGAAACGATAGAGGCATCAGCAGGCCCATCTGGATTGGTACTATTGTCGAGCAAATTCCCACTGACCTGAGTGTCTTCCAGGGTCACGGCGGTTTCGCCCAAATCATCAAGCTGATTTTCAAGAATCAAATCTTCGGCCTGATTTTCATTGATGACAGCGGCCGTATCGTAGGTGGTATCAAACCCTGCAGCAGCTATCGTGGCATCACCAGTTCGATCAATTGTGACGAAACCACCATTACCACTGGTCCCCGCAACCCCACCAATACCGCCACCACCACCGGCCGCTGGTGCCCCACCAGCAGCAGAAGCCTCAAAGTTTTGAGTCGGGTCAACACCCTGCAGAATCGATTCTTGCAATGCGGCAATATCTGAAGGAGCGCCTTCCTGGCTGGCAGCCACTTGCGGTTGAGCAGGTTCAGCGGACTCGGAACCTGCCGGTACATCCGATGCAGGAGTATCGCCATAAGGGGAAAGAGCCAGCTTGGCGTCATCAGCTATGGTCAATTTGGCTCCGGGTTGGAGAATTTCCCCCTTTTGCAGAGGGCGGCTGCTTCCATCAGCCAGCACAATCTCCACATTGCCTTCTATAGCTGAGACAACCACGGACTTGTCGATGATTTGGGTACGCATATCCATTGCTCCAAGGTGACAGATCTTGATGTCTACACCGTAGAAGGAGATAGCGCGCTGTTCCGTTGCAAAAAAGCGTACGTTCGAGAGAAATTCAACAAATGGACGGAAAAAAATCGAAGAGTTGGAATTTCTTAATACAAATCAGAACCCTAGGCACAGCCCCATTCAAAGCTGACCTTGAGTTGGTTATAGAAAAATGGCGAAAAGAGAAGTAACTGGTATAAAAAAGGCCCCTATCGGGGCCATTTCCAGCATTTAATTCAAGACAATGGGAAGGCAGGATGAACAAATCCCTGGTAACCATCGATATGCAACTTGGAAAGCAGTTCCACTTGATGTTGATCCTCGACACGGGTCGCAATGGTAGTCACACCGGCATTGTGTGCGGCGCGACACACTGCAGCCAGGAATGAGGTGTCAGCCCCCGGCTCCATGACCTGACTGGTATAACCGTGATCAACCTTGACATAAGCCGGCGACAACTCCTCCAGATAGCCCAGAGACTGGAAGTGACGACCATAGTGGTCAACCCCCCACTGGAAGCCATGAGCTTGCAAGGTGCCCACCAACGCAGCCACGTTGTCTTTATGTTTCATGATGGCAGCTTCAGGTATTTCAAATAACAACCGCTCTTTGAGCTCTGCATGTTCGGTCAGATAGCGCGTCAGCCAGGTTAAAAACTCATCCGAGCAGAGCGAGCCAGCAGTGATGTTGATCGCCAGTACCAGATCAGACTGTTTTTGCAGTAATGGAACGCAAGCATCAAGCACCGCCTGGTCAAACTCGCCCCCCAATTTGAACTGTTCAATCGCGGGCAAGAACTGACCGGCAAAATAATCTGTGCCATCCCGAGAGATAGAAGCAAACAGCTCGGCATGCAACCTTGCTCCATTATCAAACCGGCAAGCTGGTTGTGCTTTGAAGCGCCAAAGTTGACGTGAAATGGCATCTTGTACCAGATCTCGCCAGGCCAAACGCCCCATCAAACCTTGCTCAGTCCCCCCTTCCATCACCACAGCACCGCGGCGTTCATTGCGCGCCTTGCCAAGCGCATTATCGGCTTTGGTCAACAAGGCAGAGAGATCATCATTGCCATCACGACCGGCAATACCAATGACGGAGAGCGCATCCCCTTCGCCCATTGGATTCACCACCAGATCGGCAATGCGGCTATTAATCACTTCAGCCAGCTCTTTTAGCTGAGTCAGATCGTCAGTTGGACAGAGCAGCGCATATTCCGTCGCGGAGATCCGTGCCAAGGCTGCGCCATCCCACCCTTTTAATTGCTCTTTCAAAGCCTGAGCTATCGATTTGACCATGTTGTCACGGGCAGCAAAGCCTTCATCGCGATAGATATCATCCAGCATGTCGACCGCAACCAGCATGACGCCACCTTGGCCAGCCTCCGCTATCCATGCGTTTACCTGACCCACAAAATAGGCTCGGTTGCCAAGCCCCGACACGGCATCGACATAAACCCGCTCGCGCAATTTCTCGGCCTCATCGGCTTGCTCTTTGAACTGCAACGCCAACTTGCTTGAGAGGGTGTTGATCGCCTGAACGACCTGCTTCAATTCATGGGTTTTAGGCTCCGGGATCGTATGACCGAAATGGTGCAGCTCAATCTCGACGGCTTGATCACAGATCTGTTTGAGTGGCTTGAGCAAGTAGTTGAGTGCTCTCATCAACAAAATTGTGGTGATCAAAAAACCGACCAGAAACCAGCTCGCCAGCTCGCTCATACCCCGCCACAACTCGTAATAAGCCTGGCCGGGGTGACCCACTACTTTTAATTTTCCAAGCTGCAACCAGCCAGACGTCAGAATTGACTCGTTGGATACCTCAGGAAACAGTCCCAAATTTACAAACCACCGCGGTACCCCCTGAATATTGTTGGTATTTTCCTGCTCGATGACATCCTTTGATGCCAGTAGATCCAGGCGAACCAATCGATAATAGCCACCATCAAAAATGGCCTGGATCACCGACTCGGCACCGACCTTGTCACCGTTTTCCAGATAGGGGGTGAGCGCAAGCCCCAGCGAGGTTGCCGTATTGATGACCGTTGTTTCCTGTTGCTGCGCAAGATAAGTGCGGGTTGAATTGAATTGCACCCAGTATGTGGCCGCAAATAACAATCCAAACAGCAGCAGCATGGTGGCTAATAACTGTCGATAGAGCGTCATAGGTTAATCATCCAAATTCACCACTGGCCGAGCCAATCGCCCCGAGGTCATGCGATTGCGTAAATCATTCCATAATCCCAAGCGGGATGATTGACCAGCCAGTTCCCCTTGGCCTCGTGCCTTCATCAACCACAAGTGACTACCGTTAAAACTGTAAATAGGCACCAGATCACGCCGCTGTGTGGCAGGGCGAATCGAGCCTATCAAATTATCCAAAATAACCGGAACGGAAGAGGGTGTCTCATAATATGCCACCACCATGTGAAACTGGTTGTAATCAAGAGCCTTTACGTACACCATCCGCATTTTATCATCCGGGATCCCAAGCTCGAGCAGCGTAGAGTATTTGGCGATACTGAAATCTTCACAGTCTCCCCCGGCGGCTCCCAAAAATTCTAGCGGGGTTGCCCAATAATCCTTTTTGCGCCACAACTTGATATCGTCAATAAAACGCATCCGATTGAAAAAATTATTAACCCGCTCAAGCTTTTTTTCTTCGCTCAGGGCCCTGCCCTTCGTCTCCATGACCAACATACGCCAACTGGTTACACGCTTGCCGGCTCTGGCGCCATAGGTCTGCTCCGCCCGTTTGATCAAGTTGAGATCTTCCTGTGGCAGAGGCTGACTGGCACAGAGCAGAAGTGAGAAGGGTAACAGCAGGATCCACAAGGAGTGGCGCAGAGCGCGTAGCGATCGGTATCTCCATTCATTGAGAAGATAACACCATCGGCTACCGGTACCACGCTGGAGTGTCACGTCATATTCCTGCTGCATTATTACTGCTGCACTCCTCAAAGCTCGTACAACAACCTGCGTTAGCCAAACATGGTGACTGCCAGCAGCAGTCACCATGTTGGCGTTCATGATCCCAGCGGGATCATGGGCAAACGGTTATTGCCTGGCCTGCCATTCAGCGGGTTGTTTGACGCTAAATGCATTGAGCAGGCTACCTGTAGCGTTGAGAATGCGATAGTCCGCCAGCAGTGCATCATACTCGGCAGTGATATAGCTGCGACGCGCCTCGAACAGTTCGTTCTCGGTGTTCAATACGTCCAGCAATGTCCGTTGACCCAACCCAAACTGCTTCTTGTATGCCTGTACGGTGTCATAGCTGGCGTCAACATGCTCTTTCAGGAAGGTCTTTTGCTTGGCCAGCGACTCTTTCGCGTTCCAGGCCAGACGAGTGCCTTCCTCAACCTGGCGAAACGCATTCAAGTGAATGTCTTTCGCCTGAGAGTAGAGCGCCGATGTTGCATTGCTCTCTGCCACATCAGAACCGCCACGGAACAGGTTGTAACGCATGCGCACCATTGCGGTCAGATCATCGTTGCGCCCTTTGACCGCATCGATATCCTCATTCCAGTTCTGATCGACCTCGAATGTTACATTCGGGTAGAAACCGGATTTGGCGCCTTCATGTTGATACTTGGCCGCTTCGATATCCTGCAGGGAAGAGAGCAGGGTCGGGTGGACTTCGGTCGCCGTTTTCAGCGCACTATCGAGGCTGGCCGGGATAAGCTCGGTATTGGGAACCGGCTGTACCAGATCTTTTGGTACCTCGTTCACGACACGAATAAATTCACTCTCTGCGTCGCGATAGTTGTTTTCGGCAGCGGCCTGATTTGAATAGGCCCGGGCAACACGACCTTCAATCTGGGTCTGATCCGCAGTAGAGCCAAGCCCTGAATCAGTCCGCTTGCTGATGTCGCTGCGGATCTGTTCGTGGGTTTCCAGGTTTTGTTTGGAAAGCTCCAGGATCTCCTGCTGGCGCAGCATATTGAGGTAGACCTCAGCTACTCGCAGCGCGGTATTTTCAGCTTCGGAGATCATCGCCAGACGCTGGGCATTGGCTTCAGCTTCGGTTCTGGAGACGTTGTTGCTGACATCAAAGCCATCAAACAACATTTGCCGCAGACTGAGTCCAGCCTCCTTGCGAGTCATGGAATCATCAATATTGCTGTTGGCACTGGCAGCACGGGTAGAAGGGCTGTCAGTTTTTTCATAGCCTACGCCACCACGCAGATCGATCGTAGGATAATAGCCACCCTTGGCTCCATCATGCTGATAGAGTCGTGCCTGATACAGATCAAACGCTTCCTTGATCTTGGGATGCGTAGCAAGTGTCTGTGCCACCGACTCTTCCAGAGTCTGGGCCTGACCCAAACTAGGGATCAGGATGCAGCCACTGACCAGCATGGCAACAATCGTTTTTTTCATGTTATCTCCAGTCATGTTTTGTTTTTAGATTGTTGGCTTATCGTTCTCTCAGTGCCGACTGCTTTGCCCGTAAAATCGGCTTAAGCAAATAGTCTAGGACACTTTTTTTACCAGTAATGATATCAGCACTGGCTAACATACCGGGGATGATGGGAAGTGCGTTAAGCTCATCGCCCAAGTAACTTTTCTCTGTTCGAACCCGAACCAGATAAAAGGAGTTCCCCTCCTCATCCTGGATCGAATCCGCACTTATCTGTTCAACCTTGCCATGCAATCCTCCATAGATTGTAAAGTCGTAGGCAGTAATTTTGACGATGGCATCCAGCCCCGGTCGCAGGAAGGCGATATCTTTCGGTGACACCTTGGCTTCTACCAGCAAGGTATCCTCCAGCGGCACAATCTCCATCAAATCCATGCCGGGCTGAACCACGCCGCCCAGGGTGTTGATCTTGAGCTTCTTGATGGTGCCCTTGAGGGGTGCAATCACGCTGGTCCGGTCAACCCTGTCTCGCAAGCCAACCTGCCCTTCTGATAACTGGCCAAGCCGCCCCTGTTTCTCATTCAGTTCAGTCTGGGAATCTGCTCTGAACTTCAGCGCAATATCATTACGCTTGGAGATGGTCTCACGCAGTACCGAATTGAGTTTTGGGATCAGCAGACGGTTGCTCTCCAGCTCCCCCTGCATCTCGTTGACCTGCCGCTCAAGCTTGATTAGCTCCACTTGAGGCACTATACCTTCTTTCGCCAGCGGACGGCTAATATTCAGTTCCTGTCTGGCCAGATCCACACTGCGATTCACGGTGCGGATCTTGGCATTCAGTTCAATCAGCTCCTGCTCTTTCTGTTCGATTTGCTGACCAAGAATATAGAGCTGGTTCTTCAGGTTATTGAGGCGATCCCGCTGTACAGAGCGCTCACGGTGTGCGTATTCGGCAAAAACGGTTTCATAACCATCGGGAAACTGGATTGGCGCTTCACCTACCACGACCTGTTCACGCCACCCCAGTGCCGGGTCGTTTTTCACCTCGACGCTGGCCATCTCGGCGCGCAGACGAGCCACATCCCCCTTTAGAGTGACTACCTCTTGCTCCCGTTCTCTAAAGTCGGAGCGGAAACGGGTGTCATCAATGCGCAGCAGAGGCTGTCCCTTTTCGACGATATCCCCCTCTTTAACGAAGATCTCTTTGACGATCCCCCCTTCCAGGTTCTGGATCACCTGCAGCTGACGGGACGGAATAACCTTGCCCTGACCCACGGTGACTTCATCCAGTTCGGCCCAGGCCGCCCAGACGATGGCACTCATGAAAAAGAGGAAACAGCACCATAGCAGGATACGAGCTCCGGTCGGCGTGGTCAGCAGTACAGCTGCCGCGCCGTCATCGACAAACTCCAGATGCTCGGGTGCTGGCAATACCTCGCCGGAAGGCGTCTTTTTGCTGCGCTTGAACCAGTCCATGAGCCCCTTAACCATGGGACACCTCCTGCACGCGCACCTTGCCTTCCTTCAACTGCTGTAACACCACCTCTTTGGGACCATCAGCAACGATCTGCCCCTGCTCGATGACGATAACTCGCGATGCCACATCCAGCATCGAGGTTTTGTGAGTGATGAGGATCAATGTGGTTTCCGGGCCCAGTCTGGCGAGCTCCTGTTTGACCTGCATCTCGGACTGATTGTCCATGTTGGAGGTCGGCTCATCCATCACCAGAATGGGGGGATCATTGAGCAGGGCGCGTGCCAGCAGGATCGACTGACGCTGGCCACCGGATAGCTGACGGCCCCCCTCGCCTATCTGCCGATCCAGCCCGTTAGGATCCCGGTTGGTAAAGTTGGTGACACCCGCCCGCTTGGCTGCGCGCAAGACTCTCACATCATCCACCAGCGGATTACCCAGCATGATGTTGTCCCGCACCGATCCGAAAAAGAGAATGACATCTTGCGGAACACAGCCGATATTGCGACGGATCACCGCAGGTGGCAGTTGATCAAGTTCAAAACCGTCGATACGTACCGAGCCATCGGTCGGTCGATACAGCCCCATCAACAACTTCTCGAGGGTCGTTTTACCCGCCCCAATCCGGCCGATAATCGCCACCTTTTCGCCCGGCTGAATGCGCAAATTGATATTGTGCAGGGTGCTGGTTTCCATGCCGGGATATTTGAAGGAG
This sequence comes from Aeromonas sp. R2-3, assembly GCF_040908375.1. NCBI lineage: Bacteria > Pseudomonadati > Pseudomonadota > Gammaproteobacteria > Aeromonadales > Aeromonadaceae > Aeromonas > Aeromonas sp. R2-3. The sequence goes on along the minus strand of NZ_JBFODP010000006.1, from coordinate 20,987 downwards.
ACATTCTCGAATTCAATGCGACCGGCAATCACCGGATGATGGATATATTGCTTGCCTTCCTCCTGCTCTCCCGGGGTTTGCATGATTTTTTCCAGAATATCCAGTGCTGACTTGGCCTGGTTATAACGGGTCGACAACACGGAGAGTTGCACCATAGGTGCAATGGCGCGACTGGAGAGCATCACGGCGGCAATCATGCCCCCCATGGTGACCAAGCCTTCGGAGATCTGGTAAACACCGACAATCACCAGACCAACCGTCACCACCTGCTGGATATAACTGGCCAGCGAGGACATGGAGTTGGTAATGCGGCGGGTCTGTACGCCCCAGGTGGAAATATGAGAAACGGCCTGTTCCCAGCGATGCTGGAACATGCTCTCGGCGCCGAAAATCTTGACGGTTTCCAGCCCGGAAATACTTTCAATCAGGTTGGCGTTCTTCTGGGACGCAAGGCGCGAACCCTCTTCGATGGACTGCTTGAGGGGCTCCTGAATATAAAAGCTGTAAGCGATGAGGATCAGCATGGCGACGATGGGGACCACCACCATCACACCGGCAAACATCCAGATAATAAAAAGGAAGAAGACGGCAAAAGGGAGATCGATAAGAGTAGAAACCGTTGCGGAGGTGAAAAACTCCCGCACCGATTCAAATTCCTGCAGATGTTTGGCGAACGCGCCGGTGGACGCGGGACGAGATTCCATCCTCATGCCCATCACCTTGGCGAAAATCTTGGCGGACAGCAGCACATCAGACTTTTTGCCAGCGATATCGATAAAGTAGCTGCGCAACTGCCGCATCACAAAATCGAATGTAAAGACCACCATGGCCCCGACCGCCAGCACCCAGAGTGAATCAAACGCCAGATTGGGCACAATCTTGTCATAGACGTTCATGGTGAAAAGAGGGCTGGCAATGGCAAACAGGTTGATCAGAATGGAGGCGATCAGCACATCGCGATAGATGCCGCGGGATTCGAACAAGGTGCTCCAGAACCAGTGGCCATCACGGGTTTCCAGCACCTTGGGCGAGCGTTCGTCAAACTTGAACTGCTTCTTCACGTAGAAGAGGCGTCCCAGATACTCATCACCCAACTGGGCTGCGGTCAGCCATTGCGCGGCATCACCGGCCTGCGGGAAAATCACTTTCCCCTGGCTTCGATCTTCATTCCACTCCAGCAAAATGCAGGCGCCACCATTGCGCATCTGCAATACACAAGGCAGCAGCAAGGGAGAAATATCGGCCAGTGGCTGTATCACTTCACGGGCGGATAACCCGCCCCGCTCGGCAGCACGGCAAAAGAGTGCGGTAGTCAGGCGTCCGGAGACCAGTGGCAACCCGGTCGTCAGGGCATCCTGGCTGTTGGGCACACCATAAAAACGGGTCAAGAAGACCAGACACTCCAATAACTCATCAATACGACTTGTTTCTGCTTGCATAGCATCCTGTCACTGCATAAATGAGGTAGATAAGAGCGTTAATCGCTCATATTTCCCTGCTATAGCCACGCTAAAACCAAGTGGCCTTCCCGCTGATGAGACTGATCAGGGGATAAACCTGTCCAGATAGATCGCGACACTCATCGCCAATTTCCCGGCACAGCAGCAATGGCGGCATGATTCGTTATTGGTAAAAATAATCGGCTCATCAACACCATGCTAACACTGCAATCAGGGTGAATGTCGGAGTTAATTGATAATGACATTTATTATGGCGCACCACTATATCAACCGGCACGTACCAAAACTATAGTTTAGGGTATGAAGTTTTTTATATAACCCTATGTTTTACGTGAAAATAATAATCTGGCGCTCAATTATAGGTCAGGAAGTATGAAGGGTCTGCCCAACGCGTGACCTTGCGGGCCATTCAATGAGAGTGCTTTGGCAATGTCCGCCATGGCCGTCCAGCGATTTTCACACCAGGCTGGCGCCAACAGAGTTGGACGGCGCGCGGAGGCCGAAATCCGGTGATACACCACCTCGGGCGGCGTGTGCTGGATCATGGCGACAGCGGCTTCCACATACTGCTCAAGCGTCAATACCTCAAGGCGCCCCACCTGCCACGCTTTGCCAAGAGTACTGCCCTCTACCACATGAAGCGGATGCAGTTTGATCCCCTCAACACCGGTCTCAACGATACGATGCAGGGTATCGAGGCTGTCCATCGGCACCTCGCCCGGCAGGCCGACGATCAGATGAGCACATACCTTGATGCCGCGCTGATGGGCACGTCTTACCGCATCCTCATAGGCGGCATAACCATGGCCGCGGTTGATCCGTTGCAGGGTCTTGTCGTTGGCGCTTTGCAGCCCGAGCTCCAGCCACACCTCGTAACCCCGGGCCTGATAGCCCGCCAACAGATCCAGCACCGCATCCGGCACGCAATCGGGGCGAGTGCCCACGCAGAGCCCCACCATATCGCTCACTGACAGCGCCTCTTCATACATCCGCTGCAGATATTCGACCTCGGCATAGGTACTGGTATAGGCCTGAAAGTAGGCAAGATAGCGCTTGGCACGGGTGACTTCGTCCCGGCGAGCCAGCAGTTGTTGTACCACGGAGAGTTGTTGGGCCGACTCGTCGGCAAAAGAGGATACGTTGCAGAAGGTGCAGCCACCACGGCCCAGGGTGCCGTCACGGTTCGGGCAGGTGAAGGCCCCGTGGATGGAGAGTTTGTGGATCTTCTGACCATGACGCTGCTTGAGATCCTGACCGAATGTATTGACGAGTTCGTGTAACTGCATGACACCTCCGCTAAAGGAGCGCCATTGTACGAGCTTGCGCAAAACAGGGGCTGAGCTGGATCAAGCTAGCGGAGAGGGTAAAACATATAAATACCCGACCAATTTTGAATAAATATAGAGAAAAAGCGCAAAAAAAGGATTTTCACAGTTCTTTGACGATTCAAACAGTAAACATCCATATGAAAATGAGACCTGATAACCCACTGTTGAACAATGAAAAATTCAAAGAGACCCGACAGCACACAATTGCAAGCATGGGATATTGAAAATGTGATCACTTCCGCTCTCGGTAGCATAGGGTTGGTAAAATTACTACATTCGCCCATCGTCGCCGAGCGCACCATTGAGCCCGTCAATGGCGATATATTTAACCAACAAAATCAAACCATACAGAATAAACACTTCATAACCGCGAGCTAATCCCCCTAACCCGACATTTTGTTATGCGAATGTAACCATGAAGACAAACCTGACCTGCGATTGACCTCGCCAGAAAATCCCATTAGTTTGGAGATTCGCCACGTCAGGCAGACGGAACCACAAGAGCCAATCGCAATTTATGCAGTCAGGTGATGACTGTGCGATACAAGGCCGAGCAAGGGAGAAATGCAATGTCACTATATGATCCAAAGCTGGAGAGGGATAACTGTGGCTTCGGCCTGTTGGCCCACATGGAAGGGGAAGCCAGCCACAAGCTTGTCCGTCTCGCGATGTCAGCATTGGCTCGCATGCAGCACCGTGGCGGGATCTCCGCCGATGGCAAGACCGGCGATGGTTGCGGTCTGCTGCTGCAAAAACCGGACAGCTTCTTCAGAGCTGTCGCCGAGGAGAAGGGATGGCACCTTGGCCGCAACTATGCGGTCGGCATGCTGTTTCTCAACCCCGACCCCGTATTGGCCCAGCAGACCCGCGACATCATCGACGAAGAGCTGGAAAAAGAGACCCTGAGTCTGGTCGGCTGGCGCAAGGTGCCGGTCGATACCAACGTGCTCGGTTCCATTGCCAAAGCCTCCCTACCCAGCATTGAACAGGTCTTTGTCAACGCCCCGCCCGGCTGGGTCGACAAGGATCTCGAGCGCCGCCTCTATATCGTGCGTCGTCGCATCGAAAAGCGCGTCAACGATGACTACTTCTATGTGGTCAGCCTCTCCAACCTGGTCACCGTCTATAAAGGGCTGTGCATGCCGGTGGACTTGCCGCGCTTCTATCTGGATCTCGCCGACATCCGTATGCAGGCGGCCATCTGCGTCTTCCACCAGCGTTTCTCCACCAACACCAGCCCGCGCTGGCCGCTGGCCCAGCCGTTCCGCTATCTGGCCCACAACGGCGAGATCAACACCATCGCTGGCAACCGCCAGTGGGCAAAGGCACGCAGCTATAAGTTTGCCACCCCGCTCATTCCCGATCTGCAGGAAGCGGCCCCCTTCGTCAACACCACCGGCTCTGACTCCTCCAGCCTCGACAACATGCTGGATCTCTTCCTCGCCGGTGGTATGGACCTGTTCCGCGCCATGCGCCTGTTGATCCCGCCTGCATGGCAAAAACACCCGAACATGGATGACGACCTGCGCGCCTTCTACGACTTCAACTCCATGCACATGGAACCTTGGGACGGCCCGGCCGGTATCGTCATGACCGATGGCCGCTACGCCACCTGCGCCCTTGACAGAAACGGCCTGCGTCCGGCCCGCTACGTCATCACCAAGGACAAGTTCATCACCCTCGCCTCCGAGGTCGGCACCTGGGACTACACCCCGGACGAAGTGCTGGAGAAGGGCCGGGTTGGCCCGGGCGAACTGTTCGTGGTCGATACCAGCAACGGCAAGGTGTGGACCAGCTTCGAGATCGATGACGATCTCAAGAGCCGCCACACCTACAAGCAGTGGATGGACAAACATTGCCGCCGGCTGGTCCCCTTCGAGCAGATGGACGATAGCCAGACCGGTAGCCGCGAATTCTCCGATGAGCAGCTAAAAACCTATCAGAAGCTGTTTGGCTACTCCTTCGAGGAGCTGGACCAGATCATCCGGGTTCTCGGTGAAAATGGTCAGGAAGCGGTGGGCTCCATGGGGGATGACACCCCGATGGCAGTGCTCTCTTCCAGCGCTCGCACCCTTTATGACTACTTCCGCCAGATGTTTGCGCAGGTGACCAACCCGCCCATCGATCCGCTGCGGGAGAATCACGTGATGTCGCTCGCCACCTGTATCGGTCGCGAGCAGAACGTCTTCAACGAGACCTTCGGCCACGCCCACCGGGTGCTGTTCCAGTCACCGATCCTGCTCTACTCCGACTTCCACCAGCTGCTGGCTCTGGAAGGAGAGTACTACCGCCACAAGGTGATCAGCCTCAACTTCAAGCCCGAAGAGGGGCTGGAGGCCGCCATCCTGCGCATCTGCGAGGAGGCCAAGGCTGCCGCCAGGAGCGGTACCGTGCTGCTGGTGCTGTCGGACCGCGACATCAGCATCGATACCCTGCCGATCCCGGCCGCCATGGCGGTGGGTGCGGTACAGCGTACTCTGGTGGACAACAACCTGCGCTGTGACGCCAATATTCTGGTGGAGACCGCGAGCGTACGCGACCCGCACCACTTCTCGGTGCTGCTCGGCTTTGGCGCAACCGCCATCTACCCCTATCTCGCCTACGAAACCTTGGCCAAGCAGGTTGAAGAGGGTGTGCTCGCCATGCCCCTGCGCCAGGCGATGGTCAACTACCGCAACGGCATCAACAAGGGGCTCTACAAGGTGATGTCCAAGATGGGCATCAGCACGGTCGCCAGCTACCGCTGCTCCCAGCTGTTTGAGGCAGTGGGTCTGGCCAAAGCCGTGGTCGAGACCTGTTTCCGCGGCGTATCGAGCCGTATTCAGGGCGCCGACTTTGCCGACATCCAGCAGGATCAGCTCAAGCTCGCCCGTCAGGCCTGGCTGGCCCGCAAGCCCCTCGCCCACGGCGGCCTGCTCAAGTTCGTTCACGGCGGTGAGTACCATACCTACAACCCGGATGTGGTGCAGACCCTGCAAACCGCGGTGCGCTCCGGCAACTATGCCGATTACAAGGAGTACGCCCGTCTGGTCAACGAACGCCCGGTCTCCACCTTGCGTGACCTGTTGGCCCTGAAGAAGGTCGACAATCCGGTCGCACTGGATCAGGTTGAGCCGGCCGACAAGCTGTTCCCCCGCTTCGACTCCGCCGCCATGTCCATCGGTGCCCTCGGCCCTGAGGCCCACGAGGCACTGGCTGTTGCCATGAACCGCCTCGGCGGTCAGAGCAACTCCGGCGAAGGTGGCGAAGATCCCAAGCGCTTCGGTACCGAGAAGAACTCCCGCATCAAGCAGGTGGCTTCCGGCCGCTTTGGCGTCACCCCCCACTACCTGATGAACGCTGATGTAGTGCAGATCAAGGTGGCTCAGGGGGCCAAGCCCGGCGAAGGGGGCCAGCTGCCCGGTGACAAGGTGACTGCCCAGATCGCCCAGCTGCGCTATTCCGTGCCCGGCGTGACCCTGATCTCACCGCCGCCGCACCACGACATCTACTCCATCGAGGATCTGGCCCAGCTCATCTTCGACATCAAGCAGATCAACCCAAGCTGTCTGGTGTCGGTGAAACTGGTCTCCGAACCCGGCGTTGGCACCATCGCCTGCGGCGTGGCCAAGGCCTATGCCGACTTCATCACCATCTCCGGTTATGACGGCGGCACTGGCGCGAGCCCCCTCACCTCGGTCAAATATGCCGGCTCCCCGTGGGAACTGGGTCTGGCTGAAACCCAGCAGGCGCTGGTCGCCAACGGTCTGCGCCACAAGGTGCGGCTGCAGGTGGATGGTGGTCTCAAGACCGGTCTCGACATCATCAAGGCGGCCATCCTCGGCGCCGAGAGCTTTGGTTTTGGCACCGGCCCCATGGTGGCGCTCGGTTGCAAATACCTGCGGATCTGCCACCTGAACAACTGCGCCACCGGCGTTGCCACTCAGGATGAGAAGCTGCGTCGCGAGCACTTCACCGGCCTGCCGGAGATGGTGATGAACTACTTCAAGTTCATCGCCGAGGAGACCCGCGAGCTGATGGCTCAGCTCGGCGTCACCCAGCTGACCGACCTGATTGGCCGCACCGATCTGCTGGAAGCCCTGCCCGGCCTCACCGCCCGTCAGGCCAAGCTGGATCTCTCCGGCATTCTGGCCCGTCCGGTGGCACCGGCAGGCTCCAGCCTGTTCAGCCAGCAACACAACCCCACCTTCGACAAGGGGCCACTCAACCTGAAAATGGTGGAAGATCTGCTGGAGGCGGTGGAAACCTCAAGCGGCGGCGAGTTCCGCTACGACATTCGCAACACCGACCGCTCGGTGGGTGCGCGTCTCTCGGGCGAAATCGTCAAGCGGCACGGCAACCAGGGTATGGCGGCGGATCCGGTCAAAGTGCACTTCAACGGCACCGCAGGCCAGAGCTTCGGCGTCTGGAACGCGGGTGGCCTCGAGATGATCCTCACCGGCGATGCCAACGACTACGTGGGCAAGGGGATGACCGGCGGCAAGCTGGTGATCAAGCCCCATGTCGGCGTGGCGTTCAAATCCCACGAAGCAGCCATCATCGGCAACACCTGCCTCTACGGTGCCACCGGCGGCAAACTCTACGCCGCAGGCACTGCTGGCGAGCGTTTCGCGGTGCGCAACTCCGGCGCCCTGGCGGTAGTCGAGGGGATTGGCGACAACGGCTGTGAATATATGACCGGCGGCATCGTCACCGTGCTCGGTCAGACTGGCGTCAACTTTGCGGCGGGCATGACCGGCGGCTTTGCCTACGTGCTCGACGAGTGCGGCAACTTCGCCAAGCGCACTAACCCCGAGCTGGTGGAACTGCTGGACGTGGCGGATCTCGCCATCCATCAGGAGCACCTGCGCGGCATCATCACGGCGCACCTCAATGAGACCGGCAGCTCGCGCGCCGAGGAGATCCTGGCCAACTTCGACTCCTATGTGCCCAAGTTCAGGCTGATCAAACCCAAGTCCAGCGACGTGAAATCGCTGTTGGGTCACACCAGCCGTTCCAGTGCAGAACTCAGAATCCAGGCGCAATAAGGAGGGAACCCTATGAGCCAGAACGTATTTCAGTTTATCGATGTCCAGCGGGTCGACCCGCCCAAGAAGCCGCTCAAGATCCGCAAAATCCAGTTTGTGGAGATCTACGAGTCCTTCAATCAGCCTCAGGTACAGATGCAGGCGGATCGCTGCCTCGAGTGCGGCAACCCCTACTGCGAGTGGAAGTGTCCGGTCCACAACTACATCCCCAACTGGCTGAAACTGGCCAAAGAGGGGCGCATTCTGGAGGCGGTGGAGCTATCCCACCAGACCAACAGCCTGCCGGAAGTGTGCGGTCGGGTCTGCCCGCAGGATCGCCTCTGTGAGGGCTCCTGCACCCTCAACGATCGCTTCGGCGCGGTAACCATCGGCAACATCGAAAAATACATCACCGACAAGGCGTTCGAGATGGGCTGGAAGCCCGATCTCTCGAACGTGGTCAAGACCGGCAAGCGGGTCGCCGTCATCGGTGCTGGCCCTGCGGGCCTCGCCTGTGCCGACGTGCTGGCGCGCAACGGCGTCACCCCGGTGGTGTTTGACAAGTATCCGGAGATCGGTGGCCTGCTCACCTTCGGTATCCCCTCCTTCAAGCTGGAAAAAGAGGTGATGCAGCGTCGCCGCGAGATCTTCCAGGGGATGGGCGTGGAGTTTCGTCTCGAGACCGAAGTGGGCAAGGACATCACCTTCGCCGACCTGCTCGGCGAGTTCGATGCGGTCTTCCTCGGGGTCGGCACCTACAAGTACATGAAGGGCGGCTTTGCCAACGAAGAGGCGCCGGGCGTCTATGACGCCCTGCCCTACCTCATCGCCAACGCCAACCGCTTGCTGGGCTTCGAGAAGGCACAAGCCGACTACATCGACTTCGCCGGCAAGCAGGTGGTGGTGCTGGGCGGTGGCGATACCGCCATGGACTGCGTGCGTACCGCCATCCGTCAGGGGGCCGCCAAGGTGATCTGCGCCTATCGCCGCGACGAGGAGAACATGCCGGGCTCCAAGCGGGAGGTGAAAAACGCCCGCGAGGAGGGGGTTGAGTTCATGTTCAACCTGCAACCGGTAGCGGTCGAGCTGGATGCCAGCGGTCGCACCGTCGGCATCAAGGTGGTGAGCACCGAGCTGGGTGAACCCGATGCCAATGGCCGCCGCAATCCGGTGGTCATCGAGGGCTCCGAGCAGGTGCTGGCTGCCGATGCGGTGGTGATGGCGTTTGGCTTCCAGCCCAACCCCCAGCCCTGGATGGCGGAGTTCGGCATCGAGCTCGACAACCGGGATCGCATCAAGGCCCGCGAGCAGGCGGAATACGCCTTCCAGACCAGCAACCCCAAGGTGTTTGCCGGTGGCGACGCGGTGCGTGGCTCCGATCTGGTGGTGACCGCCATCTACGAAGGGCGCAAAGCCGCCGAAGGGATCATGGACTATCTGGCTGTCTGATCTGACCGACCAAGACCCTGATGCGCTTTCACAATCAGCCTCGCCAATGCGGGGCTGATTTTTTGTAGCTACCCCCTACAAACGCACCACCAGCCACTCCCCCTTGCCGACCGGCACCAGCGAGGTGGCAAAGGCCGGATCCTGCCCGACCTCGTTCATCCACTCCTCCATCTCGCTGCGATGGGAGATGGCGTTATCAACCACCAGCAGGCCACGGGGTGCCAGCAGGCGGCGGATCTGCGGCCACCATGCCCGGTAGTGCTGACGATCCGAATCGAGGAAGATGAGCTGATAGCCGCCTTGCGGCAAGGTCGGTAGCAACTCGCCCGCATCCCCTGCCAGCAAGGTTACCCAGGGGGCCAACTCTGCCTGCTGAAAGTTGTCATGGGCCAGCACGCGCTTATCCTCATCCAGCTCAATGGTTGTAACGTGCCCCTCCAGCCGACGCACAGCTTCTGCCAGCCAGAGTGTGGAGTAACCATTGGAGGTGCCGATCTCCAGCACCGCCTGCGCCCCACGGGTCTGCACCAGCACTGACAGCAACTCCCCCGTGTCGCGGGTGATATTGAGCAACTTGCGCTGGCGAGCCTGCTGCATGCTGTCATTGCGCTCGCCAAGCTGCTCCAGCTGGCGTTTTAACTGTTCAAGTTCCATCGATATCCCTTTCGTCCTTGCCCAAAACCATTAGCCACACATCTAAGCTTGGCATTTGGGAGTCAAATGATTGCTTTCAACCGCCATTCACACCACAAAGGATGAGAAAAGGACAACCATTTGAGGCAGAATTTGTGACGTCTATCTGTTACACTTCGCGCCCGCCATTTTCCGGCTCACTCTCTGACTTGATGTCAGGCGCAGCCGTCGGTGGTTACAACCTCCGTCTCGCTCATGCCGAGCTAACCAAGCCAAACACAGCCCAGCTGGAACACAGGAACCCATTATGAGATTTGAATCGTTCGATTTTGCCCCCGAGATTTTGCGTGCTGTCTCAGATTGCGGTTATCAGGAGATGACCCCTGTGCAGCAACAGGCGATCCCGGCCATTCGCCGTGGCCGCGATGTGCTGGCCAGCGCCCAGACCGGTACCGGCAAGACCGCCGCCTTCGCCCTGCCCATCTTGCAGCGTCTGGTAGACAATCCGGCTCCGGTCCAGCCTTCCAACGCCCGTGTGCTGATCCTGACCCCGACCCGCGAGCTGGCGGCTCAGGTGGCGAGCAACATCAATGACTTCGCCAAGTATCTCGATATCACCACCATCACCATCGTCGGCGGTGGCAAGCAGGATGTGCAGGCCAAGAAGCTCAAAGCGGGCGCTCACATCATTGTGGCCACCCCGGGCCGTCTGCTGGAGCACCTCACCGCCTGCAACCTCAGCCTCTCTGGCGTCGAGTGTCTGGTGATGGATGAAGCGGATCGCATCCTCGACATGGGCTTCAGTGCCGATGTGCAGAAGATCCTGCAAGCGGTCAACAAGACCCGTCAAAACCTGCTCTTCTCCGCCACCTTCTCCGACGCGGTGAAGAAGCTGGCCAACCTGATGCTGGACAGACCGCAGATCGTCAGCGTCAACAAGCAGAACTCCACCGCCGACACCGTCAGCCACACCGTCTATCCGGTCGAGCAGAAGCGCAAGCGTGAGCTGCTCTCCGAGCTGATTGGCAAGCAGAACTGGCAGCAGGTGCTGGTGTTTGCCAGTACCCGCGAGAGCTGTGATGTGCTGGTCGAGGAGCTGAACCTCGACGGCATCAAGTCCGCCGTGGTCCATGGCGAGAAGGCCCAGGGCAACCGTCGCCGCGCCCTGCGCGAATTCATGGAAGGCAAGGTACGGGTACTGGTCGCCACCGAAGTGGCCGCCCGTGGTCTGGACATTCCGGATCTGGAATACGTGGTCAACTATGATCTGCCGTTCCTGGCGGAAGACTACGTGCACCGCATCGGCCGTACCGGTCGTGCCGGCAAGCGCGGCATGGCCATCTCCTTCGTCAGCCGTGAAGAGGAGCGCACCCTGCTGGAGATCGAGACCCTGATCGGCCAGAAGATCCGCCGCATCATGGTGCCGGGCTACGAAGTGAGCAGCCGTGACGAGCTGATCAAACAGCTGCAGGAGCGTCGCCGCTTCGGCAAGCGTCCGCAGCGTGAAGATAACGCCGTGGCCCAGGTGATGGCCGAAGCCAAGCTGCAGGGTCAGCGCCTCAAGCGTCTGGCCGCCGCCAAGAAGCCCCGTCAGCCGAAATAAGGCGCGCAGACTGCTTTATTGAACCGCAAAGGCGCCACTGGCGCCTTTGCCATCTCTGTCATCGGTGTTGACCACTGGTGGTCAACTGAAGGATTGCTTATGACCTCTCCGACCTACAATCAGGCCCTGCTCGAGATGGCCACCCAGAGCCTGGCCGAACTGGCCCGCACCGCCGAGCAAAAGGCGGGCAAGCGCACTCCGGCGCAAGAGAGCCACTTTCTCTGCACCTGGATGGCCGACTCCCTAAAGGAGAAGCGCTTCTCCCGTCTGGTGATGGAAGATTTGAAAGCTTGGGTGCAGCTTGGCCGCACCCTCGGCGCGGGTGCCGATCTCAAGGGGCTACTGGAGCGCATCGCCTTTCAGTACCAGTGTGCCATGGCCAACCCGCAGCAGCTGGGGGCCAAGCTGGCGGCGCTGCTGGATGAGCTCTCAGCGGCAGGCTGGCTGGTGCTGACCGAGAGCGAGGTGAACGCCAAGCTGCGCCTGCAATCTGGCGGTCAGGCGAGCCTAGTGGTAAGCCATAGCGAGTATCAGGGTCACATCGAAGCAGGTGAGCTTGTCAAACCCCTCACCCTCTATGTGCGCGGTGACGAGAAGGTGCTGGCCGAGGCGGCCTTCAAGCACGGCCTGCTGCTGAGCCAGGGCAACAAGAAAACCACCCTGGTCAAACACCACAAGGCCTACCGGCTGATGCCGGACAACGCCCAACCGACGCTGGCACTGCTGAGCGAGGCCCGCCAGAGCGCCTGATCCCGCCTGTTTTCAACAATAAAAACGGCAGACCCTTGAGCAGGATCTGCCGTTTTTTATTGTTCGATATTTGGTGATGAAGTCTGGTAGTCGTTTAGCGGATCTTGAACCCAATCTGGCCCGCGTCACACCACTCGAACATCACCTCCTCGCTCTTGCCGCAGCAACTGCCACCACAAACCCGACTCTCGCGCTTGATAACCCGCCCCTTGCGCATCCAGACGCCGAGCATGGCCTCCACCGCATCTTCCGAGGTGTGGAAGTGGCGAGCCAGATCACGCCGGCTCACCTTCTGCTGCGCGGCGAGGTAATCCCCCAGCTCGCGCAGGATCATAAGGTCACCACCTTGCGGGCGACGATGTCACCGTGACGGCGACCGGCCCACCAGAGCAGTACCAGAGAGAGGCCGTAGCTGACGATCCAGAACAGGCTCTGCTCCGGATGAGCGGCAAAGGTCGCGACCTGATAGAAGAGGGTCGCGCACATAAAGGCCATATAGTTGCACCATACCGCCGTCATCAGCGCCCACTGACGACCGGTTTCCCGCACCAGCGCGCCCATGGCGGCGGCGCAAGGCATGTAGAGCAGCACGAACAAGAGGTAGGCAAAGGCACCGGCCGCCCCGTCGAAGTGGGTCTGCATGTTGCCGTAGGTGGAGACATCCACCTCCTGCGCCTCGGCGGCAGCTTTCTGGTCGTCGAGGTTGCCAACATCAAGCCCCATGGGGTCGCTCGGGTTGATCTCCGCCAGATTGGCCGCCACGGCATCGATCGCTTCGTGGAAACTGGCCACCAGCGAGAACTCGCTCTCCTCCTCTGCATCGCCACCACCGGCGTAGAGGCTGTTGAGGGTCCCGACCACCGCCTCTTTGGCGAAGATACCGGTGACGATACCGACTGTGGCCTGCCAGTTGTCATCGCGTACACCGATGGGGTGCAGCACCGGGGTCACCGCCTGGCTGATTTTGCTCAGCACCGAGCTCTCCTGCTCCTGATGGCCGAAGCTGCCATCGGTACCCAGGGAGTTAAGCACGCTCAGCACGGCAACCACCAGTACGATGGTTTTACCTGCGCCAAAGACGAAGGATTTGAGCTTCTGCCAGGTCTTGATGGCAACGTTGACCGGACGCGGCCACTCGTAATCCGGCATCTCCATCAGCATGGAGTCGCTCTTGCCCGGCAGCAGGGTGCTGCGAAGCAACAGGCCGGTGAGCACCGCCACCACAATACCGATGAGGTAGAGACCGAACACCAGGTTCTGGCCAGACTCGGGGAAGAAAGCCACCGCAAACAGGGCGTAAACCGGCAGACGGGCACCGCACGACATGAAAGGCGCCATGGCGGAGGTCATCAACCGCTCCCGCTCGGAGTTGAGGGTACGGGTCGCCATCACCGAGGGGACGGTACAGCCAAAGCCCATCAGCATCGGCACGAACGCCTTGCCCGGCAGGCCGAGGCGGCGCATCAGGGCATCCACCACGAAGGCGGCACGGGCCAGATAGCCGGAGCTCTCCAGCACCGCGAGGAACAGATAGAGGCAGCCAATCACCGGAATAAAGGTGGCCACGGTCTGCAAGCCAACGCCAAAGCCGTCCGCCAGAATGGCGCCCAGCCACTCGGGGGCATTGACCAGCCCCAGCAGGTGGTGCACCCCATCAACAAACAGGGCGCCGCCCATGATGTCGAAGAAGTCGATAAAGGCGCTGCCGACGTTGATGGCAAACAGGAACATCAGGTACATGACAAACAGGAAGAAGGGGATGCCAATCCAGCGATTGAGCAGCACCCGATCCAGCCACTCGCTCTGGGCCTCGGTGAGCTTGCCCTTCTGCTGACGAGCCTGTTGTACCCACTGGTGGATATGGCCGTAGCGAATATCCGCCAGTTGCAGGTCGATATCCTGTCCCTGATGGGCGCGAGCCACTACATTGGCGGCGGCCGCCTGCTGACCGGGCAGCAGGGTTTCCTGCATCACCGCATCCTCTTCCAACAGGCGCAGGGCGCGACCACGGGTAGTGAGGTGATGCGGGGCGAGCAGGGTCTCCAACTCCGCCAGATCGGTTTCAAGCTCGTGGCCGTAATCGAGCTGCAAGGCGGCTTGCGGCTGACCGATAAACTGCCGAATCTGCTGCTTGAAGGCGGCAACCTGCTTGCTGTTGTGGGCAGAGAGGGCCACCACCGGGCAACCGAGGGATTTGCCGAGCTTGCTCTCGTCGATGACGATGCGGCGCTTTTGCAGGATATCCAGCTTGTTGAGCACCACCACCATGGGCAGGCCCAGTTCGCGCAGTTGCAGCGTGAGGTAGAGGGAGCGCTCCAGATTGGCGGCGTCGATGACGTTGAGCAGCAGGTCGGGTTGTTGGCCCTGGGCAAAGCGGCTGGCGATCTGCTCGTCCAGACTGCCATCCTGACTGGCCAGGCTATAGATACCGGGCAGATCCATCAGCTTGAAGTGATGTTCACCCGCGCTGAACTCACCCATCTTCTTGTCGACGGTGACACCACTCCAGTTGCCTACCTGCTGGCGGGCGCCGGTCAGGGCGTTGAACAGGGAGGTCTTGCCGCTATTGGGGTTACCTACCGTTACCAGGGAATAATTCATACCAGCTCTACCTCTATTTTCTTCTGAACCCGCCGCGTGCGTGTGGCAAGCCGCTTTGCAGGTTCGACTTCTTGTCTCTGAACCGCTCCCGGTGACTTTCTTGACCGGAGCGGCAGCCGAGCAGCGGGTTATACCGGCTCGACTTCTATTTGCTGGGCCAGACTCTTTTGCATGGAGAGACAGATCCCCTGGCACTGGATCTGGAGCGGGTCCCCCAGGGGGGCGGAGCGCAGATAGATGACTTCAGTCTGGGGCAACAGGCCCATCACCATCAGTTTGCGGCGCAGCGGCCGGGCGAGCTGATTCATATTCTTGATGCGAGCACTCTGTCCCGGTGACAACTGCGTGAGTACCATGACTGACTCCTGAAGTTAAACAATAATAATTCGCTTTTACTCAGGGCATTATAAGCTGTGTCTTCAACTTTTATTTGAGTAAAATCAAACTCCGCTTAGCTAACCCATAAAGTATTGCCATGAGTCACGACAACAACAGCCGCCTCGTTTACAGCACAGATGGCGGCATGATCAAGGAGCAGAGCGCTCCCCAATCCGCCTCCCCCTTCCCCACCGACGGCACCGTGCGCATTCGCCGCGAGACCAAGGGGCGCAAGGGTGCCGGGGTGATCACCATTCATGGCGTACCCGCCGATCAGCAAAAATCCCTGGCCACCCTGCTCAAGAAAAAGTGCGGCACCGGAGGCGGTATCAAGGAGGGAGTGATCGAGATCCAGGGGGATAAACGGGACCTGATCAAAACCGAGCTGGAGAAAGCCGGTTTCAGCGTCAAGCTGGTGGGTGGCTGATCCCCTTGTCACTCATGCGGTTTTTCCCTAGAATGCCCGCTCCCATCGAGGGGGAGTAGTCTCGCACGCCGGTGCCATCCATTGCATGAATACCGGTTTGCGACCCTGATCAACATACTTGGTGCCAAATCACCATGGTCAGGGTGATCCATGCCAGCCATGGATTTGACAAGACCTTTGACGGGCCAGTGCCAATACCGGGGACGGATGGCGCAGGCTTGTCTTTGGTTTATAACAATTCCGTCCCCCGGTCATTTTTATGGAAGCCTTGTTAACCTCAACCCTCAGCGTCGCTATTGCCGAAATCGGCGATAAAACCCAGCTGTTGGCGTTGCTGCTCATCTGCCGTTTTCGCAAGCCCTGGCCCATCATCGCCGGCATGCTGGCGGCTACCCTGCTCAACCATGCGGGCGCTGCCTGGATTGGCGAGTTCATCAGCCGCTGGCTCGATCCCAAGATAATGACCTGGCTGGTCGCCATCGCCTTTATCGCCATGGCTATCTGGATTTTGGTGCCGGACAAGATGGATGACGAGGAGAGCTCGCTGGATAAATACGGCCCCTTTATGGCCACCTTCGTGCTCTTCTTTATTGCCGAGATTGGCGACAAGACCCAGATTGCCACCGTGCTACTGGCCGCCAAATATGACTCGCTGGTACAGGTCATTACCGGGACCACCCTCGGCATGATGCTGGCCAACGTGCCGGTGGTGCTGATCGGCAAGCTGGGGGCAGACAAGCTGCCGCTCAAGGGGATCCGCATCGCCTGCGCCATCCTCTTCGTCGGCCTCGGGGTGAGCACTCTGATCTTTGCCTGATCGCCTTTTCCGCTGACCAAGCCCTCCACCTCGGAGGGCTTTTTTGTTTGCTGCTTTGTCTATTGCGTAACCCGCTGTCGCAACCACCAGCCGCAGAGCCAAGGGCAGTGCACGGTTGCGGGTGCCTCATGCCATAATGGGGCAAACCTCGCGGAGTCCCCCCATGCACAACATATCAAGAGAGACGCTTCTCGAATGGGTCAAACAGGGACGGCTGGCGCCAGAGAAGCTGGCGGACGCCCTCACCCTCGCCGATCTCCCCCCCCATCCGGCGCGCTGGCAGTGGCTGTTTGACCGGCTGCTGCTCTGGCTCGGTGCCCTCTGCATCGGGGCTGGCCTCATCTTCTTCGTTGCCTTCAACTGGCAAGAGCTGGGCCGGGTCTCCCGCCTCGCCCTGCTGGAGGCGCCGCTGCTCGCCATGCTGCTTCTGATGTGGCGCAAACCGCTAGGGGATACCCCCCGTCAGGCGCTGCTGCTCGCTATCGCCCTCAATATCGGCGCCCTGCTGGCGCTGGTGGGTCAAACCTACCAGACCGGTGCCGATCCCTGGCAGCTGTTCGCCACCTGGGCGCTGATGCTGGTGCCACTGGCGGCATTTGGCCAAAGCCCCCTGCTCTGGACCTTGAGCTGGCTGCTCGGCCAGCTGGCGCTGGTGCTCTACTGGCGGCTCGGTTTGTTCACGTTCTTCTTTACCTTCGATGAAGAGGGATTGGGCTGGTGCCTTACCCTGCTCAACGCCGTCCTCTGGGGTCTGCTTCTGCTGGCACCAAACCGCTGGTGCCTGATGCCAAGCTGGCTGGCGGGTCTGGCCGCGGGTCTGGGGGCCACCCTGCTCACCCTGCTGGCGCTGTTTGATGCAGCCTCCCCGCTGGTGTGGCCGCTCTGGCTTGGCTGGCTCGCTGCGGCCTATGCCCTTTGGCACCACAGATTTATCGCCGGACTCGCCATGGGGAGCCTCAGCCTGATTGCCGTCATCCTCGCGGCGCTGGGCAAGTGGATGGAGCCCGACATCAACGGCTTCTTGCTGCTGAGCCTGATCGCCATCGGCCTTTCGGTCACCGCCGCCCGCTGGCTGCAACAACAACGGAGGTCTCATGAGTGATCTGACCCTTTGGCAAGCACTGCAACAGGCCAATCTGGTGGAAGGGGATCAGCCCCGTGATACCCAGCCGCACTGGTCGAGCCGCTTTCTGCTCGGGCTGGTGGGCTGGATTGCCGCCCTGTTCCTGCTCTTTTTCCTGTTTCTCACCTTCGAGCAGCTGACCCGCGAGGCCAACAGCGCCCTGCTGCTGGGGGCCGTGCTGCTGGCGGGGGCCTACGCCCTCAATCGCAGCCAAAGCGGCGATCTCTGGGATCAGTTCGTGCTGGCCCTCACCCTGGCGGCCGATGCCTGGCTGCTCTATGGCCTGCTCGATCAGCTTGATCTTCATCACGCCCTGCTCTGGTTTGGGTTGTGCCTGCTGTCGCTCGCCATCGCCGTGCTGTTCGATCACTGGCTGGTGCGGCTGTTTCACAGCGTGGCGGCGGCCCTGCTGCTCACTCTTGGCCTTGCCTGCCTCGGGCTGCAACTGCTGGCGCTGCCGCTGGTGATGGCGGCCATCGCCTTCTGCTGGCTGCGGGCAGATAGGGATCCAGAGCGCCACCAGCTCTACCACTCCATCACGTTGGGGCTGGCCCTCTCCCTGCTGGTGCTGGGCCGTCTGCACCATCCGCTCTGGGATGGCGGCAGCAGCGTGCTGGACGAACTGGGGCTGTCCCGCCTGCCGCTCTGGCTCAATCCGCTGATCTGCGCCGCCCTGCTGCTGGCGGTGATGGTGAAGCTCAAGCTCCCCCTGCTGTTTGGCCTGCCGCTGGTGCTGATCAGCGCCATCATCCCCGGCATGGGGGCGGGCGCACTGGTGCTGATCCTCGGGTTTTATGCCGGCAGTCTGGGGCTGATGACCCTCTCGGCCCTGCTGCTGCTCGGTTATGGCTCGCTCTATTACTACGATCTGGGGCTCACCCTGATGACCAAATCCTGGCTGTTGCTTGGCTCCGGCATCCTGCTGCTGGGTGCCCGCCAGCTGCTCACCACATTCGCGGCAAGGAGCGATTCATGAAACCTGTGACCCGACAGCTCGCCCTGTTGCTGAGCGGCCTCGCCATCCTGGCGGGCATCAATGCCACCGTCTGGCGTTATGAGCACGCCATGAGCAGCGGCGAAGTGGTGCTGCTGCGGCTCGCTCCGGTCGATCCCCGCTCCCTGATGCAGGGGGATTACATGCGGCTGAACTACGAGATTGCCCGCGAGCTGACCAGCCGCGACGCCCGTACTACTCAAAACAAGGGCGGCGACACCCTGGTGATCCGCCTCGATGCCCATCAGGTAGCCACTCTGGTGGTCGATGGCAAACCGGATCGGCTCGCCAGCGATGAGCGGCTATTGCAGGTGCACCAGAGCGAACGGCAGTGGCAGATTGGTCCCGATGCCTACTTCTTTGAAGAGGGCTCGGGGGAGCAGTACGAAGCGGCCCGCTACGGCGAGTTCCGGCTGCAAGCGGATGGCAAGACCCTGCTGGTAGGGCTGCGGGATGAGGCCTACCAGCCCATCGGGCAGATCCGCGCCCGCTGGTAACGGCAGTGAGTGGCTATTTACTCTGTTCATGGTCACACTCAAGAGAAGGTTGATCGCTAAGGATGTTCCCAATGAGGATATGGCTGATCTGTCATCTGTTGCTGCTCTGCTGGGCCTCGACGGCCCGGGCTGACCTGGGCAAGCTCGAGTACCTCACCGAAGAGTACCCCCCCTACAACTACAGTGATCCGCAAGGCCAGCCCACCGGCCTTGCGGTCGATCTGCTGCAGATGATCTGGCAACACAGCGGCGTGCCCCCCCAGCCGGTGCGCATCCTGCCCTGGGCGCGAGGTTATTACTTGCTAACCCAGAAGCCCAACGTGGTGCTCTTCTCCACCGCCCGCACCCAGGCACGGGAAGACCTCTTCAAGTGGGTCTGCCCCATCGGCTACTCGGAGTACATACTGCTGGGCCGCAAAGCGCAAAACATCACCCTGACCGCCTTCGATCAGATGAGCCAGTACAAGATCAGCGCGGTGCGCTCGGATGCCGCCGAGCAGCTGCTGCTCAACAACGGCATGGATGACAACAACATCATCCCGGCCAACCGCCTGTCGCAGGGGTTGAAGATGCTGCTCTCCGGCCGCGCCGACCTGCTCGCCACCAGCAAGCTGGCGGGATATGACGCCATCCGCGAACTGAAGCTGAGCAGCGACGACTTCAATGTGGCCATGGTGCTGAGCGCCGAGCAGCTCTGCTACGCCTTCAGCCGTCAGGTGCCCGACAGCGAAATCACCCTCTTTCAGCAGGGCCTGACCCGCGCCCTCGCCTCGGAGGAGTTTCGAAAATTGCAGGCCAAATACCTGCCGGTGCGCTGAGCACTCACTCACCCGCTCGGCAGCAGTTCGCTGCCCATTTTATTGATGAAAGATGCAATAGAGGTGGCTAGCTATTCCCGCCGCAAGCAGTCAAACTGGGCTACATAGTTGATTGCGAAGGATCTTTCCGTGCGGACATGGCACCTACCTCATCTGCTACTGCTCTTGTGGGCCACCTTCGCGCAGGCCGATCCGGGCAAGCTCGAGTATCTGAGCGAAATATCTCCCCCGTTTAATTTCAGCGACCAGCAAGGGATGCCGACCGGATTGTCGGTAGAGCTGATGCAGCTTATCTGGAAAGCGCGGGGTGTGTCGCCCCAGCCCATCCGCATTCTGCCCTGGGCCCGGGGCTACAACCTGCTGCAACAAAAACCCAATGTGGTGCTGTTTGCCACCGCCCGCACCCCGCAGCGGGAGGCGCTCTTCAAGTGGGCCTGCCCCATCGATCACTCGGAGTTTGTGCTGCTGGGGCGCAAGGCGGACAACATCACCCTCGGCTCGGAGGCCGAGATCAGCCGCTACAAGGTCGGCGTGGTGCGCTCTACCGTCTCCAAACAGCTGCTGCTCGAACGCGGTATCGATGAGCGCCAGCTGATGCTGGCCAACCGCCTCACCCAGGC
Organism: Aeromonas sp. R2-3; assembly: GCF_040908375.1. Taxonomy (NCBI): domain Bacteria; kingdom Pseudomonadati; phylum Pseudomonadota; class Gammaproteobacteria; order Aeromonadales; family Aeromonadaceae; genus Aeromonas; species Aeromonas sp. R2-3. The sequence goes on along the minus strand of NZ_JBFODP010000006.1, from coordinate 483 downwards.
GGCCAAAATGCTCACCTCAGGTCGTGCCGATCTGTTTGCGACCAACAAGCTGGCGGGCTATCAAACCCTGCAGCAGCTTGGCTTCAAGCCGGATGACTTTCATGTCGCCTTCGTGCTGGATGCCAGACCGCTCTGCTATGCCTTCAGCCGTCAGGTGCCCGACAGCGAGGTCGCCCTCTTTCAGCAGGCGCTGACCCAGGTCGTCGCCTCGGCGGATTACTCGGCCCTGCAAGCCAAATACCTGCCGCTGCGCTAACGCCCTGATCGCCGCCGACATTGGGCGCGGGATGGGACTGTGCACCCGCGCTTTTTTGCCAAACATGCTCCGTCGCCTTGGCGAAATCGGCCAGCTTGGTCACACTTGAGCAGATATTCCCTTGATCAGGATGGCAAAAATGAAACCATGGATTGGATTGGCCGGGGCGCTGCTGGCCACCCTCGCACAGGCGAGTCCTGAGCTCGGCAAACTGCACTACATCACCG
>NZ_JBFODP010000005.1:143290-143509 GCF_040908375.1 Aeromonas sp. R2-3 | reverse complement strand
CGAATCCAGCACGACCCACCATCATTTCAGAATCCCAGGTCGTTTAGCTCAGCTGGGAGAGCACCTCCCTTACAAGGAGGGGGTCACTGGTTCGAACCCAGTAACGACCACCAGTTTGTAAAAAAAATGATTTAGATGGGTCGTTAGCTCAGTCGGTAGAGCAGTTGACTTTTAATCAATTGGTCGCTGGTTCGAATCCAGCACGACCCACCATCATTT
>NZ_JBFODP010000005.1:11089-143284 GCF_040908375.1 Aeromonas sp. R2-3 | reverse complement strand
TCCCAGGTCGTTTAGCTCAGCTGGGAGAGCACCTCCCTTACAAGGAGGGGGTCACTGGTTCGATCCCAGTAACGACCACCAGTTTGTAGAAAAAATGAATTAGATGGGTCGTTAGCTCAGTCGGTAGAGCAGTTGACTTTTAATCAATTGGTCGCTGGTTCGAATCCAGCACGACCCACCATCATTTTTGAATCCCAGGTCGTTTAGCTCAGCTGGGAGAGCACCTCCCTTACAAGGAGGGGGTCACTGGTTCGATCCCAGTAACGACCACCATATTCGCAAGCGAGGCTGAGATATCAGCTTCAGTTGCAGAGAAAGTCCCCACTCAGATGGGGATTTTTTTTGCCCGCAATTCAGTACTTCAACTTCTTCTGTTGCCGGTGTGGCGAGCCGAACGCCACCTCTTATTGTGCCACTCTGCCACTCTGCCACTCTGCCACTCTGCCACTCTGCCACTCTGCCACTCTGTCATTTCGCACATCCTCTACTCTGCTCTGCCGAGATTGCCCGACTGCACTCCTGTCCATCGTGATGCTGCTTATATGAACGCCTGTAATAAAGTGAACGCCAGCAATAAAAAGGGCAGGCCAAGGCCTGCCCGCAAAGATGCGCAAGATGCTACATGATCCCGCGGATCAAGATCCCGCTGATCAGCAGCGGCGCCACCACGCGCCAGCACCAGAGTAGCGCCAGACGCAGGGTGGGTGATAGGCCCGCAGGCAATATGGCATCACCCAATCGCCAGCCCAGCAGCAGGGTCAGTACCAGACCAAACAGCGGCATCATCAGGTTGGAGGTCAGATAGTCGAGCAACTCGAAGATGGTCTTGCCAAACAGGGTCAGGTCACTCCAGGGGCCGAACGACAGACTCACTGGAATGCCGGAGGCCATGATAAGCAGGGTCAACACCCGGCAGGCGCCACGACGCGACCAGCCCCACTCCTCAGTGGTGAAGCGCACCAGATGCTCCAGCATGGAGATGGAGGAGGAGAGGGCGGCGACCAGCAGCAACAGGAAGAAGACCACCCCCAGCCCCTGACCAAACGGTAGATGGCTGAAAACGGCGGGCATGGTCATAAAGGTGAGCCCTGGCCCTGCGGTGGGATCGATGCCGGTGGAGGCCAGCGCCGGGAAGATCATCAAGCCCGCCAGCACCGAGATAAGGCTTGCCAGAGTGACCACCCAGACCCCGGAGCGCAGCACCCCTTCGCTATTGGGCAGGTAGGCGCCATAGGTAGTGTGTACCCCGAGCCCGATGGAGAGGGAGAAGAAGGCCAGCCCCAGCGCGTCCAGCACGCTCTGGCCGGTCAGCATGGAGAAGTCCGGCAGCAGCAGCTGGCGTACACCCGCCATGGAGCCAGGCATGGAGAGGCCAACCCCCACCAGCAGCAGCATCATGATGAAGAGCGCGGGCATCATCCAGCGCAGCGCCCGCTCCACCCCTTTCTGAATACCCCCCTGCACGAACCACCAGGTCAGGCCTGCGAAAATCAGATGGGTCAGCACCGGCCACCAGGGGTTGCTGACATAGCCGTTGAACAGGGCGGTGAGGGCGCTTCCTTCGTTCAGGTTGAGCTTGCCAGCCATCGCCAGCGCGGCGTAACCCACGGTCCAGCCGCCGACCACGCTGTAGAAGCTGTAGATAAAGAAGCCGCAGGCGATCCCCATATACCCCATCCAGCGCCAGTTCGGCCCCACCAGTTTGCGAAACGCGCCGAGCACCCCGCGCTGGCTATGGCTGCCGAGCAGGGTTTCGCCGACCTGTACCGCTACCCCCAGGGTGAAGCTGAACAGCAGAAAAACCAGCAGGAAGGCGCCACCGCCATTGGTGGCGGTCACATAGGGAAACTTCCAGATGGCACCAAGGCCAATCGCTGTGCCTGCTGCGGCCAGCACATGACCGAGACGGGAAGACCACTGAACCTGGCTCATACAACCTCCGGGTAACACGACATCGAAGCAATACTCCTCTGTAGCAATAAACGACAGACCATAAAAAAGGCCGCCAGAGGCGACCTTTGCAATGAACATTCAGAAAAACTGTGCGTGCAAGGTCACCTCTCTTGCGAGCTAAAAAATCGACCAAACAGCACGAGGATGGCAGACATGAGGTGACAACCTGACTTATGAATGAGGAAACAGCCTAAACCATGGAAAGAATAATTGACACATAAAATCAAAAATTTTTTATGTGTGCCGCTGTCACCACTCTGGCTATACGTACAACTCAATGGGGGAAAACCTCGCAGGGCAGCATCTTTTCTACCTTGTGGCTATTTACTGGGCGATAATCGACGTAGCTTCTTCTGGAACTAGTGACAGCTACATGGCGCTGACGGGAACAAAGATGAGACAGGATGTCGTATGAGATGGATGGTGCTGCCCTGGTTGCTGATCAGCCTGAGTGTGTCGGCGCAGCCCGCATTAACCCTGCTGAGTCACGACTTACCCCCCTTTACCGAATACCGCGACGGCAAGCTCGACGGATTCGCCATTCGTTTGATTGATGAGGTGCAGGAGGAGCTTGGCACCCGCTATCCGGTGCGGATTTACCCGCTCAAGCGGGCGCTGGCGCTGGCACGGGTCGAGCCCGGTTATGGACTGTTCGTGGTACAGCGGCTCCCGGAGCGGGAGTCCCATTTCAAATGGGTTGGCCCGCTCTTTATCAATCGAGTCTTTATCTATCAGGCTCCGGATAGTCGCCACCCGCTGACCTCGCTGGCGCAGCTGCGGGAGCTGCCCAGAGTGGGGGTAGTGCTGGGTAACGCCGATGATGTGCGGCTGACCCATGAGGGCTACACCAATCTGGTGCGCTACAAGACAGTCGGGGAGGCGATAGAGCGGCTGATGCTGGGCAAGATCGATGCCTTGCCGATGGCGGAGCTGGTGATGGAGGCCACCCTCGACAAGATGGGGTTATCCCGGCGCAGCATCGTCAGCAGTGGGGTGCTGCTCCATCAGGCCGGTCTCTATATCGTCTTCTCCAAGGGAACGGATGATGCCGAGATCACCCGCTGGCAGCATGCCCTGGAGGCCGTCAGAGCCGCACAGGGGCGGGCCGATGAGCCCACCCGCGAAGAGTAACCGTCACACCAGACCGCGAATCAAGATCCCGCCGATCAGCAAGGGGGCAATCCAGCGCCAGCAGTTCATCAGCAGGTGATGCCAGTGGCTGGCAATCCCCTGCGGCAGCGCCTTGCGTCCCAGCTTCCAGCCCAGCAGCAGCGTCAGCATCAGGCCGAACAGCGGCATCATCAGGTTGGAGGTGACAAAGTCCAGCAGCTCGAAAATGGTTTTGCCAAACAGGGTTGCGTGTTGCAGCGAACCAAACGACAGGCTGACCGGAACACCGCTAACCATGACGAATCCAGTGATGGCGCTGCAGGCCGTGCGGCGTGACCAGCCCCAGGTCTCGCACAGGAAGCACTGCAAATGCTCCAGCAGGGAGATGGCCGAGGAGAGCGCGGCAAAGACCAGCAGGGCGAAGAAGATCACCTCAAGCACCTGACCGAAGGGCAGCAGCTGAAATACCGCCGGCATGGTCATAAAGGTGAGACCGGGACCGGAGGCCGGGTCGATACCGGTCGAGGCCAGCACCGGGAAAATCATCAGCCCCGCCAGTACCGCCACCATGCTGGCCAGCAGCACCACCCAGAGGCTGGAGCGACCAACCCCTTCGCTGGTCGGCAGATAGGCGCCGTAGGTGGTGTGGATGCCAAGACCGATGGAGAGGGAGAAGAAGGCCAGCCCCATGGCATCGAGCACGCCGGACATCCCCAGCTTGCTGAAGTCGGGCATCAGGAAGTGACGCACCCCCGCCATCGCATTGGGCAGGGTGAGGCCAAAGGCGACCAGCATCAGGATCATCAGGAACAGGGCCGGCATCATCCAGCGCAGGGTGCGCTCCACCCCTTTCTGAATGCCCCCTTGCACCACCATCCAGGTGAGGGCGGCAAACAGCAGGTGAGTGAGGATTGGCCAGACGTCGCCGCTGACATAGTCATTGAAGCGGGCGGTGAGGGCCGCCGCATCGCCATGGTTGAGCTGGCCTGAGATGGCCATGCCGGTATAACCCAGGGTCCAGCCGCCCACCACGCTGTAGAAGCAGTAGATGAGCAGGGTAGAGATCACCCCCATTACCCCCACCCAGCGCCACTGTTTGCCGAGCAGATCGGAGAAGGCACCGACTACCCCGCGGCGACTCATGCTGCCGAGCAGGGTTTCCCCCATCAGTACCGCCACCCCCAGGGTGAAGCTGAACAGCAGAAAGACCAGCAGGAAGGCGCCGCCACCGTTGACGGCTGTGACATAGGGGAATTTCCAGATTGCGCCGATACCGACCGCGGAACCCGCTGCGGCGAGGATGTAGCCTAGTCGGGATGACCATTGGGACTGCTTCATAAGAACTCCAATCGCGCGCCCCTTGGCAGGGGCAGAATGGCGCTCATGTTACGGAGGTCACGGCGCAATCACTACGACGGTTATCAGGTGTAAATGCGATTTATTGGCATGATTGGCTAATTTAATTCTGTTTTTTGCCCAATCCTGCCACCAAATAAAAACCGGAGCGAGATTGCTCCGGTTTGGTCTCTGACAACGGCTCGTCGGTGGACTAGATCACCCCGAGCTCCTGCAGCCGCTCCATCAGGTAGCTGTGGGCGGTATGACGCTCGGAGAGCACTACATCCGGGCGCGGGTGGAGGAACAGCGGCAGGGAGATACGCGACTTGGCGGCGCTGCCACCGGTCGGGTTGATGACCCTGTGAGTGGTGGAGGGATAGTAGCCGCGAGAGGCTTCCTGCAGCATGTCGCCGATGTTGATGATGAGGGTGCCAAAGTCGCACGGCACATCCATCCATTCGCCATCGGAGCCCTTCACCTGCAGCCCCGGTTCGTTGGCGGCGGGGAGAATGGTGAGCAGGTTGATATCCTCGTGGGCGGCGGCGCGGATGGCGCCCGGCTCCTCGGTACCATCGAACGGCGGATAGTGCAGCACCCGCAGCAGGGTCTTCTGGCTCTCTTCGATCATCGAGGAGAGGGGGCAGCTGTAGTGAGCGGCGATATCGGCCGGGGTGTACTGCTCCACCCAGCCCAGCAACTCGGCGGCCAGACCGTTGGCGAGGCGGTAGTACTCCATCGCCTGCTCCTTCAGTTCTTCCGGCATCTGGCCCCAGGGGTAGATGTGGAAGTACTCCTTGATGTCTTTCTGGCTATGGCCCTTGGCTACCTCGGAGACCGAGGGTGGGAAGTAGCCATCCTGGGTCTCGCGGTTGAACAGGAAATCCTGCTTCTGCTCGCTCATGAAGAAGCGATACCAGTTGTCGTAGATGGACTGCACCAGCTCTTTCGGGATGGGGTGGTTGGTCAGCACGCCAAAGCCGGTGGTTCGCAGGGATTCGGTGAAGCGTTGGGCCGCATCGGGTGAGCGGTAATCGACGGTCAGGACTTTCATTGTTTTTGTTGCGCGCCAGTTAAAAGATGGCGCAGTTTACCTTGCACCTGATAACAAGGAAAGCGGGTTGGCCGCCCCGTCCGGCACGGCGTTGAATAGTGATAAAAACATCAAATAAACCGCGCCAGACCGCACGGGAGCGCATCCCTTGTTATGGCCTTTTATCCTCTCTAGAATGCCGCTCACTATCTTTTCCGGAGTCTGTCCATGTCCCTCAGAATCCTGTTGCTGACCCTGCCGGTATTGCTGGCGGGATGCAGTGCCCTGTCAGAAGATGAGTGCCGCACCATGAGTTGGTACAACCTGGGTTATCAGGATGGATCGGAAGGCAAAACCCGTCAGGCGACCCGCGACTACGTTTCGTCTTGCAGCGAATATGGCCTCAAAGTGGATGAGGCCGAGTGGAAACGGGGCTACGACAAGGGGCTGGAGCTCTACTGCATTCCCGAGCTGGCTTACAGCAAGGGCAAGGAGGGGCAGGCCTATCTGGGGGTATGCCCCAATGACGCCAGCTTCCTCAAGCAGTATCAGCGTGGCTACGAAGAGTACAAACTGGCTGCCCGCCTGCGGGAGATCAGCGACGAGCTGGAGCGTACCGAGCGTGATATCGATACGCTGGAGCGCAGCATCCGCAACGAAACCAACACTGAACAGCGTGACTATTACCGCGCCAAGCGCGATCGGGCCATTCGCCACTACGAATCCCTGCGCCGGGAGTACAACCGTCTGCGTTATCCGGATCGGGTGATCCAGTTCTCCTTCGGCGGTTAATCCCTCTCTTCATGGCCAGCCCGCGTGCTGGCCATGTTGCATCTTGTCAGCTCAGGGCAGTACCCAGCGCTGTAGCGCCAGTGCGATACCATCTTCGTTGTGGTCGGCCGTGACCCGATGGGCATGGCTCTGGATCTGCGGGGCCGCATTGCCCATGGCCACCGCCAGCCCCACCTGCTCGAACATACTGATGTCGTTGTTGTTGTCACCAAACGCCACCACCTGATCCATCTCAATCCCTTCGCTGGCGGCCCACTGGGCAAGCCGGTTGCCCTTGCTGCAACCGGGCTGTACCAGCTCCACCGCATAGGGGGCCGCCCAGTCGCGGGTAAAGGGCATCTGCTCGACCACCTCGCCCATAAAGGTGTGCAGGCGCGCCGGATCCTGATTGAACAGCTCCAGTTTCCAGACCGGGTTGTCGAGCCAGCCTGCCAGCTCCTCAACCGGATGGATGGCGATCTTGAGGTGATCCGGCTGATTGGCCGACCAGTGGCGGATGCGGGTGACATGCTCTTCACAGCCGATGTAGCCGATCCCCTCGCTCAGATGGAACAGGGCGCCCATCTGCTGTGCCTCGACCGCGGCCAGCAGCTCGGTAAGCGGGGCAGCCGCCAGCGGGTCGCCGCTGATGATCCGGTTCTGCACCGGATCATAGAGATAGGCGCCGTTGCTGCAGATGAGGGGGGTGTCGAGGGCCAGCTCGTGGTGGAAGGGACGCGCCGTCATGTAGTGGCGCCCCGTGACCAGCAGCACCTTGATGCCGTGGGCGCGGGCCTGCGCCAGTGCTGCCCGGGTGGCCGACGAGATCTTGTGATCCCGGGTCAGCAGGGTGCCATCCATATCGAGCGCGATGGCCTTGTACTCACTCATAGCTCCTCCAGCATCGAACAAATCCGCAAAGAGCCTTACCGTCCCAGACCCGGCGCCCCGATGCAAGTCTTGCCCGCGGCCGAAGCGCCGAACTGTGATCCCTTCGTGGCTCAGGTGCAGCTGGCCAGCTGTTGACGACGGTCGGCACGGCGGCGTAGCAGATAGAAACCGGCGGCACTGGCAAGGGAGCAGAGGGTGGCGAGATAGAAGGGCCACTGGGTACCGGCCAGCAGCACCAGACTGCCGAGCAGCACCGCCAGGATCTCGCTGCCCACGGCGAGGGCGCGGTAGAGCCCCATCGCCTGTCCCTGCTGCTCCGGGTGGCTGCGGTTGGAGATCGCCACCGAAGTGGCCAGTTCCCCCAGGCTCATGCCGATGCCAGCGGGAACGAAGGTAAGCGCCAGCCCCCACCAGTGCACGGGCAGGATAAAGAGCAGCATGCCGCTCGCCATCACCAGATGGCCGACAATGCCGAGGGAGCTGCCGCGCCAGTGACGGGCGATGCGGGAGCCGAGCCAGGAGCCCGCCATCATGGGCAGGCTCACCAGCACCGCCGCCTGCGCCAGCTGGGCCGGATCCCAGGCCAGCCTCTCCACCAGCCAGATATTGAAGTAGGTGAAATAGAGCTGCACGGCGCCATAGCTGATCAGGGTGAGCGCGAAGTAGGGCAGCAGGGCCGGTTGCAGCAACAGCTGGCGGCTGGAGAGAGTCGCGGCCTGAAGGGTGGCCGCCACCGGCGGACGATAGGGGATCAGCCAGAGCACCAGCAGCAGGTTGAGCAGGGTCATCGCGACGGCCAGCCAGGCCGCCAGACTGTAATCCCCCGAGATCACCGCGGCGTAGCCCCCGATCACCGGCCCCACTACCCAGCCCAGATTCATGCCGATGTTGATCCAGGCGAAGCTGCACGCCTTGTGCTCCTTGCCAGCGAGATCCGCCGCCATCGCCTGCACGATGGCGATGTTGCCGTTGCACAGCCCCTCCACAATCCGGCTGAGCAGCAACAGGGGGAGGGAGCGCCAGGCGATACCGAATGCCATCAGGGCATAGCCTGCCAGCACCCCCGCCAGCGATAGCAACAGCAGTGGCTTGCGGCCATAGCGGTCGGAGAGGCGACCGAGCCAGGGGCTGCCCACCAGCTGGAACAGGGGATAGAGCCCCATGATGACCCCCAGCCACACCTTGCGGCTCCAGTCGGAGGCTTCCGGCGTCAGCATGCCGTGGGCCGGATCCAGCAGCAAAGGTGCCAACACCGGGGAGGGGAGACTGAAGCCTGCAACTGCCAGCGTGACCGTCATGACCAGCACCCAGAGGGGATTTTTGTGCCCGTGTTTCTCCATGTTGCACCCATTAAGTAAAGTTATTTGTTTATTTATGCTGGTTCATAGACGGGATTAAGTAAAGTGAATTGTTGATTTAATAAAGGGCGCTCCCCATAATGAGATCATGAACGCAAGCACCGACAAGATCCTGTTTCTGCTCAAGAGCCATGGCCCGCAGAGCGCCGCCGCGCTGGGGGAGCAGTTGCAGATGACCTCCATGGGCGCCCGCCAGCACCTGCTCGCACTGGAGCAGGAGGGGTGGGTCACATTCAGCGACGAGGCGCGCGGGCGCGGTCGTCCCGTGCGTCTGTGGCAGCTCACCGAGCAGGCCTGGCAGCGCTTCCCCGATAGCCATAGCGACCTGACCGTGCAGCTGATCGACAACGTGCGCGAGCTGTTTGGCGAGGAGGGGATGGAACGGCTGATCCAGCAGCGGGAGCTGCAGATGCTTGCCCGCTATCAGGAGGCGCTGGGGTCCCATGGCCTCTCTGGCCGGTTGGCGGCGCTCAAGGAGCTGCGCAGCCGCGAGGGCTATATGGCGGAGATCCGCCGCGAAGAGGATGGCAGCTGGCTGCTGTGGGAGAGCCACTGTCCCATCTGTGCGGCAGCGCGTACCTGCCGCGGTTTCTGTCGCAGCGAACTGGCGCTGTTTCGCCAGCTGCTGGCGCCGGCGACGGTGGAGCGGGAGCAATATCTGCTGGAGGGGGCGCATCGCTGCCTCTATCGCATCACGCCGCTCGCGCTCTGATTTCGTCAAACGCCCAAAAACAACAAAGCAGGCGCCGGGATGCCTGCTTTGTTGCCTTCGGGGAGGGGGTTCTCTCGTTCCAGCCTGTCATTTCCCGATAAGGTAAGACGGCTGATGGGGCTCTTGACCCGGTAAGGTCCTTCACCGCAGAGACCCGGTCAGGTGTCTGCTTTGCCACCGGAAGATGTAACCATAGTATCCCTCCCGTGCCGGTGAGTGGTTGCAAAGTAACCACTTATTTCGGTTGTTTTTGCAATAGTTCACCCTTAATCTAGGAAAAGTGGATTAGTCATTGCAACGAGGAAGGGTAAATGCTGAAACTTGATCGCATAGACAGACATATTCTCGAGCTGATGCAGGAGAATGGCCGCATCAGCAATCTGGAACTGGCCGAGCTGGTCGGGCTCTCGCCGTCCCCCTGCTCCCGCCGGGTCAAGGCGCTGGAGGATGCCGGTCTCATCGACACCCACGTTACTCTGCTCAACGCCCGCCAGCTTGGCCTCACCCTCACCGCCTACATTCACATTTCCATGGACAGACATACGCCGGAGCGGTTCGAGAATTTCGATCGCGCCATCAGCGAACTGCCCGAAGTGCTGGAGTGTGACCTCATCACCGGTAACGATGCCGACTACCAGCTCAAGGTGGTGGTGCGCGACATGGAGCACTATCAGCACTTCCTGCTGGACAAGCTGACCCATATTCCGGGGGTGACCGGAGTGCGCTCCAGCTTCGTGCTGCGCCGCATCAAGCACAAGACGGCGCTGCCGCTCAACCATCTGGGTTGAGCCCGCGCAAGCCGCTCATAGAAACAGAAAGAGGAGGCCAGTGGCCTCCTCTTTTGCTATTCGCTCTTGGTTATTCGGTAGTGGTTATCGGGTCTGGATTAGCTGTTGCGGTGACGGGGCGACTGCCGCTGTCAGACGCTGACCTGGCTGATATCTTCCACCTGCAGCAGCCAGCCGCTCTGCTCCTGCTGCGGTTCGCCGCTGACTCGCAGCCGCTCGCCGGTCGGCACCCACTGCCCTTCGGGCAGGGATACCAGCAGGCTCTCGCTGCCGTTGTCGAACAGCCAGCGATCTTCGCCAAGCGATTCAATCAGATAACCTTCCATCTCCACTCTGGACTCGGCTTGCCAGGATGGCGCAACGGAATCACGGCTCTCGATGAAATCCCCCTGAACACCAAAACTGGCTAGCCCCCACAGAATGGAGAGCCCGACGATGGATGTTTGCATCTTGTCTCTCCTCTTTTGGAACTGTAGGGCCAGTATGGGAACAGAAAACTGAGCGCACCATGAACAAGGTGGCAAAGTGCTGGCGAGATCGCGAAAAAATCCGGCCAATTGGCCGGCAGTGTCATTTTATGGTGCCTGGATCACACTATTTGGCGGCTTCTTCTGCCATCCGTTCAGCTCTTGGCTTATTCGTCCACATGGCTACCCCGCGATGATCCCCACAGATCCCCTCTGCCACCACGGCGCGAACCCGGGTGCCATCTTTGCAAATGGCCTGCCAGGCGTCGGCATCATCGATGGCGAGCGAGTTGGGGGGCGGTGTGGTTTGGCAAGCCGTGAGCAGCAGAGTGCACAGGGGGAGCAATTTTTTCATGGCGGACTCCTCGGGGTGATGGGGGACTGAGAGGATTGGAATGACCTCTCCATCCGGGCTTCACTCCCCAGCATCAGTGATAACCGGTTCAGGGGCAAGGGGAGGAGCTACCGACAGGCGAAGGTGCCGTGCAGCCGGGGCTTGTCCTGTGCCCTTCTTGGGCCTAAGGTGGGGCCGTTTTACTGCCTGATTGAAGGAGCGTTTTCATGTCCACTCTCTATCCCCGCGTCGGGGTCGGCGTCATCCTGACCAACGCCCAAGGCCAGGTGCTGCTTGGCAAACGCAAAGGGAGCCATGCCCCCTACTGGTCGATCCCGGGTGGTCATCTGGAGTTGGGGGAGAGCTTCGAGTCGGCGGCGATCCGCGAGGTGGCCGAGGAGACGGGACTTGAGATCCATGGGCCCGAGGTGGTGGCGGTGACCAACAATCTGGAGACCTGGCGCGAGAGCGGGTTGCACTATATCTCGGTGACGCTGCACGCTAAGGCCTATGGTGAGCCGCAACTGCTGGAACCGGAGAAGTGCGAAGGCTGGGTCTGGTGCGATCCGCGCGAGTTGCCAGAGCCCCATTTCGACGCCAGCCGTCAGTCCATCGCCTGCTGGCTGGCGGGACGCTGCTATCTGCCGGGTGATGTGCCCATGGTGTCGGCCGAATCAGTCTGATTGTCATAAAACGATCATCGCGCTGTCATAATATCCCCTCTCCATCGGGAGAAGAGGGATGAGGGAGAAGAGCGTGGGACAGGTATTTATTCAGTTTTTATGGCTGGGATGCATCAGCTTTGGTGGTCCGGCCGCTCATATCGGCTATTTCCAGCGCACCTTCGTCCAGCGGCTCGGCTGGCTGACACAGGCCGAATTTGCTCGCTTGCTGGCGCTGTGCCAACTGCTGCCGGGGCCCGCCTCCAGCCAGCTTGGTTTCGCCATCGGTCGTCATCGCGCCGGTCTGGGCGGGGCGTTCTCTGCTTTTGTTGGCTTCACGCTGCCCTCATTTCTGCTGCTACTGGCGGCCGCGATCGGTATCGGTCAGCTGGGCAGCAATTTGTGGCTCGATGCGGCGCTGCATGGCCTCAAGCTGCTGGCGCTCATCGTGGTGGCCGATGCGGTGCTCACCATGAGTCGTCAGTTCTGTGCCACGGGAATGACCCAAGGGATTATGGTGGTGACCGCTGCTGCACTCTGGTGGCAGCCCGGTCTGCTGACTCAGCTATTGATGCTGGCGGGAGCGGCGCTGATCTGCGCCCGCAGCCAGCGCGGGGCGGGTAGTCGCCCAGTCTCCGCCGAGTTGCCTGCTGCCGCCAGCAGTCAGCCTCATTGGCCGACCCTGCTGCTGTTTGGCATCCTTTTTATCGGCCTGCCGCTGCTCGCTAGTCCGATTGGCCAGCTGGCTGCCGACTTCTATCGCGCCGGTAGTCTGGTGTTTGGCGGTGGCCATGTGGTGCTGCCGCTACTGCAAGAGAGCGTGGGCCACACTCTCAACGAGCAGCAGTTTCTGGCCGGTTACAGCCTGGCCCAGTTGGTGCCGGGCCCCATGTTTACCCTTGCCACCTATCTTGGCGCCCAGTTGCAGCCCGAGATGCCGATGATCGGGGCCCTGTTGGCGACCCTGGCGCTCTTTGCGCCCGGCTTTCTGCTGCTCTGGGCGGTGGGCCCCTGCTGGCAACAGTGGCTAGCCCGTCCCCGTCTGGCGGGGGCAGTCACCGGCATCAATGCTGCCGTAGTGGGATTGCTGCTGGCGGCCCTCTATCAGCCGGTGTGGCAGAGTGCAGTGCTGGTTCCGAGAGATCTGGCGCTGGCGGCCATCGGCTTTTATCTGCTGCGGGTGTTGAAGTTGCCGGTGCCGGCCATCGCGGCCCTGCTGGTGATGGCCGCCATCCTGCTGGCGTGAATGCGGTGAAATCCCGATAAAAACGGCGCCTCCATAACGGAGGCACCGTTTTTATTGCAATGGGTAAGCCGTTCAGACCTCGGGTTCGAAATCCAGACTCAGGCTGTTGACGCAGTAGCGCTGGCCGGTCTCGGTCGGTCCGTCGGGGAAGACGTGACCGAGGTGAGAGCCGCACTGGCGGCAGGTGATCTCCACTCGCTTCATGCCGTGGCTGTTGTCCTCGGTGTACTCCACCGTCCCCTCGATGGCCTTGTCGAACGAGGGCCAGCCGCAGCCGGAATCAAACTTGGCTCCTGAGTGAAACAGCACGCTCTTGCAGCAGACACAGAGGTAGTCGCCACTCTTGCGATTGTGGAGCAGGGCGCCGCTGTAGGGGCGCTCGGTGCCCTTCTCCCAGCAGACGTGAAACTGCTCGGGGGTCAGTTTGCTGCGCCACTGTTCCGGATTGTTACTGCTCATACCGACTCCTTGCCATCCATACCGGAGCCCAGCATAGCGGCTCCGTAAAGCTGACTCCAGCATGCCTCTTATGCTTTGCCTGTATCTGTGATCGAGGTGGCAACCATCTCCTCACCGGATGCAGGGAGAATTTCCTGCTGCGGTGGCTGGGCATCCTCCGCCGTGCTGGCCAGCTCTACCCGTTCCAGCAGTTTGAGGGAGTGGGCCCGGCCGACCGCCACCTGCCGTTTGATGTCATCCGGCAGGAAGGGCAGCCCATCGTTAGTGGCGGTGTCGATGGTCTGGATCCACTCCAGCCCTTCCCCCGGCGGGGGCAGGCGGAACTGGATATCGTAGTCGCTGGCGTTGAACAGCACGTACCAGCGCTCGCCGACACAGTTGATCATGCCGATATCCATGGCGAACGCCTGCCCCATGGGGGCGTGCCAATCCTGATCGGTGAGCTGGTGGCCGTCCGGGTGATACCAGTTGACCTGATGGCAGCTGGACGGGGTGCCATTCCAGCTGTCGTCGCTCAGTTGCAGGTTGGAGAAGACGCAGGACTCCGCCCGCAGTGCCATCATCTGCTGGGTGAAGGCGAACAGCCGCTCATCCTCCGGTCGCCACTGCCAGTTGACCCAGCTGATCTGGTTGTCCTGACAGTAGGCGTTGTTGTTGCCAAGCTGGCTGCGTCCCATCTCGTCGCCGGCGAGGAAGTGGGGAGTGCCTTGGGAGAGCAGCAGAGTGGCAATCAGATTGCGCTTCTGCTGCTGGCGCAGGCTGTTGACCCGCGGATCCAGGGTCGGCCCCTCTACCCCGTGGTTATAGGAGAGGTTGTTGCCGTGGCCATCGCGATTGTCCTCACCGTTGGCCTGATTGTGGCGCTGGTTGTAGGAGACCAGATCCTCCAGGGTGAAACCGTCGTGATAGCAGAGGTAGTTGACGCTGGTGTGAGGCGAGCGCCAGTTCTTCGGGAAGATATCCCGCGAGCCTACCAAACGGGTGGCAAAGTCCCCCATCTTGCCCGCATCACCGCGCCAGAAGGCGCGCACCGTGTCGCGGTAGCGGTCGTTGATCTCCTGCCACTGGCTCGGGAATTGACCCAGCCGGTAGCCGAAGGGACCGATGTCCCAGGGTTCGGCGATGAGTTTGACCTGTGACAGCACAGGGTCGGCCATCACGGCCTTGAAGAAGGCGCCCATGGGCTCGAACTCCCCCGCTTCCCTCGCCAGTGTCACCGCCAGATCGAAACGGAAGCCGTCCACCTGCATCTCGGTGACCCAGTAGCGAAGAGCATCGAGCACCAGCCGCAGAGTGTTGGGGTGATCCAGATTGACGCTGTTGCCGCAGCCAGTCACGTTGGCGTGACGGGTGTAGTCCGGGCCGTGGGGGCCCGCTTCGAAGGCGTAGTAACCGGCGTTGTCAAAGCCCTTGAACGAGAGGGTAGGGCCATCGAAGCCAGAGGCGGCAGTGTGGTTGTAGACCACATCCAGGATCACCTCGAGCCCGGCCCGGTGCAGCTCGCGCACCATGGTCTTGAACTCGGTCACCGCCTCGTCTGCTCGGGTGCTGTAACGCGGCTCCGGGGCGAAGAAGGCAATGGGGTTGTAGCCCCAGTAGTTGGTCAGTCCCAGCTGTTCCAGTCGCGGTTCCGACATGAAGGCGGCCACCGGCATCAGCTGCACCGAGGTGATGCCGAGGCTCTTCATATGCTCGATAACCAGCGGATGACTGATGCCAAGGTAGGTGCCCTGCAGCGCTTTGGGGATCCCCGGGTGTTGCTTGGTAAAGCCCTTGACGTGGGTCTCGTAGATAATGGTGCGAGCCGGGCTGATCCCGGGTTTGCCAACCCCTTGCCAGTCAAAACTGTCATCCACTACCACCGACTTGGCAATCATCTCGGCGCTGTCACCCTGATAGAGGGCTTCATCCCAGTAGGTGGGACGACTGAGCGCCTTGGCGTAGGGGTCAATCAGCAGTTTTTGCGGATCGAACAGCATCCCCTCCTGCGGGGTGCCATAGACCCGATAGCCGTAGCGCTGACCGGCTTTTACGCCGCGCACGTAGCCAAAGCGATACTGGCCGCGGCGGCCGGGCAACTCCAGCCGCATCAGCTCCTGCTCCTGCTCGTCGTACAGGCAGATCTCCACCTTGTCCGACTGGGGGGCCCAGACGCAGAAGTGGCAACCGTTCTCGTCAAGGCGGGCCCCCAGCGGGTGGCCCACCCCTTTTTCCATTACAAGCATCAAGACTCCTGTTTGATAAACAAGGTCGCCAGCGGCGGCAGATCCAGCACTATGCTGTGTGCCATCCCTTGCCAGGGGGTCGGCTCGGCAGCGAACACCAGACCTACATCATAGTTACTGCCCCAGTAATACTCGCTGTCGGTGTTGAGCACCACCCGATAGTGGCCCGCCGCAGGGACGCCGATCCGATATTCGAGACGGGGCACCGGGGTGAAGTTGCAAGCCACCACAATAGTCTGCTTGCCCTCTTTGTCCGAACGCAGCCAGGCAAAGATGCTGTTGTCGGCATCGTTGTGATCCAGCCAGCGGAAGCCGGTCTGCTCATAATCGGCCTGATACAAGGCAGGCTCATGACGGTAGAGGTGGTTGAGATCGTGGATCAGCCGCTGCTGACCGGCATGCTTGGGATATTGCAGCAGGTGCCACGGCAGCTGGGCGTCGTGGTTCCACTCGTTGCTCTGGGCGATCTCGGTGCCCATGAAGTTGAGCTTCTTGCCCGGGTGGGCGTACATGAAGCCCATGTAGGTGCGCAGGTTGGCGGCTTGCTGCCACTCGTCCCCCGGCATCTTGTAGAGCATGGAGTGCTTGCCGTGCACCACCTCGTCGTGGGAGAGCGACAGGATGAAGTTCTCGTCATAGTGGTAAACCATGGAGAAGGTCATGTCGTTGTGGTGGTAGCGACGGTGGATCGGTTCTTTCTGCATGTAGGTGAGGGTGTCGTGCATCCAACCCATATTCCACTTGAAACCAAAGCCGAGGCCGCCGAGGAAAGTGGGGCGGGAGACACCGGCAAAGGCGGTGGACTCTTCGGCTATGGTCATGGCGTGGGGATACTTGCCGTAGACCTCCTCGTTGGTCCACTTCAAGAGGCTGATCGCCTCGTAGTTGTGGTTGCCGCCATCGACGTTCGGTACCCACTCACCGGCGTTGCGGGAGTAATCCAGATAGAGCATGGAGGCGACCGCATCCACCCGCAGGCCGTCGATGTGGAACTTGTCGAGCCAGAACAGGGCGCTCGCCACCAGGAACTGGCGCACTGTGTCGCGGCCGAAGTCGTAGATGTAGGAGTTCCAGTCCGGGTGCCAGCCACGGCGCGGATCCTCGTACTCGTAGAGCGGGGTGCCATCGAAGCGGGCCAGGCCGTGGGCATCGGACGGGAAGTGGGCGGGTACCCAGTCCAGAATGATGCCGATGCCGGCCTGGTGGCACTGGTCGACGAAGTATTTGAAATCATCGGCGGTGCCGTAGCGGCTGGTGGGGGAGAACATGCCCACCGGCTGGTAGCCCCAGGAGCCGCTGAAGGGGTGCTCGGAGACCGGCAGCAGCTCGATGTGGGTGTACTCCATCTCCTTGACGTAGGCGACCAGCTCCACTGCCAGCTCGCGCCAGCTCAGGCTGTCGCCGTTGGGGTGGCGTTTCCAGGAGCCGACGTGCAGCTCATAGATGGAGAGCGGCTGCTCGCGCTTGTCGTTGTGCTGGCTGGCAATCCACTCGGCATCCTGCCACTGGTACTGGGCGTGGTCATAGACCACGGAGGCGAACGACGGATACTGCTCGCAGTAGAAACCGACCGGATCGCTCTTGTGGGGCAGCCGGTTGCCCATGGGATCCTTGAGCTCGAACTTGTAGCGATCCCCGGCCTTGAGGCCCGGCACAAACAGCACCCAGTGACCGCAGAGGCTGCGCTGCATCGGGTGGCGGCGGCCATCCCAGAAGTTGAAATCGCCGATCAGGCTCACGGCGGTGGCGCTCGGCGCATAGACCGCAAAACGCACCCCTTCCACCTGTTGGCCAAGGTGCTCCACGGTGCGCAGCTGGGCGCCAAGGGTGTGATAGAGGTTTTCCGGCTGGGCGGTCAGTTCGGCCAGGCCTGCCCAAGCGGCATCCTGAAACTGATAGGGGTCGATGACCTCGGTGGTGGCATCTTGGTAGCTGGCGATCAGCTGATAGGGGAAGGAGTTTTTGCGGCGGGTGAAAACAGTTTCAAAAAGACCCGATTCATCGGTGGGCGCCAGGGTGGCAACGACTTTGCCCGACTTGAGATCCTTGACGCGGACTTCGAGGGCATCAGGCAACCAGGCGGTCAGTTTGAGGCCGGGCCCATCCGGATTGGCCTGCAGGCCTAAGTGAGAGAAGGGATCGGAACAGCGGGCAGCAACCAAACGTTCAACGAGCATCGAGATTTCCTTTCATGACAGAGCATCCACTCCGGCCGAAGCCGGAGTGGATTTAGGTGAGAGCGCTGTGGGAGACAGCGTCTCAACGACTGGCCTCATCACGGGCTTGGCTCATCTTGCCAGCCAGTGCCTTGAGTGCCTCATTGGCAAAAATATCTTCCAGATCAGCGGAAAGCTTGCGGCGCCAGTTGGGGTATTCGTAACTGGTGCCCGGTACGTTGACCGGCTTGTCCATCTCCAGCCAGTCTTCCAGCTGGGTACTGAACAGGGCGCAACTGCCGCGGGACATGTGGATCTGCAGACCGTGGTTGAGTTCGGTGTTCATGCCGACCCAGTTCACGTCATGACTGATGTTGTCAGAGATGACCTTGTGGGCATGCAAGCTGTCTAGGATCCGCTGTTTGGCCTGGTGACGATCAGCATACAGAGTCTTCAAAACATCTTCATCCGGATACAGACCCAGTTGACGGCCGAGCGCCAGATCATCGCAGTGCCAGAAGCCCTTGAGGGTCGGCATGTCGTGAGTAGTCAGGGCAGACATCGCCTGCTCTGTGTAGTGTGCCGGGGAGATAAAGCCGCCATCTTCCTTGGAGCGCTCGAAGAAGAACACCTTGTAGGAGTGAACGCCGTTCTCTTTCAGGGTCACGTCGATCCCCTCCGGCACGGTGCCCAGATCCTCGCCGATCAGCAGGCACTGATTGCGGTGGGATTCTAGGGCCAGAATGCCCAGCAGATCGTTGACCGGATAATAGATGTAGGCGCCCTTGGCGGCGGACGCTCCGGGCGGTACCCACCACAGGCGCAGCAAGGCCATCACGTGGTCGATGCGCAGTGCGCCGCAGGAGCGCATGTTGGCACGGAACAAGTCCACCATCGGCTGGTAGGCCGCTTCAAACAGCTTGTTCGGGTTCATCGGGGGCAGGCCCCAGTTCTGACCAAGCGGGCCGAGGATATCGGGCGGCGCACCGACCGAGGCTTTCGGGCAGTAGAGATCCTGGTTGGCCCAGATCTCGGTGGAGCCTTCGGAGACGCCCACCGCCAGATCCCGGTAGATCCCCATCACCATGCCGGCAGCCTTGGCACGGGCATCGGCTTGCTCCAGCTGCTCGTCGGCCAGGAACTGCAGATAGAGGTAGAAGTTGACATCTTGCGGGTGCTCGGCCATCCAGGCGGCAACGGCAGGGTTGTGGTAATCGCGCAGCTCCTGCGGCCATACCGGCCAGCCCCAGGCATTTTCGCCTTTGGCATAGAAGTGGGCCTGCAGGGCATCAAATGCTGCCTGCTGTTGCAGGCTGTCGCCACCGGCGGCCACGAAGGCATCAAAGGCGGCCTGACGCTCGGCGCTCAGGGTGGCTTCGTCGAACACCTGACGCAGCATGCCGAGTTTGGTCTGGAGCACGCCGGTGTAATCGACGTTCTCTTTGGCGCGCAGATCGGCCAGATGTTGCTGGAAGGCAGGGCTTGCCACCTCCGCCTTCAGGCGATCGCTCTGCTGGAATTCGGTCACCGCTTCCACATTGATATAGGCCACGTTGAGCCAGCGACGGGAAGAGGGGCTGTAGGGACTGGCGCTTTCCGGATTGGCCGGATAGAGGGCGTGGATAGGGTTGAGGCCGACGAAGTGGGCACCCCAGGCGGCCGCTTTCTCGACCAGCTGGCCCAGATCGCTGAAATCACCGATACCCCAGTTGTGGCGGCTGCGCAGGCAGTAGAGCTGCACGCTCGGACCCCATACCTTGCGGCCATCGGCAATTGGCGCCTGCTTGTAGCAGGCTTTGGGGGCAACGATGAGGCGCATGGTGGCCAGCGGCTCGTCATTGCCCTCTTCCAGCAGTACCAACTGGTGATAACCCAGCTCCGGGGCCATATCCAGCGTGACGCGATAGGCCTGGCACTCCATCTCTTCAAATTCGGCCACGCCGACCAGCTCACCCTCGATGGGGGTAAATTGACCGGACAGCACTGCACCCTGCTCCTGCTGGAGCTGCCAGGTGAGGGCGTCGTTGACGAATTCGATGGGGAGGCGAACCTCAAGGGTAACGGCGTCGCCGGTGCGAACCACCATCACAGGATCCAGCGCCCGCAGCCAGTGCTGGCGATGCTCCTCTTCCAACTGCTGCACCAGTGCGGCCTCGTCATCGACGCGGTAGCCCATGGCGCCCAGCATGGCGGCCTTGCTCTCTTCTGATACCTGGGCCGGGTGGCCCCAGGCATCGACATACTCGCTGGCGATACCTTTTGCGGCAGCCAGCTGTTCAATCAGGGTGGTCATAGTTTGAGAATTCCCGCTGTGGATTCTATCTATACTATTTTGTTTGATTTTTATGGGGTGGTACTTGAACAGTGGCTCTTTGGCCATGCTAAACCGCGCACATTTTTACATATCTCTGTGAATGGTTGTGTGACCGAGTAGGCACTATTGTTGATATCTGCGCGATGCCACGATCTGGCACTTTTTTCGTCAAAACGTGGTAATCAGTTACATAAACAGAAAATTAATTTCACAGTTTTTCATGATATAGCGCAATTTCAGACAGAATGTTGGTTGACTCACCGGAGAGTTCTAGTAAATTTACAAGCGGAATTTTCTTTGACTACTGAACAGTTAGGTAACTAAATATGACTATCAAAGTAGGTATTAACGGTTTTGGCCGTATCGGTCGTTTCGTATTCCGTCTGGCTTGCGAGCGTGCAGACATCGAAGTTGTTGGTATCAACGACCTGATCGATGTTGACTACATGGCTTACATGCTGAAGTACGATTCAACTCACGGTCGTTTCAACGGTACCGTTGAAGTTAAAGACGGCAACCTGGTTGTAAACGGCAAAACCGTACGTGTTACCGCTGAGCGTGACCCGGCCAACCTGAAGTGGGGCGAAATCGGTGTTGACGTTGTTGCTGAAGCTACCGGTCTGTTCCTGACCGACGAGACTGCTCGTAAGCACATCGCTGCTGGTGCCAAGAAAGTTGTTCTGACTGGCCCGTCCAAAGACGCTACCCCGATGTTCGTAATGGGTGTTAACGACTCTACCTACGCTGGCCAGGACATCGTTTCCAACGCTTCCTGCACCACCAACTGCCTGGCACCGATCGCCAAGGTTCTGAACGATACCTTCGGTATCGAGTCTGGCCTGATGACCACCGTTCACGCTACCACTGCTACCCAGAAGACCGTTGATGGTCCGTCTGCCAAAGACTGGCGCGGTGGCCGCGGTGCGGCTCAGAACATCATCCCGTCCTCTACCGGTGCTGCCAAAGCTGTTGGCGTAGTTATCCCGGAACTGAAAGGCCTGCTGACCGGTATGGCTTTCCGTGTTCCGACTCCGGACGTGTCTGTTGTTGACCTGACCGTTAACCTGAAGAAAGCTGCCACCTACGCAGAAATCTGCGAAGCGATGAAAGCTGCTTCCGAAGGCGCTATGAAAGGCGTTCTGGGCTACACCGAAGACGAAGTTGTATCTACCGACTTCCTGGGTGAGCGCCAGACCTCCGTATTCGACGCCAAGGCTGGTATCCAGCTGAACGACAAATTCGTTAAAGTTGTATCCTGGTACGACAACGAAATGGGCTACTCCAGCAAAGTTCTGGACCTGATCGCTCACATCTCCAAGTAATTTGGGATGCGCAATCGCGTAGCTTGAAAAAGGCGGCCATTGGCCGCCTTTTTGTTTTTCGGTTTCCCCTGATGACAGGAGTCCACATGCAATCCATTCGTCCCCTGACAGCCAATTGCAAGCTTGCCAACAATGCGGCCGGTCTGCCGGTTCTCACCATCAACAACGACTATGCCAAGGCAGAAATCAGCCTGTTTGGCGCCCATGTGCTGAGCTATCAGCGTCATGGCGAGCCGGCCTCCATCTGGCTGAGTGACAAGGCGGTGCTGGATGGCAGCAAGCCTGTTCGCGGTGGTATCCCGATCTGCTGGCCCTGGTTTGGTCCGGCGCCCGCCCGCGTCGGTAGCGGCAAGCCCTCCCACGGTTTTGCCCGTACCACCCTCTGGATGCTGGACGGGGTCTCAGATCACGCCGATGGCACGCTTGTTCATCTTTCCCTGCGCGACAGCGACGCAACCCGTGCCCTGTGGGATCACCCCTTCGAGCTGGAACTGGACGTGCTGGTTGGCAAAGAGCTTTCGCTGGTGCTGACCACTCGCAACACCGGTAGCCAGCCGCTGACTTATAGCGGTGCGCTGCACACCTATTTGCAGATCAGCGCACCAGAGGCGGTGAGCGTGAGCGGTCTGGGTGAGCCCTATGCCGACAAGCTGACCGGGCAGGATGCCAAGCAGCAGGGGGCATTGACCCTGAGTGGGCCGCTGGATCGGGTCTACTGGCAGCCAGAGGCGCTGGTGAAGGTGCAGGATGGTGAGCGCGAGACCCGGGTGGTCAGTGGCAACCACGACAGCGTGGTGGTCTGGACCCCCTGGCTGGAAGGGGCTACCGCCATGGCCGACATGAGCGACGATAGCTATCGCACCATGCTGTGTGTCGAGGCTGCCATCGCTGGCGAGGCGGGTGTGACCGTTGCGCCGGATGAAGAGCACAGCCTCTCCACCGTAATCATCTGAGTTGGATGAGGTTCAGATAAATAAAGAGGGCTCCCGCGGGAGCCCTCTTTGCATCTCATGACGGTGGCAATCAGGCGTTGCCCTGGGTCTTGAGCTTGAGTTCGGCGGCGAAATTGAGCATCCGGTCGAGCGGGATGAGGGCCTTTACCCGCAGCGCTTCATCGACATGGATCTCGTGGCGCTCGGCACCATCGGTGAGGGCCTCCTTGAGCGCCACCAGACCGTTCATCGCCATCCAGGGGCAGTGGGCGCAGCTGCGGCAGGTAGCGCCATCGCCACCGGTCGGTGCTTCCACCATCTCTTTCTCCGGACAGGCCTGCTGCATCTTGTAGAAGATGCCCCGATCGGTCGCCACGATCAGCTTCTGCTGGGGCAGCTCTTTGGCCGCCTTGATCAGCTGACTGGTGGAGCCCACCGCATCGGCCAGCTCGATCACCGAGGCGGGGGATTCCGGATGAACCAGCACGGCGGCGTCCGGATTCTGCTCTTTCAGCTCGCGCAGGGCACGGGCCTTGAACTCGTCGTGGACGATGCAGTGGCCTTGCCAGCGCAGCATCTGCGCCCCGGTCTTCTTCTCGATATAGGCGCCCAGATGGCGATCCGGGCCCCAGATGATCTTGTGACCCAGACTGTCGAGGTGCTCGACGATCTCCAGCGCAATGCTGGAGGTCACCACCCAGTCAGCCCGTGCTTTGACGGCGGCCGAGGTATTGGCATAGACCACCACGGTATGGTCGGGATTGGCATCGCAGAAGGCGGAGAACTGTTCGATGGGGCAGCCCAGATCGAGGGAGCATTCGGCCTCCAGCGTCGGCATCAGCACCCGCTTGTGGGGGCTCAGGATCTTGGAGGTCTCGCCCATGAAACGTACCCCGGCGACGATCAGGGTCTGCGCCTCGTGATCGCGACCAAAGCGGGCCATCTCCAGCGAGTCACCGACGAAACCGCCGGTGGCTTCGGCTAGCGCCTGGATCTCGGGATCCGTGTAGTAGTGGGCGACCAGTACCGCTTTGCGCTCCTTGAGTAGCGCCTTGATTTCTGTGGTCAAGGTCGTTCTCTGCTCGGCACTCAGGGGAAGAGGTTTGGCCGGAAAGGGGTAGTCCATCGCGACTACCGGCGGGACACTGCTCAGTGCATTGCTCATTGCGACTGTTCCATCAACGCTCGGGAAGGCAAAAATTATAACCAGAAGCCTGCCACAAACCCATCAACAAATCGGGTGAAGCGCAAGTGGGCGAATATACTCAAGTAATTCGTTGTTATTCTGCCATAAGGAGTTGTCGCATGAAGCAACGTTCCCTCAAGTTCAAGCTGTTGTGCCTTACCATGGGGCTGTTTCTGCTGACCGGGCTGGCCATGACCCTGTTGCAATCGGCCTCTTTCAGCTCCCTTCGCAATATGGTGATGACCCAGACCAGCGATGCTCTGGAAGAGGAGGTCTCCCGCAGCCTGCAGTATCAGGCAGAACGCTATGCCATCCAGATTGCCTCGCTGATGCAGAACTCCTATCAGATCCCCCTGACTGTGACCGCCCAGATTGAAGCCGGTATGGCTAAACCGGAACTGCGGTTGTCGCGGCCCCAAGTGGAGTCTCTGCTCGGCAGCAGCCTGCAGCAGGCGAGCGGGATCAGCTCCATTTATGCCCAGTTTGAACCGGATGGCTATGATGGCGAGGATGGCAACTGGCTGGGCGGAGCCAGCCACTCGGTGGCAGGCAAGGGGAGTCTGGAGGTCTATTTCACCAAGGATCAGGGAGGGGCCGTCGCTCAGCAAGCGGTGGACGCCGCTGCCAGCGAGGCCAAGTTTGATACCTCTCTCAACGAGTTCGGCATTCGCAACAGCGAGTGGTATCTCTGTGGTCGCGATACCCGTCAGCCCTGTCTGATGGAGCCCTACCTCTACGAAATCAGCCCGGGCAACAAGATGCTGATGACCAGTCTGACGGTGCCCGTGCTGCGTGACGGCAAGTTTGTCGGGCTGGCCGGGGTGGATATGAACCTGCCCATCTTCCAGCAACTGGCTGAAAACCTTGGCAAGAGCCTCTATGACAACAAGGCGGATGTGACCCTGGTCAGCAAGATGGGGCTGATTGTGGGCAGCAACCGCTATGCCGACAAGCTGGGCCGTCCACTCAAGGAGGTGGGCCTGACCCTGCCTGACGGTCAGCCGGTCAGCAGCGACAGTGACTTCATTCTTCATCAGCCCATTCGGGTTGAGGCTGCCAATACCCAGTGGTGGTTGATGATCAAGGTGCCCAAGGCGCTGGCGCTGAGCAAGGCGCATGCCATCAGCAATGAACTGGGCACCCTGCTGGTGGATGCCCAGCGGCAGCAGATCATCGCCATGGGCGGTATTACCCTTCTGGTGCTGGGGCTGCTGGTCTGGTTTATCCAGACCATTACCGCGCCACTTTCTCTTATCAGCCGCCATGTGGGCCATCTCTCCAGCAACGAGGGGGACCTGACCCAGCAGATGGAGATCGACACCCATCAGGAGCTGATCGATCTGGGGTCCCAGCTCAATGCCTTCCTCGGCAAGCTGCGGGGCATGGTGCAAATGAGCAAGGGGATCGGTCAGCAGGTCTACCAGCAGGCGCGGGAGATGAAACATACCGCCGACACCATGCGCAACAGTCTGGATGAGCAGAATCTGGAGCTGGAGAGCGTAGTGAGCGCCATGCATCAGATGAGCACTACGGCAGTCAGCGTGGCAGGTTATGCCGAGCAGGCGGCGCAGGAGTCGGAAGCGGCGACCCACCACATCAATACCGCCCAGCAGACCCTCAGCAATGCCCGCAACGAGATCCATACTCTGGTCGGCGATATGCATGAGGCGGACAAGGCGGTGGCGCTGGTGGCCCAGCGCAGCACCAATATCAGCCGGATCCTCGATGTGATCCGCGCCATTGCCGAGCAGACCAATCTGCTGGCCCTCAACGCCGCCATCGAAGCGGCACGAGCGGGTGATATGGGCCGCGGCTTTGCCGTGGTGGCAGACGAGGTGCGGGCGCTGGCCAACAAGACTCGTGAATCGACCGACGAGATCGGCCAGCTGATTGGTAGCCTGCAGACCGAGGTGAGCAGCAGCCAACGTCTGATGAATACTGGCATCGAGCGCTCCACCACCACGGTGCAGGGCACCGAGCAGGCGTTCGAGGCACTCAATCGGGTGGTGGCCCAGATCCAGCAGATCCACGACCACATCAGTCAGGTAGCTACCGCCGCCGAGCAGCAGAGTGCGGTGAGTGATACCATCAACCAGAACCTGATGCGGATCGGTGATACCGCCAACGTGATCGGGCAGGAGGCCAGCTCCAGCCATCAACTGAGCGAAGCGCTGGAGCAAGCAGCCACGGCGCTGGCCAGTCAGCTCGATCGGCTGCGTACCTGAGTCGTTGCCAGAGAGACAAAAGCCCGCGAGCGATCGCGGGCTTTTTTATGACTCGATGGCAGAGTTGCGTCAGTTGCGGGGTTCAACCAGCAGGATGTGGGAGTCGGCCCCCACCACCCTGACCTTGCTGCCCGCAGGCAGCGACTCGTCGCAGCGCACTGTCCAGACCGTGTCGTCCAGATGTACCCGGCTGGTGCCTTGGGCGACATCATCCAGCAGGGTCAGCTCGCGACCCATATAGCTCTGCATCCGCTCGTTGATGGTGCTGGCGGCATCCTGACCCGAGTTGTCACGCTGGTGCTGCCAGCGCCACCAGGCCCAAGTGGTGAGCAGGGATTGCACCGCAAATAGCAGCAACTGCGCCTGCCAGCCAAAGGGCCAGATCAGCAGCAGCAGGCCCACTTCCAGCGCGGCGATGCCGGTCCAGAGCAAAAAGCCCACCGAGCCGAGCACCTCGATGGCCAGCAGAATAAAACCGAGCCCCAGCCAGTGCCAGTGGGTCAGCCCCTCTAACAGGGCTGTCATGACTTGCTGCCCTTGCCATCTTTGTTGAACAGCTCGGCCATGCCAGCCACAGAGCCAATCAGGCTGCCCGCCTCCAGCGGCATCATGATGATCTTGCTGTTGGGGCCTTCACCGATGCGGGCCAGTGCCTCGGTATATTTCTGAGCCACGAAGTAGTTGATGGCCTGCAGGTCCCCTTCCGCAATTGCTTGGGAAACCATATGGGTCGCCTTGGCTTCCGCCTCGGCAGCCCGCTCCCGCGCTTCGGCGGCGAGGAAGGCGGCCTGACGCTCACCTTCGGCTTTGAGGATCTGGGACTGCTTCTCCCCTTCCGCTTTCAGGATTTTGGACTGGCGCACCCCTTCGGCTTCCAGCACCTCGGCCCGTTTTTGGCGCTCGGCCTTCATCTGGGCGTTCATCGCCTCGACCAGTGCCAGCGGCGGGCGCACATCTTTAATCTCGATGCGGGTCACCTTGATGCCCCAGGGGGCGGTGGCGGCATCCATGGTGCGCAGCAGCTTCTCGTTGATGGTGTCGCGCTGGGAGAGCATCTCGTCCAGCTCCATGGCGCCGAGCACGGTGCGCATATTGGTCATGGTGAGATTGCGGATGGCGCTGGTGAGATCGTTGACCTCATAACCCGCTTTGCGGGCATCCACTACCTGCACAAAGCTGATGGCGTCGATGGTGACGTTGGCGTTGTCGCGGGAGATCACCTCTTGTGCCGGGATATCCAGCACCTGCTCCATCATGATGATCTTGTGGCCGACCCGATCCACGTAGGGGATCAGCAGGTTGAGACCCGGGGTCAGGGTGCGGGTGTAGCGACCAAAGCGCTCCACCGTCCAGTTGTAGCCCTGGGGCACTATCTTGATGCCCGCGCTCAGGGTGGCGAGCACCAGGAACACGAAAATCCCTAGCACAATCAATGATTCATTCATCATTTAGCTCCTTATGAAACACAGTCCCTAGCCTATGGTCTGGCGTCAGGTACCACAAGTGACTTTGTACGCCTTTGTCATGAATTGGCTTTGCTAATTACCAAAACGCATTAAAAAGCATTTTTTATTATTTTGAGGGATAAGCTGCCCTGCCTATAGTCGCCCCATATTAGTCGTGTTCCGAGGGATGGGCCGAAATGGATTATTTACCTATGTTTGCCAAGTTGGAAGGCCGCCCGGTACTGCTGGTGGGCGGGGGCGAGGTTGCCCTGCGCAAGGCGCGCCTGCTGCTGGCAGCCGGTGCCCGGCTGACCCTGGTCTCCCCGGAGCTTGAACCGGAATTTTCGGAATTCACCGGTCGTTTCACCCATCTGGCGGAGCGCTTCACCCCGGCTCATCTGGCAGGCCAGATCCTGGTCGTTGCCGCTACAGACAATCTCGAAGTCAACGCCCTCGTCTATCAGAGTGCCAACCAGCTGGGTCTGTTCGTCAACGTGGTGGATGACCCCAAGCGCTCCAGTTTTATCTTCCCCTCGATCATCGATCGCTCGCCGCTGATGGTGGCGGTCTCCAGCGGCGGCAAGGCGCCGGTGCTGGTGCGCCTGTTGCGTGAGCGGCTGGAGAGCCTGCTGCCGCGCCATCTCGGCGGGCTGACCGAGCTCTCCGGCCGGGTGCGTGACAAGGCCAAGCGGGTGCTCTCCTCGATTTCCGACCGTCGCCGTTTCTGGGAGCGCGCCTTTGCCTCCAACACCCTCGCCAGCCTGATTGAAAAAGAGGATTGGCACGGTGCCGAGCAGTGGCTGAGCGATGGCCTCGATCAGGCGAAAAGCGAAGTGGGCGAGGTGGTGCTGGTGGGGGCGGGCCCCGGTGACCCGGGCCTGCTGACCCTCAAGGCGCTGCAACAGATTCAACAGGCTGAAGTGGTGCTCTACGACCAGCTGGTCTCGCCTGAGATCCTCGATCTGGTGCGCCGCGATGCCACTCTGGTGTCGGTCGGCAAGAAGGCGGGCGCCCACAGCGTGCCGCAGGAGGAGACCAATCGCCTGCTGGTGGAATACGCCAAGGCGGGCAACCGTGTGGTGCGGCTGAAAGGGGGCGATCCCTTTATGTTTGGTCGTGGCGGCGAAGAGCTGGAAGTGCTGGCCGATGAAGGCATCCCCTTCTCGGTGGTGCCCGGCATCACGGCCGCCGCCGGGGCCACCGCCTATGCCGGCATTCCGCTCACTCACCGTGATTACGCCCAGAGCGCCGTCTTTATCACTGGCCACTGCCAGATCGATGGCAAGGAGCCCGACTGGCAGCAGCTCGCCGCCACCAGTCAGACCCTGGTGATCTACATGGGGCTGATGCGCTCCGAGCATATCCAGCAGCAACTGGTGGATCACGGCCGAAGCCAAGCCACCCCCATCGCCATCATCGAGCGCGGCACCACATCCCGTCAGCGGGTGCTGACCGGCACGCTGGCCGACTTGGCCGAGCTGGCCAAACAGGCGGTGAGCCCGTCGCTTATCGTCATCGGCGAAGTGGTTGCCCTGCGCGATCGGCTGGCCTGGTTTGGAGAGCTGGGCGGCGAGCAGCAGCGTGCTAATCCGGATCTCGATGGCTGTGACCTCAAGCTGGTGCAGCTGGCCTGACCCGGAAAGAGATATTTGATGCGGCTGCCGGTGCGGCCGCGCACTGAACCACCCAGCGCCCCGAGCAGGCGCATAAGCAATGACCCGAGGACCAACATGGACCGTGAAAGATTGACGCACTTGCAGCAGCTGGAAGCCGAGAGCATCCATATCATCCGCGAGGTGGCTGCCGAATTTGAAAACCCGGTGATGATGTACTCCATCGGCAAGGACTCCTCCGTCATGCTGCACCTGGCCCGCAAGGCCTTCTATCCGGGCAAGATCCCCTTCCCCTTGCTCCACGTCGACACCGACTGGAAGTTCAAGGAGATGATCAAGTTCCGCGACGAGACCGCCAAAAAGTACGGGCTGGATCTGATCGTCCACAAGAACCCGGAGGGGCTCGCCATGGGCATCAACCCCTTTGTGCACGGCAGCGGCAAGCACACCGACATCATGAAGACCGAGGGGCTCAAGCAGGCGCTCAACAAATATGGCTTCGACGCCGCCTTCGGTGGCGCGCGCCGCGATGAAGAGAAGTCCCGCGCCAAGGAGCGGGTTTACTCCTTCCGCGACAAGTCCCACCGCTGGGATCCGAAGAACCAGCGCCCCGAGCTGTGGCGGGTCTACAACAGCCAGGTCAACAAGGGGGAGAGCATCCGGGTGTTCCCGCTCTCCAACTGGACCGAGCTGGATATCTGGCAATACATCTATCTGGAAAAGATCGACATAGTGCCGCTCTACTTTGCGGCCCATCGTCCGGTGGTGGAGCGCAACGGCATCAAGATCATGGTGGATGACGATCGTATGCCCATCGGCCCGGAAGACGAAGTGAAGCAGGAGCTGGTGCGCTTCCGTACCCTCGGGTGCTACCCGCTGACCGGGGCCATCGAATCCGATGCCACCACCTTGCCGGAAATTATTGAAGAGATGCTGCTCACTACCTCGAGCGAGCGGCAAGGGCGGCTGATTGACCACGATCAGGCCGGCTCCATGGAGCAGAAGAAGCGTCAGGGATATTTCTAAGGAGTCGTCAGCATGAACAGCCATATTCAGACCGCCATCACCGAACAGGGCATCGAAGCCTATCTGCACGCCCAGCAGCACAAGAGTCTGCTGCGTTTTCTCACCTGCGGCAGCGTGGATGACGGCAAGAGCACCCTTATCGGTCGCCTGCTGCACGACTCCCAGCAGATTTATGAAGATCAGCTCAAAGCGCTGGAGTCCGACAGCCAGAAGCTCGGCACCACAGGCGAGAAGCTGGACTTGGCGCTGCTGGTTGACGGCCTGCAAGCAGAGCGCGAGCAGGGCATCACCATCGACGTGGCCTACCGCTATTTCTCCACCGCCAAGCGCAAATTTATCATCTCGGATACCCCGGGCCATGAGCAGTACACCCGCAACATGGCGACCGGCGCCTCCACCTGTGATCTGGCCATCATTCTGATCGACGCCCGCAAAGGCGTGCTGGATCAGACCCGTCGTCACAGCTTTATTGCGAGCCTGCTCGGCATCAAGCAGTTCGTGGTGGCGGTCAACAAGATGGATCTGGTGGAGTTCAGTCAGGAGGTGTTCGAGCGCATCAGTGCTGATTATCGCGAGTTCGCCAAAAAGCTCAGTGTCGACACCATCCATATCGTGCCGGTCTCGGCGCTGGACGGTGACAACGTGGTCAACCAGAGCGACAAGCTGGCTTGGTATCAGGGCGAAACCCTGCTGGCCCTGCTGGAATCCGCCGAGGTAGAGCGCGAGCTGGAGCGTCACCCGGTGCGCCTGCCGGTGCAGTACGTCAACCGCCCCAACCTCGATTTTCGCGGTTTCGCGGGCACGCTCGCCTCCGGCATTCTGCGGGTGGGCGACAAGCTGGCGGTGCTGCCGTCCGGCAAGGAGAGCACAGTGACCCGCATCGTCACCTTCGACGGGGATCTGGAGTACGCCCTGCCGGGTCAGGCCATCACGGTCACCTTCGCCGACGAGATCGATATCAGCCGCGGCGACCTGCTGGTGGATGCGGCCAAGCGGCCGCAAGTGACCCAGAATGTGCTGGCCCATATCGTCTGGATGGGGGAGGAGTCCCTGCAACCGGGCCGGGTCTACGACGTCAAACTGGCCACCAAGAAGAGTCGCGGTCAGGTGGAGGCCATCCGCCACCGTATCGAGATCAACAAGCTGGACGAGCTGCCCGCCTCCGAGCTCAAGCTCAACGAGATCGGCCTGTGCGAGCTGAGCCTCACCGACCCGGTGGCGTTTGACCCGTATCAGGAGATCCGTGATACCGGCAGCTTTATCCTGATCGACCGGCTGACCAACGTCACCGTCGGCGCGGGCATGATAGTGGAAGGCTTGGCCGCCAAAGCGGTAAAAGGGCACTACAGCGAGTTCGAAATCGAGCTCAACGCCCTGGTGCGCAAGCACTTCCCGCACTGGCAAGCCCTTGCCATCGGTAACGACACAAGCAAGGAGTAAGCCCATGACCTGGCAACAATTCCTGGTGCTGGGTCTGCTGGCTGCTCTCGTGGCCCTGCTGATCCAGGGCAAACTCCGCCCGGCGCTGCTCTTCTCGGGCGCCGTGCTCATCACCTACCTGAGCGGGCTGGCGGATATCAATGCCGTGGTGGCGGGTTACACCAACAGTGCCCTGCTGACCCTGGTGCTGTTGCTGCTGGTGTCGCTGGCGGTGGAGAAGACCCGCATCATGAGCTGGTTCGCCAATCTGGTGGGCACGGGTTCATTCAACAAGGTGCTGGTGAAGGTGTGGTTCTCCACCGCCTTCCTGTCGGCGTTCGTCAACAACACCGCCGTGGTGGCCTCCATGCTGGGAGCGGTCAAACGCAACCCCAACCATGCGCCGTCGCGGCTGCTGCTGCCCATGTGCTTCGCGGCCACCTTTGGCGGGGTGCTGACCCTGATCGGCACCTCCACCAATCTCATCGTCAACAGCTTCCTCATCAAGATGGGGGCGCCGCCGCTCGGCATGTTCGACTTCTTTATGGTGGGGGCGGGTACTCTGCTGACCGGTCTGGTGGCCGTGCTGCTGTTTGCCCGTCACCTGCCGGTGCAGGATACCGAGATGAGCCGCGAATCCGGCTACTTTCTCGAAGCCAAGGTGGGCGCCGGTTCACCGCTGGCGGGGCGCAGCGTCAAGGAGAACGGCCTGCGCAGCCTGAAAAGCCTCTATCTGGCGGAAATCATTCGCGGCGAGCAGGTGATCTGCCCGGTGCAGCCGGAACACGAGCTGCACGAAGGGGACGTACTGCTGTTTTGTGGCGATGTGGAGAGCGTCGGCGTATTGCAGGAGATGAAGGGGCTGGATCTCTACGGCCAGCACCGCCTCAACGGCCAGCATCTGGTGGAGGTGATCGTCAGCCACAGCTCGCGGCTGGTGGATCAGACCATCAAGGATGCCGAATTTCGCACCCACTTCGATGCGGTGGTGCTGGCGGTGCGCCGCGGCGAAACCCAGCTTACCGGTGGCCTCGGCCAGATTGAACTGCACGCCGGTGATACCCTGCTGCTGGCCCCCGGCCCCCAGTTTGCCCGCAACAAGTCGCTGGGACGTGAGTTTGTGGTGGTGAGCGGGCTGGAAGCCTCCACCCGTCTCGATGGCAAACGCAGCGCCGCCGTGGTGCTGGGGTTTCTCGGGGTGCTGGCGCTCTCTGTGTTCGATCTGGTGCCGCTGTTCAAGGGCTTGCTGTTGATGCTGGTGGCGCTGCTGCTCACCCGCATTCTGACCCTAGACGAGATCCGCCGCCGCTTTCCACTGGATATCTGGCTGGTGGTGGGCGGGGCGCTCGCCATCGCCGATCAGCTGGAAAAGAGCGGACTGGCCAAGCTTATCGCCGACTGGCTGATGGGGGAGTTCAACGGTGCCAGCCCCATCATCGCCTTTATCGGTATCTATTTGTTTACGCTGGTGCTGACCGAGCTGATGAGCAACAACGCCGCCGCCGCGCTGGCCTTCCCCATGGGTTACCAGCTGGCGCTCAGCATGGATGTCTCGACCATGCCGTTTATTCTGGCGGTGCTGTTCGGGGCGAGCTCCAGCTTTATCCTGCCCTACGGCTACCAGACCAACCTGATGGTCTATGCCGCGGGCAACTACAAGATGCCGGACTACCTCAAGCTGGCCCTGCCGGTCTCGCTGGCCTATAGCCTCGGGGTGATTGTGATGGTGCCCCTGCTGTTTCCGTTTTAAGGCATAAGTGCCAGTCAAGGCGTGTTGGGTGAGCAATGCCATGGTATCAGCACGTTGGCGGCGGATAGTCCGAGGCGGCTCCCCGTGGTGCCGGACAGTTTAAGTTTTAAGGCGTGAGCGCCAATCAAGGAGTGTTGGATGAGCAATATCGTGTGGCACAAGCATGCCGTGGACAAACAGAGCCGGGCCGAGCTTAAAGGGCAAAAGCCGCTGGTGATCTGGTTTACCGGGCTGTCGGGGGCGGGCAAATCGACCCTGGCGGGGGCGCTGGAGCAGGCGCTGGCGGCACAAGGCAAGCACACCTATCTGCTGGATGGGGACAATGTGCGCCACGGCCTCTGTGGCGATCTTGGTTTCGATGATGCTGCGCGGCAGGAGAATATCCGCCGGGTCGGCGAAGTGGCAAAGCTGATGGTGGATGCGGGCCTGATCGTGCTTACCGCCTTTATCTCGCCGCTTCGTGCCGAGCGGGCGCTGGTGCGCAGCCTCTTGGGCGAGGGGGAGTTTGTCGAGGTCTTTGTCGATGCGCCGCTATCCGTCTGTGAAGAGCGTGACCCCAAGGGGCTCTATAAAAAGGCGCGGGCAGGGGAAATTACGAATTTTACCGGTATCGACTCCGCCTACGAGGCGCCCGAACAGCCGGAAATCCATCTGCTTAACGCCGGTAAACCGGTGGAAGTGCTGGTGGATGAATTGATTACTGCTTTAAGGTTACGGGGGGTGATCGACTGAGGTTGATTGTTAGTATCGAACTTTGATAAATAAGGGGGGCAATTGTCCCCTTATTTATCAGCAATGTATTTTCGCTGTTATTTATCGTGTGTGCGTGTTCAAGATGAAATAAATATCTTTATTTATGCCTAAGTTTTCTTGAGAGATTCAACAAATAGGACACAGTCTCTTCTCTGGTAAGTTGTTTGTCCATATCTATGATTTTCCAATATGGTGGCTTAGTTTTGGATGGTTCTGAACAGTCTATTCCTAACTTCCTTAGAGTATTAGCATCATATTTCGAAATAATTATTTTGGGTTTGCATGTGCTTCGCGTAAATACCGTCAATCTAAGTTTGTCTAAAATTACATCAAAGCCTATCATTCCATTACTTGGCAAGGTATTTGGATTTGGTTCTTTAGTGTCTACAGATAAACCTAATTGTTCTAGCTCTTCTTGTATGCCATCTAAAAATTCAAATGCATTTGTTGCAGTCAATCCATCTATCTTATCTTGTGAAAACTCACCGCTAATCGCTCTTGCTGGTCGTTCCTTGATCTCCCACTTTGGAGGTGATAAAGCTCTTATTTTATCAACTAAGTTGTCAATTTGCTCATATACAGGCTCGCTAACATTGATTCTAAAAAATTCACAATCAAGCTCTGCTTTTATGTCGGACTCTCTTTTTAAATCATCTTCTTTTTGCCGGTTATGATATGGTTCATCAATTTCTACGGCGATCTTCAAGTCAGGGAAATATCCGTCGATAAAGTATTTGTCGACCGGGTATTGAGACATTAGCTTTACATCTCTAAGAGCATAGTGAAGTGCATACATAACAATGGACTCCCATCGTTTATGGCTTGTTCTTGTATTGTTAAAAATGAATCTTTCTACTTGAGTACTCATATGCTTTATTTTTTATAATTTTGTTGTCAGTGTTTTAAGGTGGGCTTAACAAGTTTTTAGCAATTTAGGGTGAAATATTGGAGGCTCCCTCATATTTTTATCTCTTGCCCGCCATTATATCTATTGTAATTGTATTGTACATTCACATTAAGTAGGTGGGTGGATATATTTCGTGGCGCACATCATCCATATCAGTTAAGCATTGGATTTTATATGGGCGGTAATATTTCTACCAAACTGGTTTACTACATCGAGCGTTGCGCGATACTTTTCTTCTGGTACTGGATATTCTGGACCCATCATCTTATCAATCTGTTTTTTCAGTATATCGATCTCACTTGAAAGTTCTGGTGCGCTAGTAACCACGATCGCCAACATTTTTTTCAAAGGGTTTCGTCCAGACATGCAGACCATAAATTCACCGATAGTCATGTTCTTTGAGTTGCAGTAATAGTCTCGAACATACTCTATTGTTTCATAAGAGTACTCTACTAGCTTTCGTTTACTCTCCAATTTGTATGCACGATCTTCATGCTTTAATGCTCTTTCCCATTGTAACTTGCTAAAAAAATAACCAATTAGACCACCTAGTGCGGCTCCTAAAATGGTTGTAATCAATTCCATTTGTCTCTCCTGATTTCATGCTGCTTAAATCTAAGAAACCAATAAGTTAAACTGTAATTTAAATATTGCTTTTCTAAGTAAAAGTAAGAGCTCGGCAATAATGTCACCGAGCTTTATTTTAATTTTAGATATGGTGTATTCCTCATGCCCACTTTGAGCGAACTGTTGATTCAAATATATCTAGTAATGCTAAGTGTCGAGCCACTTCGACAAACATGGCCTCTGGTGTGTTGTCATTGAGTGGCCGCTTAAAGCAAGCAACGGTATTCGCTCGTTCTTGCCACACCTCGCTGCATTCGACCTGATGCAATGTTTCATGAGCGGCCTTATGCTGTTTATCTCCCTGCAAATTACAAGCATAGTAATTGATGGCAAAATGATGCCCTTCACGGCCATCTAGAAATAACACAACATCAGAGTCAGTTTTCCAGTGTGTGAAACCGAATCGTAAAGCAGGATAGCCATACCAAGTGTGTAACTTGGTACTGATATCAACCTCTTGTTCGCAGAAGTATCGCTCTAGATAATGTACACATTGAGCTTGCAGATCTTTGACCACGCTGTTTTTGAGATCCTGTATTTGTTGAATCTCTTTGAGGTGGGAGAGAACAAAGTTTGCTGTAGGGATTGGTATATCGGAAACCGCCATCAATGACTCCAAATGCAATAGAAATTCGCGTAATAGAATAAGCCACTTGTTAAAAGGTGTGGTTATGAAGGCTTGCCCTAGTTTGGGAGATAGACGGTTTAGAAAATCGTTGTAGGCAACGCCATACCAACCAATGGGTGATTTACCAGATGGAGAGAGTACAACTAGCAGCTGCCGTTTCCCTTCATAGTGTTTCGCAAGATATTTCTTATATTCGGAGAATGGGTTGTTTTGATGATGCCAGATCTTATTTTCAAGTGCCATGACCCATTCTTCGGATTCAAGAACCAGATCCAGCCTGCTGTTAGTATGGGTAGTTACTTCCCGCTGGGGTTCATTAATCAGTGATGCAGATATTTGAACCCCTTCAGGTAGGGCTTCCAGTAGGGTTTCGAGCACAAGGCTTTCTAGATTATGAGCTGCTGTTGGGGACAGAAAAAATGCTAACAGATCACTAATTGGATTCTCATAGTGTCCTCTAGCTCCGATTGAAAAGAGATTCTGTTCTCGTTTAATTGGTGCTGGGACTCGGTTCAGTTCATCAAGCAATGAATGAAGGTGTTCCAATTCCATAAGTGCTTCGCAAAAAATGAATTAAGGGAGTCAATATAGTCTTTATTGTTAATGAATACGAGAGATAATTATCATATTATAAGCAACGCTATAGTATGGACTCGCTATCTTGAATATTGGGCTAAATATCGTAGGTTGGTGCTGAACGCAGTGAAGCCCAACGTTTACCGCGAAACGTATTTACAAATGTTTTTACCAAACGGCCCAATCCATGTTTATCCCGCTCTGGTTGCGTGATCATCCTCGTCTGTTGGGCTTCGCTACGCGCTGTGCCAACTTACAAAAACCACGCTACCGCCCCTGAATTTCAGCCTCCAGTCTGCTGTTTGTTACCTGCGTTTTGGTACTGGCTTGGCTCATGGCTGACTCCTGCGAGAGGTTGCCAAGCAGCTATGTTACCGAACGGGGCTGGGGTGAAAAGCGCAAGCGGGCGGTTTTCTGAGCAAGATCAATAAATTAATAAATAACGGACGACGATATAACCGCTCAACAGTGGCGGCCATCAGAGCTGGGGAAATAGGACTGTGAAACGGCTGTGCCGTCCTCTTGTTGGCGGGCATTAAAAACCCTATGGGCCTGCGGGCCCATAGGGTTTTTCTGCGGTGATTGTTTGGGTAGTGGTTATCTGGCTTGGCGAACCGGCACGGCGCGGGTAGTGGCCACTTCGTAGCGGCTTTGGCTTGCCGGAGCGCCCTTCTGGAACTGGCGTACCAGCCGGTCGAGATCGCTCAACTGGTTGACCAGCTGGGTGATGCCGTGCACGGCGTGCTGGCTGCCGACGCTGGAGTCATCGGCCAGTGTCTTGATGCTGAGCACGTTGCGGTTGATCTCGGCGGTAACGTGGGACTGCTCCTGCACCGCCTGGGCAATCTGGCTGCTGCCGGAGGCGACCTGCTGCAACATGTTGTTGATCTGCTGGAGAATGGTGCCGGTCGCGGTGGCCTTCTGCTGGCAACTGTCGGCAAGTTGGCAGCCCTTCTCCATCGCTTGCTCAGCCTCGCCAGAGCTGTTTTGCAGCTCGGTGATCATCTTCTGGATCTCGCTGGTCGAGGATTGGGTCTTGATGGCGAGGGTGCGGATCTCGTCAGCCACTACCGAGAAGCCGCGACCCGCTTCGCCAGCCCGGGCCGCTTCGATGGCGGCGTTGAGGGCCAGCAGGTTGGTCTGGTTGGCGATGTTGTTGATCACATCGAGGATGCCGTCGATATCGCGGCAGTGGCCGACCAGCGCACTGATCACGCTCTTGGAGGTGATCAGTTCGCTGTTCATACCCGCCACGGCAGCCACGGTTTCGGCCACGCTACTGTTGCCGCTCTTGAACAGCACGGCCGTTTCATCCAGCAGGCTGGAGGAGTCAGTCGAGCTTTGTGAAACCTCGCGAATGGATTCCGACATTTCGGTCACGGCAGTGGCTACCTGATTGGTTTCGGCCTGCTGCTGTTGCAGGTTGTCGGTGATGGATTCGGCGTTGCGCAGATCCCCCTCGGCGGCTTGCAGGATCTTGCTGCAAGTCTGCTGGGTACGGGCCAGCACGGCGTTGAACTCGGCCTGATTCATCACCATCGAGAGCTCGATGGCGGCGATGTTGTCCACCTTGTTGGTGTAGAGCAACTGCATCAGCGGGTTGTCAAAGCGGCTGCGGGCCATCTTGTTGAGCTTGCCGAGGCGACGGGAGAGGGCATTCAGGGTGATGGCCGCTATCGCCAGCGGCAGGGCGGCCAGCGCCAGTTGCCAGTTCATATCGTGGCTGTAGCCCAGGGCAAACATGGCGAGCAGGCTCAGCAGCAGACAGAGGTTGATGGCCAGGGTATGGGAGAAGGTGGGCAACTTGAGCGCCAGCGGCAGCTTGTTGTTGCGAAGGTCGGCATAGACCTTCTCGGCCCGCTGTTTGATCTCCTCGCTCGGGGCGGTGCGCACCGACTGATACTCCACCACCCGGCCGCTGGCATCCTTGATGGGGGTGACAAAGGCGCTGACCCAGTAGTGATCGCCATTCTTGCAGCGATTTTTCACCGGCCCCATCCAGCTCTTGCCATCCCTGATGTGACCCCACAGATCGGCAAAGGCCTGTTTCGGCATGTCAGGATGACGCACCAGATTGTGGTGCTCCCCCTTCAGCTCGTCGAGCGAGAAGCCTGCAATATCGCAGAACTCATCGTTGGCGTAGGTGATGCGGCTCTCCAGATCCGTGGTGGAGATCAGGCTCTGGTGGTCTGGATAGAGACGTTCTCTTTGGGTAACCGGTTGATTGATTCTCATGGCCTTGCTCCCGAGCTGTGGTGGTTAAATTTTGATCTGCATCAAGACATGTGCAAGGGGCGGGCCAGCTGGCAAAAACTAATGATTGATGTGTTATTAGCGAGGTTTGGAGAGGAAAAGCGCGTGGTTGTTTGCAATATGCAACGGATCTGACGGGGTGTGCCTCTGCGGCATCTGCAATTTGCAACCTATTCTGGACAAGCCCATAAGCTTGGAGCCAGCAGCTTGATGCGAAGGAGCCATGAACCGACGGGGCATCAGCTGCCCCGCCAGAGATCAGGGGAGAGGGTCGGGAGCGGGTGAGGAGGGGGCGCTGACGAGCTGCATCACTTCAATCTGGATCCCCTGCACCAGCACGGTTTTCAGATCCTGCAGGTACTCCTCCAGCGGCGACTCTTGCAGCAGCTGGGCAAGCTCGTTGCCCACCGGGGTGAGGCGGTAGTAGAGCAGGGTGATGTTGTTCTGCTTGCACTGCAGTCGCCAGCGCTGGTTGCCGAACTCCAGCTCGACCCCATCGGCGGGCAGCGGGCCGGACTCCAGCTCCGCGCGATGCAGCAGCCCGAGCTCAAACAGTTGCAGCAGGGCGTTGTAGGGCAGTCGGTATTTGCCAAGGCCAAGGCGCGTTGCCTTGGCACGACTCAGCAGGCTGGCCCCCTTGTGCAGCCCCAGCAGCAGTCGCTGCTCGTCGCTGCCGGTATAGTGGCAAGTCAGTGAGCAGATACGTTGGAACAGCTGGGCCTCGCGCTGGGTCATCTCTTTGAGGGTGGCGAGCGCCCGAATGGAGAAGCGGCCCGGGGTGGCGACTTCCAGCGCGAAGATCCGCCCCCACAGCTGCTGCATCGGCACCATGCTGATATCTTCCGCCAGTTGCAGGAAGCGGGTCAGCCAATCACTGTCCATCTCGCCGCCAGCCGCGGTCTCTTCGCAGTGGCGGGAGGCCATCACCATGATGGCTTCCAGATTGCGCTGGCGGGCGGCCTGATCCGCCAGATGGCGAAAGGTGGCGCGCTGCTCGAAGGTGCTGTCGGTATTGCGGGTGAGCATGCCGTCGATGCCGCGGCTGCGGGCCAGGCGCAGGGTCTGCTCCTGGCTGCTCAGGATCGAACTCTCTTTTTTCGGGGGGGGGAGGTCTGCCATGCTGACTCCATTCGCACAGGTTCTGGAGCTGAATGTTACTCCAACCGGGATGCCAAGATAACAAAGCGGCCTCCGTGGAGGCCGCTTTTTTTGCAACGGGAGGATTACTCCTCGTAGACGCTCACCTCGACCGCTTCCATCGAATAGGAGGCGGTGGCCATCTCGTGGCTGGAGCTGACCGTGCGCATCTTGCCCTTTACCCAGATGGCATCCCACAGATCATCCACCGGCGCACCCTTGGGGTAGCTCACATAGATCACCTGATTGGTGGGGGGCGGCGGCACATGGATGCAGGCGCCGAAGTAGGGTACCAGCAGGAAGGCGGTGATCTTCTTGGCATCCCCTTCCAGCGGC
Source organism: Aeromonas sp. R2-3 (assembly GCF_040908375.1). Taxonomy (NCBI): domain Bacteria; kingdom Pseudomonadati; phylum Pseudomonadota; class Gammaproteobacteria; order Aeromonadales; family Aeromonadaceae; genus Aeromonas; species Aeromonas sp. R2-3. The sequence continues at coordinate 103,335 of NZ_JBFODP010000005.1, read as the reverse complement.
ACTACGAAGCCCGGAATGCGCACATCCTGGTTGTCCAGCTTTTTGTTTACCCCACCCACCGGTTGCGGCACCGACATGGGATCTTCGTGATTGACCTGGGGCGGTGGCAGCAGTTTCTCCCCTTCCGGGATGAGTACATCCCAGTCGATGGTCTTGTAATCGGCGGCCAGGGCGGGCAGCACCAGCAGGCTGGCGAGCAGCGCCACAATTTTCCACTTCATCATCTGTCCTTCTGTTTCTATTTTTGGGCGTCTTGCTAGACGCGAATGCTCATGCCATCGCTCAGGCTGTAGCGGTAAGCGCGGGCAGCAGGGAGCAGGCCAATCACCATGCCTGCCAGCCACACTACCCCCAGCAACTGCCACTCGTAGGTGCTCGGCAGCCCCAGACTCAGTTGCAGGCCATAGTGGCTGAGCAGCCAGGGCGAGGCAAGCCCCTGCCCCAGATAGAGCACGGCGACTCCGAGAGCGATGCCGACCGTGGTCAGCGCCATCGCCTCCAGCGCCAGCAGCAGGAACAGGTGGGCAGGGCCCGCACCGAGGGATCGCAAGATGGCGAGCTCCCGGCGCCGCTCGTTAAGCCCCGCCAGCAGGGTAGTCAGCATGCCGATAAGGCCCGCGACTACCACGAAACCGGCGATGACCGAGAGGGCCGTTTCCGCCACGCTCATCAGGCTCCACAGCTCCTGCAGGGCGGCCCCCGGCAGGATCGCCATCAGCGGCTCTTTGGGATAGGTGTTTACGCTGCGTTGCAGCTGGAACGCCAGGATCCGGTTGCTCAAGCCCACCATAAAGGCGGTGATGGTTTTCGGGGTGGGATCCTGCGCCAGCGCCTGCTCCGGCGTCACGTTCTTGCTGTGGCGGCCGGTGTCCCAGCCCAGATGGATCGCCTCTATCCCCGCCAGCGGCACATGGATGGTGCGATCGATGGGCGTACCGGTCGGCGCCAGAATACCCACCACCTTGAACGGCAGATTGTCGTGCTGGCTGAACGAGGTGTTGCCAGCGCCGTGGGCGATGACGATGGATTGGTCGAGGTGATAGCCGAGCTTCTCGGCCACCTGGGCGCCCAGCACCGCTTCAAACGGCGTCTCGAACGGCCGCCCTTCCCGCAGTTGCAGCGACTGCTGCTGACCGTACTTCAGGTGGGTGAAGTAGTCGCCATTGGTGCCGAGCACCCGAAATCCCTTGTGGGAGTCACCAAGGGAAAGCGGGATGGTCCAGGCGACGCCCGGTTTCTGCTTGATGGCCTGATAGGAGTCCCACCCCACGTTGTTGGTGGGGTTGCCGATGCGAAACACCGAGTAGAGCAGCAGGTTCACCTGACCGGAGCGGGCGCCGACGATGAGATCGGTCCCCGAGACTGTGTTGGAGAAGCTTTCGCGGGCCTGGGTGCGCACCCGCTCCACCCCGAGTAGCAGGGTGACGCTGATGGCGACGGCCAGCAGGGTGAGCCCGGCGGTGAGGCGGCGGGCCCAGAGACTTTGCAGGGCGAGTTTTAGCACGTGACCCTCCGGTTTTGTTGTCGTACCGCGTGGGTACGCATGTCATTCATCAGGGAGACGCAGTGTTGAACGGTGCTCAGCATGATGCTCTCCGGTTGAGCTGTTGCAGGTTTTCGACCCGCGGGAACAGGGGTTCGAGATAAGGGTCGTGGCTGACGAAGATCAGGGTCGAGCCCTGCTTGTCGCACTCCTCGAACAACAGCTTGATAAAGGCCGCCCGGTTGTCGGTGTCGAGGGCCGAGGTGGGCTCGTCGGCGATCACCAGCGGTGGCGAGCCGATCAGCGCCCGTGCGGCAGCAACCCGCTGCTGCTGGCCGATGCTGAGGGCATGGACGGGGCGATGCAGTGCGTCATCCGGCAGTTGCAGCTCCGCCAGCAGACGGCGCGCCTCCTGCTCCGGACTCCCTTGCAGGCGGGCTCGTTTGGCGGGCGAAAAGGTGAGGGCCGCGGTCACGTTGTCCTGCACCGAGAGAAAAGGCAGCAGATTGAACTGCTGGAAGATATAACCCAGATTGGCCGCCCGGAAGTGGTCACGGGCACGGCCAGAGAGCCGGGCCAATGGTTGGCCCAGCACCTCCAGGGTGCCGTGGTTGGCGGTCTGGATCCCGGCCAGCAACCCGAGCAGGGTCGACTTGCCGGAGCCCGACGGGCCCTTGATAAAGACCCGCTCACCCTCGCGGATGGTGAGGGCGGGCAGATCGAGTACAGCGTCGCCACCTGGCCAGGCAAAGGCCAGATCGCGGATCTCAACCACGGCTTTTTTCATGGCGTTACCAGCTCAGCTTGTTGGCGGACGGGGTCAGCTCGCCCGCGGTCTGGCCGGTGGGCAGGATCCCCTGCACGCTCAGCTTCTCAAGGCTCGGATAGACGCTGAACAGGGTCGCCTCAAGGCCGGTCAGTTTGGCTGGCGTGGCGCAGGTGTAGGTGTACATGGCGCCCATATCGGCGTGACCCGCTTCGTCATGATCATGGTGGTCTTCATGTTTGTCGCTGGCAGCCTTGTCATGGTCATGGTCATGGTCATGGTCATGGTCATGATCGTGATCATGCTCTTCTTTGGCGGCCTGCAGCTCCTGCCGGGTCAGTTTGCAGCCAGCGGCCGGGTCGAAGCGGAACAGGGCGTCAGGTTGCTGGAGGCGGGCGACCGCTTTGGCATACTGCGCCTTCTCTTCATCGCTCTTGGCGGCGTGCTCGAAGCCCACCAGATCGGCGGCAGGGGCTTGCAGCTCGATCATCAGCTGGTTGCCATCGACCACCAAATTGAGGTGGCCGTGGCCATGCTCGTGGGCGCCGTGGCTGTGGCTCTCGTGTTCGTCGTGATTTGCGTGTGCGCCAAAGGCCGCTGCGGCCAGCAACAGAGTAACTGCTTTCATCTTTAATCCTTTTTTTCAAAACAAATAGCGAAATTAAACAAAGGGATAGATAAAAACAGAGGCGGGAGGCGCACGGATGGCATAGCTGTGAAGAGTGGCGGTATCCGCCGAGCGTTGCATGGTTGCAACAGCGGGCAAAACAGAGGTCGAACCGGGGAAACAATAGGGGGTGGCGGTGATGACCTGCTTGCCATCCAGATGGAGGGCGCAAACCAGACAGTGATGGTCGTCGTGGCCGGGCAGGGCGGATTCAAACTGGTGCCGGGCAAGGGCAGGCTGCAGCCATAACCAGCCCAGCAGCAAGATCCAGATTTTCAGCTTGATACGACCCATAGACCCTTATGGAAAGGGCGCCATCAGCGCCCTTTCTCTCTGACTTAGAGATGGGACTTGATGAGCCCCATCACGGTAGCAATGTTGTTGGCATCGAGCTGGCCATCTTTGGCAAACAGCACCTTGCCCTCTTTATCCAGCAGAATGATCGCCGAGCTTTCCGGCGTCAGATCCCAGGCGTTGCGCGCCATGCCCTTGGCATCCAGCACCATGGCGGACCAGGGGAACTCTTTCTTGCTGTCCTCGGCACTGCTCGTCACGAAGCCGGAGGTGCCCCAGATGGCGTCATTGCTGTTGATGACAGTAACGGTCTGGTACTTGTCTTGCGGCAGTTTGGCGGCCTTGATCGCCTCGATCATCGGGGCGTTCAGCTCCTTGGCACTGGAGCGACCGGCAATATGCTGGATCAGGAATACCTTGCCGGTGAGCGAGGTGCTCTGCCACGGCTGGTAGCCGATATCCTTGCCATTCAGTACCAGCTCACCCTTGTCGCTGACATTGACCAGCGGCACCGGGTTGCCATCCTTGATGTTGTGAGCAAAGACCAGAGATGGCAGCAGCGCCAAAGTAAGTACGAGATGTTTCATCCTGATGACACTCCATTTGTTATGTTATAACGAGTTTCGGATTGAGGGAATGGGCGAGCTTCATCCTAAACTGATCGGATCTGTTTAAAAAGTGTTAAATAAGATCGCAATTCAGAAGCGTCGGCGCCCCGCCAGTCAGGTTGTTGGCTGGCAAGGGCGGCTAGGATGGCATGACATCGATAAAAATCAATGAATTGGCTGCTGGTCTGAGCTGTCTGCGTCAGTAGAGCGACTCGCTGATTAGGGGGATCTTGGCCATGGTCATCTGCTGGGCCAGCAGGGACGAGCCGGTCAGCAGCACATGGCGCTGATTGTTGATCACCACCACATCACCGGGTACGCCACTGTCTGCCGTAATGGCCAGCCAGGCAGGGGAGACGCTGCCGATGCTGATATCCGGATAGATGATGCTGAGCACATATTGTGGCGCCAGCTCCGCCAGCAGGCTGGCCATCAACAGCGCCTTCTCGTCGCTGTCGGCCTTGTTATCCTGCAGTGCCTGCAGCGGTGGCGCGAAGTGATCCAGCTGTTCCGGCTGGGTGGGGATGGCGTTTAGCCACTCCTGCAGCAGGCTGACGCTGGTGGCGAGATCCTTGGCGGCAAACTGCTGCGCCAGCGGCTTGAGATGCCCCTTGAAGTGGTAGAAGAGCTGGGAGTAATCGGGTCGCACGCAAGGCAGTTTGCGATTGGCCGGATGGACGCAGGGGATCACCCTCATCTGGTAGAAGGCATCCTCCTGATACTGCTGGTAGGCTTGCCAGAACAGCATCGACTCCATGCTGTCGTCCCGCAGGGTGAAGGCCTGCTCCAGATTGCGAAATTTGGTAGCTGTCTCGGGGCTGCTCTGATTGATCAGGTTGATGCTGTTGTAGAGCCGCGGGCTGATGTAGGCGTAAAGGGTCTCCAGCGGATTGGTGAGAGAGGCCTTCAGCAGGCTCATCTCGTGGCGACTGGCGGCCATCACCTGGTCGTCGGTGGTCAGCTGGAAGTGCTTGCGCTGGCCATCGGTGGATTGCCACTGCCAGCTCATGTTGATTTCGCTGGCGTTGCTTATAGCACCAAGGGTGGTGCAGAGAGTGAGGCTGAGCAACAGCGCGGGGGTCAGCTTCATGGTGGTGCTTCCTGCCGTGGACGATAATTAACAACTAGGTGAGCCGGCACCACTTTGGTGATGTTTCGTTTTGTGATCTGGATAACAGATTGATGTGACTTTTAATTTAATTGTGAAATTAAGTCATTCTGGAGGGGTTATGAAGCCTTGGATCATAGTGCTGTTTGGGCTGCTCAGCCTGCCAGCCATGGCGGGTCAGGTGAGCGTTAACAAGGGGATGTCCGTTGCGGATACCTTTGCCCTGCGCGATCAGTTGGCGCGCGAACACGAATGGCAGGAGTGGCTGCGCTACCAGCAGGCCATCAAGTGGTTGGAGGTATTGCCGGTCAACTGCGAGCTGATGAGCCAGCCGGGCGGCGGCTATCGCTGTGGCGGTGATTACTATCGTCCCTACCAGAAAGATGGTCGTGAAATATACATTCAGGGTAATCCTGCTGGAGATGCGACCGGTCAGCTGCCGCAAACACCGACAAAAAAGGCGCCATAAGGCGCCTTTTTTTACAAACCGAGTGACGCTTACTTGGCAGCGTAACGCTCGGCAGAGGTCTTGATCTCGGCTTCGGCAGCGGCCTTGTCGCCCCAACCTTCCACCTTGACCCATTTGCCCGCTTCCAGCTCTTTGTAGCGCTCGAAGAAGTGCTGGATCTGGGCTTTCAGCAGTTCCGGCAGATCGTTCACATCCTGGATGTGGTCGTACTGCTTGGTCAGCTTGGAGTGCGGTACAGCAACGATCTTGGCATCTTCGCCAGATTCGTCGGTCATCTTCAGCACGCCAACCGGGCGGCAGCGAATGACGGAACCGGCCAGCAGCGGGTAGGGGGTCGGAACCAGTACGTCGACGGGGTCACCATCCAGAGAGAGGGTCGCGTTCACGTAGCCGTAGTTACACGGATAGAACATCGGGGTAGACATGAAGCGATCGACGAAAATAGCACCGCTGTCCTTGTCGACTTCGTATTTGATCGGGTCGGCATTCTGCGGGATTTCGATGATGACATAGATATCGTCGGGCAGGCTCTTGCCGGCCGGTACCAGGTTCAGGCTCATGATAATTCCTTCGTTGTTAGTATCAGGTTTGCAGGCCGATATTATAGCGATGTGATGTTAAATGACCATATTTCAGCGGATATCGCTAACAAAGAAGGGGGATGTTTCCGCTTTGCGGCACTTTGATGTGTGCGGGATGCAACAAAACGGCTGTTTTGATGCCCTGCCGCTGACCTTGGTCACCGGCAGGGCATGTGGAGTTGCGAGCAAAGGGGGTCAGAGCGAGTAGGGGAGTCTCGACTCGTTGACCAGTCGCGACAGGGCTGTCACTACATGAGGGTCAAACTGGGTGCCGGAGCGGGACTGGATATACTCCATGGTCTGCGCCAGCGTCCAAGGCTCCTTGTAGGGGCGCTTGCTGAGCAGGGCATCGAATACATCGACTACCGCCACAATCCGCGCCGACAGCGGGATCTGCTGACCAGCCAGCTGCTGCGGGTAGCCCTTGCCATCGAAGTGTTCATGGTGGCCCCGAGCGATTTCGGCGCCGAGAGAGAGGTAGCTGGTTCCCTCCACCATTTCACCCGCCTTGTGCAGGATATTGGCGCCGATGCCGGCGTGCTGCTCCATGATGGCCCGCTCTTCCGGGTCGAAACGCCCCGGCTTGTGCAGGATATGGTCCGGGGTGCCCACCTTGCCCACATCGTGCAGGATGGAGGCCATGCCGATCATCTCGACAAACTCCGGGGTCAGCTGCTCAGGATAGGCCGCCATCTTCTTCAATTCGGCCACGATGGCATCCGAGAGCTTCTGTACCCGCAAGACATGCTCGCCGGTATCGGAGTCGCGAAACTCCGCCAGCGCCGCCAGTGCCACCACGGTGGCCTCTTGGGCGCGCAGCAACTGGTTGTAGAGATAGAGGTTGTCGTAGGCCGCCGAGATGCGCTGGCAGAAGACATCCAGCAGATCGCATTCGAGGGGATCGAGAGGCTGGGTCGGGGTAAAACTCAACACGAACTCGCGACCATTCTGGGCGGCGATATAGAGGGAGTCCTGCGGGTGTTCAAAGCGGTTGCTGCGCGCCGCCAGTGCCTTCAGAACCGAGTCATTGAGGGTGGGGAAGTCGGTGATCTTGCCATCATCCAGCAGAGTCTCGTAGTCGCCGGTGGCGGCGAGGATCTCCAGCCCCTGTTCGCCGGGACGGCGCTCGGCGCAGATGGCCCCTTCGGTGCCCACATCGAGAATGGCGCTGATCTGTTTCAGCACGCCGGAGGCAAACTCCTTGAGTGAATGAAGATGGTAGAGATCGCCTGCCCCTTCGAGAATTTTGCCGAGCCCCTGCCGGCTCTTGTCGATGGCACTGAGGGTTTCGTATGAACGCAGGGATGCGATGACGGTGGTGTACAGCTTTTGTACCGTCAGTTCGGTCTTGGTCTTGTAGTCATTGATGTCGTAATCGAGGATCACCCGCTGCTCGGGGGCTTGGCCGGGTTGGCCGGTACGCAGCACGATCCGCACCAGCGAGTTGTGCATTTCGTTGCGGATCCGGTGCACCAGCCGCAGACCTGCATCTTCGGTCTCCATCACCACATCGAGCAGGATCAGTGCAATCCTGGGATTGGCCTCCAGCATGCGGCCAGCTTCGGCGCCGCTGTAGGCATTGAGCAGCTCCAGCGGACGGGATTTGTAGTGAATGTTGGAGAGGGCCAGGCGGGTGGCATGATGGATATCCGGCTCATCATCCACGATCAGCACTTGCCATGGGTTGAGTGCCTTGGGGACCACGACCTCCTCATCATCGAGTTCGATGATGTCGTCGTCCAGCAAGATATCGTCCTTGTCTTGGGCACTGCTCATATCGGTTACGCCTCCGGCGCTCAATGAGTATGTGAACAGTATGCACGATCACATCCGCTCGGATCATCAGGATAAGCAGATATCGTGAGCTGGCTCCGCCTCTTTATCGCTACTCGAAAGGTTCCAGATACCCCTGGATCGACTTCTTCAACCAGGCCAACACCTTGCCGTGATAGGCGTTTTCCGCCAGATAGACCCCGTAATCCCGCCACTGCAGGCTGAACTTGTGTTTCAGGGTCAGCAGGGAGCCTTGTCGCAGCTGGCTCTGGATCAGAGGCGAGGGGAGCACTGCCCAACCCAGCCCGTCCAGCACCGCATTGCGCATCAACTCGAAGCTGGAGAGACCGATATGCTGCCCTCCCACAGGTAGCAGGCTTTTTACAGAAAATTCATCTACATACGAGAGGGTAACCTGGGTGTGATCGGTCAGATCCTGCTGTTTGACCCGCTTCAGTCCGGCCAGCGGATGGCTGGGCGCCACCACCATCAGGGTGCGGATCGGGTTGAGCACGTCGATATTGAGGCCGCTGCGCTCCTGATCCTCGGTAATAAGGCCAAAAGCGGCATCGACGAATCCCTCTTCCACCAGCGCCGGCAGTTCGGGCGGAGAGGCGAGCACCAGCGAGATACTGGTACCGGGAAACTGATTGTGCAAGGCGGCCAGCATCTCGCGCCACACCGGCTCGGGAATTGCGTCATCGCGGGCGACCCGCAGCGCCACTTCGGCCCCCGAGGCGTAATGTTTGCACTTCTGCTGCAAGCTGTTGGCTGCCTGTAGCAGGCGAGTGCAATCATCAAGCACCAGCTCGCCGATCTCGGTCAGCCGACTCTGATTGGCACCTCGTTCAAAAAGTTCGACGCCAAGCTCAACTTCCAGCGCTGCGATGGCGGTGCTGACGGCGCTGCGGCTTTTGCCGAGGCGACGGGCGGTGTTGGCAATAGAGCCGCTATTGGCTGACTCTACAAAGAGTTCTATCTGATATAGCTTCATCTTTTACAGGCTGTGGCGGATTTTTTCACCATCACCTTAGCGTGCCAAACCAAGGCAAGGCAAACCTGTGGCGTCGGAATAATCGACGCTGAGCGATTGTCGCGAGTTGCTTATCCCCGTTTACCATCTCTCCCGTCGAAGCAACAAAGGCATCTTATATGTTATTAAGTCGTATGTTTCTGGCCCGGCTGTTTTTGACCGGCGCCATCGTGACCGAGGTCGCCGGTACCTCCAGCATGGCCATGATCCCCGAGCAGGGGGCTGGCTGGATGAATTACATCCCGATGTGGCTGTTGATCGGTTTCTCGTACTGGTTGCTGGCGAAAGCCGCCAAAACAATCTCCATTGGTATTGCGTTTGCGCTTTGGGAGGGGCTCGGGATCACCCTGATCACTATAGTGTCGGTCATGTTCCTCGGTTACGATGTGACCGTTCAGGAGCTGATTGGCCTGGCTCTCGCGATAGTGGGGATTGTTATGGTGACCATGGGGGAGACCCATGATGAGCCCGCAGACAAGTCAGTAGAAGCGGAGGCCACAGCATGAGTCCGTTTGTGATTGTATTGGGTGCCGCGCTGATCGATATCGGCGCCAACATGGCCATCAACCGCTCCAAGGGTTTTCGTTACAAGGGGTGGGGATTCCTGGGGATCATGCTGGTACTCGGCGCCTTTACCCTGCTCTCGGAAGCGGTAAGTAGCGGCCAGATTGACCTAGCTGTTGCCTACGCTACCTGGGGGGCTATCGGCATCGTCGGTACGGCGCTGGGCGGTTTGCTCTTCTTTGGTGAGCGGCTCAAGCCCATCGGCTGGGCTGGCATGATGGTGATGGCGCTGGCTGTCGTTATGCTGACTACCGCCTGATAACCTGAAGCAATAACAAAAGCCGCCCGGTAGCAACCGGGCGGCTTTTGTTTCGCTGATTGCTTGGTCGATGCAGGCTCAGCGCGGCGCTTCGTAGAGCTCCAGCGGCAGGCCGTCGGGGTCGGCGAAGAAGGTAAAGCGCTTGCCGGTCAGCTCGTCCACCCGCACCGGCTCTACCTCGACCCGATGGGCCAGCAGGTGGGCGATGACCCGGTCAAGATCGCTGACCCGAAAGGCGAGATGGCGCAGGCCGCACGCCTCGGGGCGGGAGGGGCGCTCGGGAGGCGAGGGGAAGCTGAACAGCTCCAGCTGGCTGCCGTCCGGCAGGGCCAGATCCAGTTTCCATGACTGGCGCGCTTCGCGCAGGGTCTCGGCGATGATGGGCAGCCCCAGTACCTCGTGGTAGAAGTGGCGCGAGCGTGGGTAATCGCTGGCGATGATGGCCACATGGTGGATGGCGTCAAACAGCGGAAAGGTCATGGTGTTTCCTTGTCAGCAGCATAGTGAACGGGCAGCCTGCGCAGCCCGTGTCGTTGATCTAGTTAAAGAAACCGCCGAACCAGTCATCCAGCGCACTGCGTGGTGTCGCATTGCTGGCGCAACCGGCCGGGGAGCCCATGGTGGAGGCTTTGGCCGGCACCTGCAGGCTGCCCGGGCAGTCGCTGGCGACGCGGGTGCCGCTGGCGCGGGAGAAGTTGGCCCAGGTGACCCCTTCCGGCATCTTCAGTCCCAGACTGTTGACGCCGCGCTGGCTCATGTAGCCGCTAAAGAGCTGCAGGGCACCGCTGGCACCGGTCAAACCTGCCGGGGTGTTGTCGTCGCGACCGACCCAGATACTGACCAGCTCGTTGTTGTCCATCCCGGCAAACCAGGAGTCGCGCAGCTCGTTGGTGGTGCCTGTCTTGGCCGCCATGGTGGCGCCCGGGAACTTGGCACTGAGCGCGCGGGCCGTGCCCTGACTCACCGTCTTGGTCATGGCGAACAGGGTCAGCCAGCTTGCTTGCTGGTCGGTGACCCGCTTGGCGGTCTGATCATGCTGATAGAGCAGGCTGCCATCCCCGTTCACCACGGCGCGAATGGCCGATAGCGGCTGGGTCAGCCCCTGATTGGCGATGGGCAGATACATCTGGTTCACCTCCAGCGGGGAGAGGGCCACCGCCCCCAGCACCAGCGACGGATAGGGCTGGATCTCCTGCTGAACTCCCAGTTTGTGCAGGGTATCGACCACCTTCTCCAGCCCGACCTGCAGACCCAGATTGACGGTCGGCACGTTGAGTGAGCTGGCCAGCGCATCCATCAGTGGCACGCTCTGGCGGAACTTGCGATCGTAGTTTTGCGGTGTCCAGACCTGGCCATCCTGACCGCGAATACGGATCGGCTGATCTTTGAGTGGGGTCGCGAGCGTCAGGCCGTTGGAGAGACCGGTGAGGTAGACCGCCGGTTTCACCAGCGAGCCGATCTGGCGGCGGGCATCCAGCGCCCGGTTGAACCCGGCGTAGCGGGGATCGCGGCCACCCACCAGTGCCACCACTTCGCCCTTGTGCCAGTCGGAGACCACCATGGCCGCCTCCAGCTTCTTCTTGCCGCGCAGTTTCTCGATATCGGCGAGGCCCGATTCGACCGCCCGCTCGGCCGCGTGCTGGGCGATGGGGTCGAGGCTGGTGAAGATCTTGAGGCCAGACTGCTTGAGCAGATCGGCGCCGAAGCGGCTCTGGATCTCTCGCTTGAGCAGTCCCATAAAGGCCGGGGTACGGCCATAACTCATCTGGCCGCGGGCGATGATGCCGAGGGGCTGGCGGCTGGCCAGCTCATATTCGGCCTGGGTCAGGCTGCCGTGATCCATCAGCAGCTTCAACACCAGATCACGGCGGGTCTTGGCCCGCTCCGGGAAGCGCCATGGGTCGTAATAGGAGGGGCCTTTCACCAGACCGACCAGCAGGGCCACCTGATCGATATCCAGCTCGTTGACCGGAATGCCGAAGTAGAAGTAGGAGGCAAGCCCGAAGCCGTAGACCCCTTGCGAGAAGTTCTGCCCCAGATAGACCTCGTTGAGGTAGGATTCGAGGATCTCGTCCTTGCTGTAGCGATAGTCGATCAGCACAGCCATGTAGGCTTCCTGCAGTTTTCGCCACAGGCTGCGTTCACGGGTCAGGAAGAAGTTCTTGGCCAGCTGCTGGGTCAGGGTACTGCCCCCCTGCACGGTACGACCCGCGATCAGGTTGGCGAACATGGCGCGCATGATGGCCACCGGCGAGACGCCGCCATGCTGGTAGAAGTCGCGATCTTCGGTGGTGAGCAGGGTCACCAGCAGGCTGTCGGGCACCTCGGCGATGCGCACCAGCAGGCGATCTTCCCGATCTTCGGTATTGAGGCGATCGAGCAGCACCGGGTCCATCTGGGCGTAACCGAGCTGGCGCTGGTTCTCCAGCGACTGGATCCCCTCAAGGCGCGGGCCGTTGAAGGTGAGGCGCAGGCCGCGGGCTCCGTCGGCACCGTCATAGAACTCGAACGGACGGCGAATAAGCTCGATGCGATTGCCGTTGATGGTGTATTCACCCGGCGTGTGAGGCTGGCGCACCTGTTTGTAGCTCAGCATGTTGAGCTCGCGCAGCATCTGGTCCCGCGACAGGCGCTGGCTGGGGTAGAGCTCCAGCGGACGGCTGTAGACCATCACCGGCAGCTGCCACTTCTCGCCATCGAAGCGCTCGCGCACCTTGGTATCGAGGTAGATGCCAAACACCACCATAAAGGCCGCCACCACCAGGGAGAGCTTGAAGCCAAGCCAGAACAGCTTGCGCCAGATGGTGCGTTTGGGCGCTGCCTTCTTGGGGGCACGCTTGCGTCGTTGGGTTGCCATAAATCCTCTTTGCTTTCCTTTCTACTTGTTATATCGCATTCGCGAACGTCCGAGCGGGATTAACCCGTCGAACCTAGATGCCCATCTTCTTCTTGGTGACCTTGGTCGGCATCGCTTCCAGCGGGTTATCCGGCCAGTAGTGGCGGGGATAGCGCCCCTTCATCTCTTTCTTCACCTGCTCGTAAGAGCCAGCCCAAAAGGCGGCCAGATCGGCGGTGATCTGCAGCGGTCGCTGGGCGGGGGAGAGCAACTCCACCACCAGCGATACTCGGCCATCGGCCACGCAGGGGGTCGAGCCTTGCCCGAACATCTCCTGAATGCGTACCGGGATCACCGGTGCCTGCCCCGGCTGATAGCGGATCCGCACCCGGCTGCCGGTGGGCGCAGCAAAGTGGCTCGGCAGTGCCTCGTCCAGCCGTTTGGGCAGTGGCCAGGGCAGGGATTGGCGCAGGATGTCGCTCATATTGAGCCTCTTCAGCTGCTCCAGCCGGGTCATACCGCTCACCGCTGGCAGCAGCCACTGTTCCAGTGTGGCCAGCAGGCTCTCGTCATCCATCGCGGGCCACCCCTCATCGGGCAGCCAGTCGCGGGCGCAGCGCAGGCGGGCCAGCAGCCCTTCGCTGCTCTCGTCCCAAGGCAGCACATGCAGCCCCTTGCGGCGAATGCCTTGCAGCAGGCAGCGCCCTTTCTGCTCGTCAGAGAGTTCGGTCAGCGGTCGCTGGCTCAGCACCAGCTCGCCGATCACCTGCTGGCGCTCGGCGCGCACCCGCTCTTCCCGCTCATCCCAGTCGAACCACTGCCGTTCGCTCACCAGTTCCGGCAGCAGGCGTACCAGCTCGTCAAGATCGACCGGTTCGGCGATAAAGATGCGGCTGCCGCGATCGTTCTGCCCCATCTCGATGGCGATAAGGGCCCCTTGTCCCTGACAGGGATGACCTTCTACCAGATCGCAGCTCACCCCACCACTGAGTTGATAACGACTGCCGCTACGCAGTTTGCCGATGCGATCCGGCCAGGCGAGGGCACAGAGCAGCCCCAGCCACTGGCCCTGTGCATTGGCAGGTCGGGCGCCAAGCCGTTCAAACCAGCGGGCAGCGTTCTGGCGCAGGGCGTTTTGGCGGCGGTGGAACAGCACAGAGAGGCGCTCCGATCCTCGCAGATCTTCTTCCTGCAACGCCAGCAGATAAGCGGCATCGGCGACAATCCCTGTCAGACCCTCGGATTCCAGCTCGCGGGCGCGCAGCAGCATGCGAGCGAGGCGAGGGTGAGTACCGAAGGCGGCCATGGCGCGGCCAGCGGGAGTGAGTTGTTGCTCACCCTCCGGCTTCATGGCGCCAAGGGCCACCAGCAACCTCTGGGCGCTGGCCACCGCGGCGGCGGGAGGCATATCGAGAAGCGGCAGATCTTCTACCTTGGCGCCCCACTGGGCGGCATCTATCAGCAGGCCGGTCAGCTCCTGAGTGAGGATGTCTGGCGGGCTCTGCTCGGCGAGCCGCTCCTGCACCTCGCTGCTCCAGAGCCGGTAGCAGACGCCGGGGCCGAGACGGCCAGCACGGCCTGCCCGCTGGGTGGCGGAGGATTTGGCTATCTGGCGGGTCTCCAGTCGGGTGACACCGCTTTTCAGATCATAGGAAGCCCGTCGTTCCAGCCCGCTGTCGATAACGACAGAGACCCCTTCGATGGTGAGGGAGGTCTCCGCCACATTGGTGGTGAGCACCAGCTTACGGCGGCCGGCAGGCGCCGGTTCGATGGCCGCCTGCTGCGCCGCCATATCGAGGCGACCGTAGAGGGGGGCGAGGGTCACGTCGTCCGGCAGTTTGTCTGCCAACCATTGCGCCAGTCGCTCGATCTCACCCTGTCCCGGCAGAAAGACCAGCAGGCTGCCATCTTGCTCGGCCAGCGCTTCGAGTACCACGGCGCCGACCTGCGGCTCCAGCCACTGCTGGCGATTGGCGGGGCGGTAGTGGTAATCGATCGGGAAACCACGTCCCTCGGAGCGAACCACAGGGGCATCCGGCAACAAGGTCTCGAGTGCCATGCCATCCAGGGTTGCGGACATAATCAAGAGCTTGAGGTCATCGCGCAGCCCTTGCTGGCTCTCGATGGCGAAGGCCAGCGCGGTATCGGCGTGTAGACTGCGTTCATGGAACTCATCGAAGATCACCAGCGAGACGCCAGTCAGCTCCGGGTCTTGCTGCAACATCCGGGTCAGCACCCCTTCGGTGACGATCTCGAGCCGGGTCGCTGAGCTGGTGCGGCTCTCGCCACGCACCCGCAGGCCGATGCGCTCGCCCACCTTTTCCCCCAGCTGACGGGCCAGAAAAGTGGCGATATTGCGCGCAGCCAGGCGCCTTGGTTCCAGCATGATGATGCGGCCGGGCAGCCGGTTCTGACGCACCAGCTCCAGCGGCAGCAGAGTCGATTTGCCCGCGCCGGGTGGCGCCTGCAGGATCACGATGGTGTGGCTGTCGAGGGAGGCAAAGAGTTCGGGCAATACCGAAACGATGGGGAGCTGGGACAAAGCGATGAGCACCTTCTGTGGCAACCGGTAAAACGGCGCCTATTCTGCCACAGCCACCCGCGCCACCGTGAGTGGATGTGCGGATATGGCCACTCGGGCGGGAGGCTGGCGAGACATGGCCGAATGGCTGCCATAGAATGGGCCCATCCAATGAGCGTGAAAAAGGCATTATCACCACATGGCCAAACTCTTCTTTGCCCTGCCCGTCAAGGAGCTCGCCCCCGAGCTCATCGCCTGGCGCGATCAGCTGCCTTGGCCCGGTCAGCCGGTGCCGCAAGCCAACCTCCACCTGACCCTGGCTTTTCTGGGTGAGGCGGACGAGTTGACCACCCGCCGCCTGATCGCCGCCGTGGAGCGTCAGCACTGTCCGCCGCTCTCCATCAGGCTGGATGAGACCGGCTGGTTCAGCCGGGCCAAGGCCGCCTGGATTGGCCCGAAGGAGTGGCCCAACGAGCTGACCGTGCTGGCGAAGGCGCTGCGCCGCCACGGCGAGAAGTTGCGTCTTGGCAATGGCGAGCAGGGTTATCGCCCCCATGTCACCCTGTCGCGCAAGGCGGGTGAGGCGCCTGCCATCCTGCCTGCCCCAAATTTTCTGCTGCAGGCCGATGAGTTCTGCCTCTATCAATCCATCTCGACTCCGGACGGGGTGCGCTACGAGCCGCTTGCCTGCTGGCCGCTGCGCGCCCGGGTAAAAGAAGACGCGCAGAGGGCTAACCCGTGATTTTTGGTCCCCCCCTGCAATCGGGCCAGCTGGTGGCCCGCTACAAGCGCTTTCTGACCGATGTGCAACTCGATAACGGCGAGGTCATCACTATCCACTGCGCCAATACCGGTGCCATGACCGGTTGTGCCGATCCGGGCACCCGGGTCTGGTACTCCACCTCCGATAACCCCAAGCGCAAGCTGCCCAACAGCTGGGAGATCGCCGAGAGCCCGGCGGGCCACTTTATCTGCGTCAACACGGCGCGCGCCAACCAGATCGCCCGGGAGTTGATCGAGCAGGAGGCCATAGCCCCGCTGGCGGGTTACAGCCGGTTGCGCACCGAGGTGAAGTATGGCGAAGAGAACAGTCGCATCGATCTGCTGCTGGAAGATGACGAGAAGGGCAATTGTTACATCGAGGTAAAATCGGTCACCCTGCTCGACGAACGTGAACATCCGGGTATGGGCTACTTCCCCGATGCGGTCACCGCCCGTGGTGCCAAGCATTTGCGCGAGTTGATGGCGATGAAAGCGGCGGGCCACAGGGCCGTACTGCTCTTTATGGTGCTGCACTCCGGAATAAGCCGGATGCGCCCTGCAACCCATATAGATCCGCACTATAGTCTGCTAATTGAGCAGGCAATCGCGGCGGGGGTTGAAATTTTATGCTATCGGCCCCATGTTGGGGTGCAAGGCATGGTGGCTCAAGGGTTTATCCCGTTTGAATCTGGTCACCTGTTACCCGAGGGGAGTGCATAAATATTGGAGTGGGTAACATTATTGGTACGGCTCGTTTGCTTACCCGTTACCCTTCTGCTATAGATGTCGCCCTCAATTTATGGATGGCACGGGTAGCGTGCTGAATTAGGAGACAGGGCATGCCAACAGGCGAAAACAGGAAATCTCTGGGCCCCCTGGCCATTGCGGGTGTCGCGCCTTACCAGGAAAAGCCGGGTGAGGAGTACATGAATGACCAACAAAAGGCGCATTTTCGCAAGATCCTGGGTGCCTGGCGCAACCAACTGATGCAGGAAGTTGATCGTACCGTCGACCATATGAAAGACGAGGCTGCCAACTTCCCGGATCCCGTGGATCGTGCCGCGCAAGAAGAAGAGTTCGCTCTTGAACTGCGTACCCGCGACCGTGAACGCAAGCTGATCAAGAAGATCGAGAAGACCTTGCAGCTGCTTGAAGACGATGATTTCGGTTACTGCGAACACTGCGGTATCGAGATCGGTATCCGTCGTCTGGAAGCCCGTCCGACTGCCGACCTCTGTGTCGATTGCAAGACGCTGGCCGAGATCAAGGAAAAACAGATGGCCGGTTGATCCCGACCCTCTGGTATATGAAAAAGGGAGCTTGCGGGCTCCCTTTTTTATTGAGCTTTTGGCGGTCGCGCCCCAGAATGCAGCCTCAATGAATCGCTTACCCGAACAGTCATGCCAGTGAATTCCCCGTCCTCACCCCTTGTGCGCCCCTATGTGGGCCGTTTTGCCCCCTCACCCTCAGGCCCGCTTCATTTCGGTTCGCTGATCGCCGCCCTCGGCAGCTTTTTGCAGGCCAGAGCGCAGCAGGGACGTTGGCTGGTGCGCATCGAAGATATCGATCCGCCTCGGGAGATGGCGGGGGCGGCCGACCTTATTCTCAAAACCCTTGAGGCATATGGTCTCGAGTGGGATGGGGAGGTGATGTTCCAGAGTGCGCGCCACGGCCGTTATGACGAGATCATCGACCAGCTCTATCGGGCAGGCGATCTCTACTGGTGCCGCTGCACCCGGCGCGAAATCATGGCCGCGGGCGGTCTCTACAGCGGCCACTGTCGCACGCTGGGGCTGGCGGCCGAAGGTTGCGCCGCCCGGCTGCGCCAGCACCATCCGGTCTACCACTTCGACGATCGCTTGCAGGGCCATATCGCGGTACCGGCGGCGCTCGCCGAGGAGGATTTCATTATCCGCCGCCGCGACGGGCTCTATGCCTACAACCTGGCTGTGGTGGTGGATGATATGGACAGTTGCATCACCGAGATAGTGCGCGGCGCTGATCTGCTGGAGCCCACGGTGCGCCAGATTGCCCTCTACCAGACCCTGGGGGCGCCGGTGCCCGACTGGGTGCACCTGCCGCTGGCGGTACTGGCCGATGGCAACAAGCTCTCCAAGCAGAACCATGCGCCGGCCCTGGCGCTCGATGAGGTGAGACCGGCCTTGTGGCAGGCACTGCACTTCCTCGGCCAGTGTCCGCCGCCCGAGCTGATGGCAAGCCGGATCGACGAGATCATCGAATGGGGCATTGCCAACTGGCTGCTAGAACGGGTGCCCGCCAGCGAGAAGATCACGCTGGACCTTGAGTAAATAGGGCCGATTTTCGTGTAATAAGGCGTGAGCTGGGCGCTGATAGACCGCTATTTTCGCTGACAGACGGTTTCATGCGGGATCAATTGTCAGCACGGTTTTTCATTTGGTTAGGCGTGAGCTATCATAGGCCGCTATTTTTTGGCCTCCCGTCAATTTAGAAGTCATGAAGAGGTGTACCATTTTTTCCCAGATCGCAAACTTTTGCCGCAAGGTGCTCGGCAAGGAAGACGGCGAGCAGTCGGTGGAATCCCCCATTCCAGCCCGTGTCGCCGGTCAACGTCGTACCTTAAGCCGTGATCAGCACCCTATTTCGCGCAAAGAGATCAGCGAGAATGCACTCAAGGTGCTCTATCGCCTGAACAAAGGGGGCTATGAGGCCTACCTGGTCGGCGGCGGAGTCCGGGATCTGCTGCTCGGGAAGACGCCCAAGGATTTCGACATCGCAACCGATGCGACGCCGGAGCAGATCAAGGCGCTGTTCAGCAACTGCCGCCTGATTGGCCGTCGTTTCCGCCTGGCCCACATTGTCTTTGGTCGTGACGTGATCGAAGTGGCCACCTTCCGGGGTCACCACCATCAGGTCAATACCAGCAAACATGTGTCGGCCCAGTCTGATGAAGGCATGCTGCTGCGCGACAACGTCTACGGCACCATCGAAGAGGATGCCGAGCGCCGCGACTTTACCGTCAACGCCCTCTACTACAGCGCCAAAGATTTCACCCTGCACGATTTCGAAGGGGGTCTGGAAGATCTGGCCGAGCGCAAGCTTGAGCTGATCGGCGATCCCGAGACCCGTTATCGTGAAGATCCGGTGCGGATGCTGCGCGCCGTGCGCTTTGCCGCCAAGCTGGATATGACCATCAGCCCGCGTACCGCCGCCCCCATCAAGGAGCTGGCGCCACTGCTGCAAGACATCCCTGCTGCCCGCCTGTTTGAGGAGACCCTCAAGCTGTTCCTGGCTGGCGACGGTCTGGCGACCTACAAACTGCTGCGCGAGTATGGCCTGTTCCAGCAGCTCTTCCCGCAAGTGGCTGCGCTGTTTACCCCGCACGGCAACTCGCCCTACGAGCAGTTTATCGAGCAGGCGCTGATCGATACCGACACCCGCGTCCGCGAAGATAAGCGCGTCACCCCCGCCTTCCTCTACGCCACCCTGCTGTGGGGCTGCGTCGAGGCCCGTGGTCGGGTGCTGGAGAACGAGAGCGGCCTGCCTTGGTATGACGCCTTCATGCTGGCGATCAACGAGGTGCTGGACAATCAGGTGCGGATCATCGCCGTTCCCCGCCGTTTCACCACAGATGTCCGCGACATCTGGGCACTGCAACAGCGGCTGACCCGTCGTCAGGGCAAGCACCCCGAGCGCGCCATGGAGCATCCCAAGTTCCGCGCGGCGTTCGACTTCCTGTTGCTGCGCAACCGGGTCGAGCGCGGTCTCGGCGAGCTGGCCAGCTGGTGGGAGCGCTATGTCGCCTCCAATCCGGATGTGCGTCCGCAACTGCAGCGTGAAGCGACCCGTCGCCCGGCTAGCGGTGAGCGCGGTGAGGTCCGTAGCCACGATGGCGAGAAGCGCAGCAGCAACAGCCGCAACCGTCGTCGTCCCCGTCGCCGCAAACCGAAAGTGGCCGAGTGACAACAGACGTGATGACCGAGGTCTTCATCGCCATTGGTTCCAACCTGTCTGATCCGCTGGGTCAGGCTCGTCGCGCCGTTGCCGCGTTGGCAAGGTTGCCGGAATCTGTGCTGGTGGCGGCCTCGTCGTTTTACAGCAGCCGCCCCATGGGGCCTGCTGACCAACCGGACTACGTCAATGCCGTGGCCCGGCTCAATACCCGGCTCGCGCCCCTTGCGCTGCTGGATCAATTACAAAAAATCGAGCTGGAACAGGGACGTGTGCGCAAAGAGGAGCGGTGGGGACCCAGAACCCTGGATCTCGATCTGCTGCTCTATGGGGATCAGGTGATCAACCATGAGCGCCTGATCGTACCCCATTACGGCATGAAGGAGCGGGAGTTCGTGCTGCTGCCCCTTGCCGAAATTGCGCCTGCTCTGGTGCTGCCCTGCGGCACCCCGCTCGCCCGACTGGTTGCCCGCTGCCCGCACAATGATCTGGCCATCATTGCCCCGCGTGCAGACGTACAGGAGCCTCTATGAGCAAGATCACCACCGCCAGCCTGTTGAAGATGAAGCAGGACGGTCAAAAGTTCACCGCCATCACCGCCTATGATGCCACCTTTGCCAAGCTGTTCGACGACGAGGGGGCCCACGTGCTGCTCATCGGCGATTCGCTGGGCATGGTGCTGCAAGGGGGTCAGGATACCCTGGCGGTCAACATGGATGAGATGGTCTATCACACCCGCTGTGTGGCGCGTGGTGCCAGTAAGGCACTGGTGGTCGCCGACATGCCGTTCATGAGCTACGCCACCCCCGAGCAGACTTACCAGAACGCTGCCCGCCTGATGGCGGCCGGTGCCCGCATGGTGAAGATGGAAGGGGGCGACTGGCTGTGTGACTCCATCCGCCACCTCACCCGCAACGGGGTGCCGGTGTGTGGTCACCTCGGCCTCACCCCGCAATCCGTTCATGTCTTTGGTGGATTCAAGGTGCAGGGGCGCGATGAGTTTCAGGCGCAGGAGATCTATCGCCAGGCCCTCGAACTGCAAGCGGCCGGTATCCAGCTGCTGGTGCTCGAGTGTGTGCCCACTGCGCTGGCCGAGCGCATCACCAAGGCGCTTCGCATCCCGGTGATCGGCATTGGTGCCGGCCCCGCGACCGACGGTCAGATTTTGGTGATGCATGATGCCTTTGGCGTCACCTCCGGCTATGTGCCCAAGTTCACCAAGAACTTCCTGGCCGAGACCGGTGATGTGCGTGCCGCCATCCGCCTCTATGTCCAGCAGGTGAGCGAGGGGAGCTTCCCCGGCCCGGAGCACTGCTTCAACTGATCCTGGCGGTTGCATGATGGGGGCTGCGGCCCCCGTCTCTGCTTGTCAGCCTCGCACAGTTAATCTGTATAGCTAATCCGTATCTTATTGATTCATCTAAAGGTGAACTGCTGATAGCCATGGTCGTGCCCCATCCCGCCCGAGCGCTACCGGTGGATGCAACCCGTCTCTCTTTTTGATTTATCGGAAGGTGAACTGCTGATGTTGGTCGTAAATAATCCCGTCGTTCTGCGTGAGCAGATCAGCCAATGGCGCCGTGAAGGGCGTGCCATCGCATTCGTGCCCACCATGGGCAATCTGCATCAGGGCCACCTGACGCTGGTGAAAGAGGCGCACAGCCACGCCGAGAAGGTGGTGGTCAGCATCTTCGTCAACCCGATGCAGTTCGACAAGGCCGAGGATCTTGCCAACTATCCGCGCACTCTGGAGCAAGATTGCGCCGCGCTGGAAGCGGCCGGTGTCGATATGGTATTCACCCCGACCCCGGAGATCATGTATCCGCAGGGGCTGGCTAGCCAGACCTTCGTCGAGGTGCCGGGTCTCTCCAATCTGCTGGAGGGGGCGCTGCGCCCGGGTCACTTCCGTGGTGTCAGTACCGTCGTCACCAAGCTGTTCAATCTGGTCCAGCCGGATGTGGCCTGCTTTGGCCAGAAGGATTACCAGCAGCTGGCGCTTATTCGCAAGATGGTGGCCGACATGGCGATGCCCATCGAGATCGTTGGCGTGCCCACCGTGCGGGCCGAAGACGGGCTGGCGCTCTCTTCGCGCAACGGCTACCTGACTGCCGCCGAGCGGGCCATTGCCCCTGAGCTGGCGCGCACCATGAACTGGATCGCCGAGCAGATTGAAGCGGGTGACCATCACCTGCCGTCGCTGGTAGCGCAGGCCAGCCAACGCCTCGACAACGCCGGTTTTCGTACCGATGCCATCGACATCGTCGATGCCGCCACCCTCGAATCTGCCACTGACGAGAGCGCGCAGCTGGTGATCCTGATGGCTGCTTATCTCGGCAAGGCCCGCCTTATCGACAACCGCGTCGTCGCCGTAAAGAAGTAATTCCCCCGATTGTCAGCGGACGCCTTCCCGGGCGTCCGCTGTTTTTTCACGCCTGCACACTTCTGCATTCCGGCGTTTTATTCTGCGGCCCTGCCCGCATCCCCCTTTGTTTCAATCCACTTTCGGCCTGATGGCCGCTACAGGTATTCATGATGTTTGTCCTGATTGCATCGCTTGTTTTCTGTCTGCTCTGTTTTGCTCTCACCCGGTTACCCTCCGGGTTGCCGCTCTCGCGCAAGGTGCTTGCGGGTCTGCTGTTTGGCGCCCTGTTCGGGCTGGCGCTGCAACTGGGGTGGGGTGCCGATGATGCCGGCGTTCAGCAGACTCTGGAGTGGGTCAATATCGTCGGCGGCGGCTACGTCAGCCTGCTCAAGGTGGTGATGATGCCGCTGGTGTTCACCTCGATCCTCTCCGCAATCAACAAGCTGGAGCAGGCCCAGTCCCTCGGCAAGATCAGCGCCGTACTGATCGGCTCCATGCTGACGCTGGTGATGATTGCCGGTGTGGTGGGGATGACCATCACCCACCTGAGCGGTCTCACCGCGGAAGGGTTGCTGAGCCACGGTAGCGACACGGCCGCCCTGCAACAGAGCATGAGTACCATCGACAGTGCCCAGACCCTGCCGGCCCTGCTGCTCTCGCTGGTGCCCACCAACTTTGCCGCCGATATGGCGGGTAGCCGCGGTCTCTCGGTGATCGGTGTGGTGATCTTCACCGTGTTGGCCGGGGTTGCCCTGCTGCAGTTGAAGGCGGAGCATCCAGAGGCTGGTGCTCGCGCCGCTGTGGCCATCGACACCCTGCAACTGTGGGTGATGAAGATGGTGCGGGTGGTGATTGCGCTCACCCCCTATGGCGTGATGGCACTGATCGCCCGGGTGGTGGCCCACTATCCCCTGAGCGAGATCCTCAGCCTGCTCGGCTTTATTCTGGTCTGCTACGTCGCCATTCTGGCGATGTTTGCCGTGCACATGGTGATCCTGCTGCTGATCGGCCAGAACCCGCTGCACTACCTACGGGAAGTGTGGGGCGTGCTCACCTTCGCCTTTATCTCCCGCAGCAGCGCGGCTTCCATTCCGCTCAGCATCGAGACCCAGCAACGTCTTGGGGTGCCCTCCAGCATCGCCAACTTTGCCGCCTCGTTCGGTGCCAACCTCGGCCAGAACGGCTGTGCCGGCATCTATCCGGCCATGATGGTGGCGATGATTGCCCCCATGCTCGGCATCAACCCGTTTGATCCCCTGTTCCTGCTGACTCTGCTGCCGGTGATTGCGCTGGGCTCCATCGGGGTGGCTGGCGTCGGCGGTGGCGGCACCTTCGCCGCGCTGATCGTGCTCTCCACCCTCAACTTCCCCATCGCTCTGGTGGGGGTGATGATCGCCATCGAGCCGCTGGTGGACATGGGCCGTACCGCCCTCAACGTCAACGGCTCCATCATGGCGGCCATGATCACCAAGCGCCTGCTGGGTGAACAGGCGCAGAGCGACGTTGTTGAAGGTGAAGCGTCCCGAGTCGCCAGCTGACAGCCAGCATCGAAATAAGAGAAGCCCGCAGTTGCGGGCTTCTTTTTTGGGCGAAAGGTCCGGTTACTCGGCCGTGACGGGGTAGCCGGCCCCTTTCCAGGCGAAGATGCCGCCCGGTACCCGATAGACCTGTTGATAGCCCTGATTGACCGCCCAGGCGGCAGCATTGTGGCTGCGGCCGCACTTGACGAAGCCGCAGTAGATCACCACGGGGCGAGCTTTGTCTTCACCCAGCAGCGCCTGGAACTGCTCCGGTGTACCGCTTCCCTCGACAATCTCGCTCCAGTTGTCGCCAGCCTTGGCCTCTTTCACGAAGGCAAAGTTCTTGGCGCCCGGGATGTGCTCTTTCTTGTAGGAGTCCTCATAGGGCATGGTGTCGATGATCACCAGCTCCTCGCCCTTGTCCATCCGGGTTTTCAGCTCGGCCACGGTCAACAGCTGATAGCCCCCCTGCTGCGCCTCCTGTGCCAGCTGTACAGCCGATTGCTCAAGCTTCACCTCCTGCTCGAACTGGTTATCGCCACAGCCCGCGAGGGCAAAGCTGGCGGCGATCAGCGAGGCCACCAGAGTGCGGGATCGCAATGTCATCATGTCACTACTCCTTTGGAACGGGAAAAACGGGGCGGGAAGTTCGCAGCAGGGCGCCCGCAAGCGTCAGTAGCAGCAGATCCCGCACAATGGCCTCCGGCAGCGAGCTGAGATCAGCCCTGCCCAGACAGCCGCAAGAGATGTCGAGCCCGATGGCAACGCCATAGCCCAACACCGGAAGAAACAGGGCGAGCAGCCCGATCACCAGCCACAATCCCCAGCGCCGGTTGGCGATGACTGCAAGCCCGGCGCAGAGCTCAAGGGCGATCAGCCCCCAGGCGGCGAACGGGATCAGCGGCGGCCAGATCAGGCCAAAGGCGCCGATCTGATCGATGAACAGGGCGGGGGAGGCCAGCTTGAACCCGGCGGAGGCGAGGAAGAATCCCCCCAGCGCCAGATTGGCCAGCATGCGCAAATAAACGGCGATGGGATAGCTCTTTATCATCCATGACTCCGACTGCCAGCCACAGGCGTTTGCTTCGCCATGTCCGGGCTATCGGCCGGATAGCGGGCCAGCTCCTGATAGTCGCCGTCCGCTTCGCAGCGAAAGACGGCGGCGGTTTCACCGTTCTGACACCACTGCTGCCACTCCTCGGGCGGGCAGTGGAGGCGAATGGCGAGGCCACAGCCGGCGCTGAGCAGGCGCGGCACGTCGCAGACCCGAAACTGCTGGCCATGTTGCTCCAACCGCTTGCGCAGTCTGACTGTGCCGAGGGTGGAGTGGAACAGGTAGAGAAACTCCTGATTCATGATTTGCCTCCCGTGCTGGCGCGCGCGCCGAACAGGGCGGCACCCAGCGCACCGGCAAACTGGGCATCCGGGTGGGTGGCCACGTCGCAGCCCAACCCTTCGGCCAGATAGTGACGGAAGGTGGCGCAGTGGCTGACGCCGCCGGTAAAGAGCACGCTCGGTCGGGCGCCGAGGCGGCCGATAAAATTGGCACTGCGCCGGGCCATGGCGCGGACGATACCGGCCAGGATCGACTCGGCCGGAATGCCCGCCGAGCGCAGGCTGATCGCCTCCGATTCGGCAAACACGGTGCACATGCTGCTGATGTCGTGGGGCTCGGCCCCTTGCAGCAGTTCGTCAAGCTGCTCGACCCGCGCACCCAGAGTGCGGGTGATCACCTCGAGAAAGCGACCGGTACCGGCGGCGCACTTGTCGTTCATCAGAAAGTCGGTGAGGTTGCCGTCGCTATCGAGCTGGATCACCTTGCTATCCTGCCCGCCGATGTCGATGACGGTGTGTACCGACGGGCAGAGCAGGCGAGCCCCCAGCCCGTGGCAGGAGATCTCGGTAACCCGCCGATTGGCGAACGACGCCAGATCGCGGCCATAGCCGGTCAGGGTCAGGTGGGGGCGCTCTGGCAAATCGGCCGAGAGCTCCTCCCAGCCTTGCTCGATGGCGGCCAGCGGACGAAAGGGGGTCGGCACCAGAAAACGGCGGACGATGCGCCCGCCATCCCGGCTGTCGAACAGGATCCCCTTGGTCGCGGTGGAGCCCGAGTCAATCCCGATGGAGAGTGACACGGCGCCTCCTTATAGCATCTCTATAAAGGCTGCCAGCCGGGTGGCCAGCTGTCCCTTGTCGGCACTGGAGTAGTCGGTCTCGACCGCCATGTAGGGGATGCCGTGGCGTTCGCGTACATGGCGCTTGATGGCGAGCGACTCCACCGCATAGGTGTGGCAGGCCTGCAGGATCACATCGATCACCCCGTCTGCCTGATACTCCTCCACCATCTGGCTCAGCAGATTCATGCGCTGGTGGTTGGGGGATATACAGGAACAGCCGATAGCCAGATACTTGTCGGTCAGCGCATCGAACGGGTCGCCTTCTTCCCTGACGCACTGCTCGGTCGCCTTGGCGCCGGTGCAGTTCTCGTAGCCCACCACCCAGCCGCCGTGCTCCTCGATAAGGCGCACTACCTTGTCGGCGGCGCCGCCGATGGGGCAGCCGGTGATGAGGATGCGCGGGCGGGCATCGAGCCGCTTGCCCTCGTCATACTCGGCCTTGATGCGGCGGGTCATCTCCTGCAGCTCGCTGATGAGCTGCTCCTTGTCGAAGCGGAAGGTTGCGCCATAGACCACCTTGAGCAGGTCGGTGCCGCTCAGCGCCGGCGGGTTGAGCTGACCCAGCCGGTAGAAATCGGCCAGTGCGCGGCGTTCGCGGTTTTTCAGCACGATGGCGTCGCGCAGCGCCTGCTCGCTGATGGGGTTGCCGAACTGCTGCTCCAGCAACTCCTTGAAGCGGACGATTTCGCTGCGCCACAGGGTGCGGGAGGCCTCGTCATCGGCGCGATTGGGCAGCTGCATCACATGCACCGGTTTGAACTCGGCCATGTACTCGTACATCTTCTTCTTGCCGTCACAGGTGGTTTCGCCCACCACCAGATCGGAGAAGTAGAAGTAGGGGCACTTGTCGGTCTTGCCGAAACCATAGCTGCTTTTGATCAGCGGGCAGAGGTTGCGGGGCAGGTCTTTCTCGGCCTCCTCGATGGTCTCGTCGCTGGTGGAGCAGAGCGATACCACCACCGCGCCGGCGGCCATCGCCACCTCCTGCGGCATAAAGGTGCAGTAGGTGCCGACCAGGGGGATCTGTCGCTCCTTGAGTGCCATCACAGCCAGAAAGCCCTGACGACGGGCATCTGAAAAACTATCGAAAATGGCTGGCAACTCGGTGATAAGTGACATAGGCGATCCTGCCCTGATGAGAGAAATGAAGAGACGGACGAGCCATCCGTGACGGCACATCCAACCGCGAGAATTATACCTTTGGGGGTAATTCGAAAATTGCGGTGGATCACAAGGTGTCAGGTAAAGCCTTAATAACAGGCTGGTTATTGGGAAGGGGGCTGGCAGGTTGAAGGGGCTACAGGGGGAATAAAAAACGGGCACCGCGAGGTGCCCGTTTTGGCAATCAGTGGCGCAGGCCGGTGCCGCGGGAGATGAGCCACCAAGCGATACCGTAGAGGGCCACGATAAAGCCGATGATGATGAGGTAGGCGGTGCCGAGCGGCACATCGGAGATACCGAGGAAACCGTAACGGAACGCGTTCACCATGTAGATGATGGGGTTCACCTGGGAGACACCCTGCCAGAAGGGGGGCAGCAGGCTGATGGAGTAGAACACCCCGCCCAGATAGGTGAGCGGTGTCAGCACGAAGGTGGGGATGATGCTGATGTCGTCGAAGGTCTTGGCAAACACCGCGTTGATAAGGCCACCCAGCGAGAAGAGGATGGCGGTGAGCAGCACGGTGAAGCAGACGCTGAACAGATGGTGGATCTGCAGCGGCACGAAGAACAGCGACACCAGGGTGACGATGAGGCCTACACAGAGGCCGCGTGCCACGCCTCCGCCCACGTAACCTGCGATGATGACGTAGTTGGGCACCGGCGCCACCAGCATCTCCTCGATATTGCGCTGGAACTTGGCGCTGAAGAAGGAGGAGGCGACGTTGGAGTAGGAGTTGGTGATCACCGACATCATGATGAGGCCGGGCACGATGAACTCCATGTAGGTGAAACCGCCCATGTCACCGATGCGCGAACCGATCAGGTTGCCGAAGATGACGAAGTAGAGGCTCATGGTGATGGCCGGTGGCACCAGGGTCTGGATCCAGATCCGGGTGAAGCGGCTCACCTCCTTGGCCAGAATGCTCTTGAAGGCGATGTAGTAGATGGCCAGATTCATGCTTTTCTCCCCTCTTCGACCAGATTGACGAACAGCTCTTCCAGCCGGTTGGCCTTGTTGCGCATGCTCACGACCTGCACCTGCTGGTTCGACAGCTGCTCGAACAGGCTGTTGAGTGACTGGCTCTTGTCGAGATCCACCTCGAGGGTGCGCTCATCCGGCATGCGGCCGTTGAACTCTGGCACCTCGGGTACGGCAGAACCTGGCGCAAGGTCGAGCAGGAAGGTCTCGCGACCCAGCTTGCCCAGCAGGTTTTTCATGCTGGTGTTCTCGATCAGACGACCCTTGTCGATGATGCCGATGTTGCGGCAAAGCATCTCGGCCTCTTCCAAATAGTGGGTGGTGAGGATGATAGTGACGCCCTGCTCGTTGAGCTCCTTGAGGAAGGTCCACATGGAGCGGCGGATCTCGATATCGACCCCTGCGGTCGGTTCATCGAGGATCAGCAGTTTGGGCTCGTGCATCAGGGCGCGGGCGATCATCAGGCGACGCTTCATGCCGCCGGAGAGGGTGCGGGCAGGCATGTCGCGCTTCTCCCACAGATCGAGCTGACGCAGGTACTTCTCGGCGCGGATCTTGGCTTCCGCCTTGGGCACGCCGTAGAAACCGGCCTGATGGGTGACAATCTGGATCACCTTCTCGAACTGGCTGAAGTTGAACTCCTGCGGCACCAGTCCGAGCTGGGCCTTGGCCTGTTCGAGATCGCTGTCGATGTCGTAGCCAAACACCTTCACCTTGCCGGCGCTCTTGTTCACCAGCGAGCTGATGACGCCGATGGTGGTGGATTTGCCCGCGCCGTTGGGGCCGAGCAGGGCGAAGAAATCCCCCTGCCTGACGGTAAGATCGATGCCTTTAAGGGCTTCGACGCCCCCCTGATAGGTCTTTTTCAGGCCGCTGATTTCCAGTGCGTTCATTGCAACCTCTGTGATGGTTGAATCCGGCTCGATACAGAAAAGGCGGCCAAGGCCGCCTGCACAGAGTAAAGGGCGCAAGGCCGCTTCACCCGTGATATTCCTGAACCTGGCTTACTCCTGGGGTACCACTTTGCCGATAAACGGCAGGTTGCGGTACTTCTGGGCGTAGTCGATGCCACAGCCGACCACGAATTCGTCCGGAATGGCGAAGCCAATCCAGTCGACCGGCACCTGCACTTCGCGGCGGGAGGGTTTGTCCAGCAGGGTGCAGATGGCCAGGGATTTCGGCTCGCGCAGGGAGAGGATCTCGCGCACCTTGTTGAGGGTGTAACCGGTGTCGATGATGTCTTCCACGATCACCACATCCTTGCCCTTGATGTCATCGTCCAGGTCTTTGAGGATGCGGACGTCACGGGTGCTGTGCATGCCGGAGCCGTAGCTGGAGGCGGTCATGAAGTCCAGGGTGATGGGCAGCTGGCACTGGCGGCAGAGGTCGGCCAGGAAGATGCAGGAACCGCGCAGCAGCGCAATCATCACGACTTCGTCAGAACCCTGATAGCGGGCGGTGATCTCTTCACCCAATTTGGCGATCCGGGCGGCTACTTCAGCCTCGGAGATCATCACCTCGACGGTGTGTTTCATCACTTACTCCCATAAGGCCAAAGGGGATTTGGCCGTTCATGAATATCAAAACCGATGATTCTACCACTCATGTTGAAGGGTGCTAGAGATACGTGGTGCTTTTATCGGCTTATTTTAATTGATAGAGTTAGCAGGCACTCAGGCATGATTAGTTAAAATACTATAAACACCATAATCAATAACTATTAGATGATAAAAACTATGGAACCACGCGCAGAAATAAGACGTCGTACCCGGCTGTCGCCGGAAGCTCGTCGCTCCCAATTGATGGAATGTGCCATCGAGGTGTTCTCCCGTCGCGGCATTGGCCGTGCAGGTCACGCCGAGATAGCCGAACAGGCCAAGGTCTCTGTGGCTACCGTCTTCAACTATTTCAACACCCGCGAGGAGTTGGTAGATGAGGTGCTGGCCGAGATCGAACGCTTTGTGAACCAGATGCTGTCGCAGGCATACGGTGACCAGGGCTCCATTTTCGACAAGATCCAGCGTCATGTACGCCTCTCTGTCGATGCCGCCTACGATCAACCGGATTATGCCGGTATCTGGCTGGAGTGGAGCTCATCGGTTCGGGAAGAGGTATGGCCCCGCTATACCCGGCTGCTCGATCAGTGCCTTGAGCTGATCGCCAGCGAGCTGCAAACCGCCATGGATGCAGGGGAGATCACCAGCGTGCTGTCAGCACAGGATCTGGCCCGCTCTCTGACCGGTTTTGGCTATGTGATGATGCAGATGATCAATCAACCTCAGCGCCCGGTGCGTCAAGAGGTGACTGATTTCCTGTTCAAGTACGTGACGGCGCCAATTCAGGCTCGCTAACACGGCTTAACGAAAAAACGGCGTCACTCATTGAGTGGCGCCGTTTTTTTATGGCCGGATATGGCGGTCCGCTCAGTGGTGGCCATAGCCCCAGCGGTGGGTCAACTCATGCTCGACACCCAGATGATCGAGGATGCGGGCGACCATAAAGTCCACCAGATCGGCGATGCTTTTCGGCTCATGATAGAAACCGGGGGCAGCGGGCATGATGGTCACCCCGAGCCGTGCCAGTTTCAGCATGTTCTCCAGATGGATCGCCGAGAAGGGGGTTTCGCGGGGCACCAGGATCAGTTGGCCGCGCTCCTTGATCACCACATCCGCCGCCCGTTCCAGCAGGTTGTCGGAGGTGCCGTTGGCAATGGCCGAGACGGTGCCCATAGAGCAGGGGCAGACCACCATCTGTTTGGGCGCGGCCGAACCGGAGGCCACCGGCGAGAACCACTCCTCCTTGCCGCAGGCGACAATCTGCCCCTCCTTGGCGCCATATTGGCGACAGAGATAAGCAGAGAGCTCTTTCGGCGAGCTCGGCCAATCCTGCTGCTGCTCGGTCTTGAGTACCACACGAGCCGCCGATGAGGCGAGCAGGTAGACCCGATAGTCCGCCTGCACCAGACACTGGAGCAGGCGCAGGGCGTAGGGGGCGCCGGAGGCGCCGGTCAACGCCAGGGTGATCGCTTTGTTCATAGTTCGCCGTGGTAATCCTTGAGGCGGGCGATCAGCTTGTCATGAATGCCACCGAAGCCGCCGTTGCTCATGATCAGAATATGGTCGCCATCGCGGCTCTCGGCCACCAGCCGGTTGATCAGGGTCTCCAGATCATTGAATACCTTGGCCGGTCGGGTCATATGGGCGGTCACCTCGCCGAGATCCCAGCCGATGTTGGGCGGCTGGAAGAAGAACACTTCATCGGCGCCATCGAAGCAGCCAGCCAGCTCCTCCTTGTGAACCCCCAGCTTCATGGTGTTGGAGCGAGGCTCCAGCACCGCCAGAATACGTGAGCTGCCTACCTTGGCGCGCAGGCCGCCGAGGGTGGTCTCGATGGCGGTGGGGTGGTGGGCAAAGTCGTCATAGACGCTGATGCCCGCCACTTCGCCCTTGAGCTCCATCCGCCGTTTGGGGGATTTGAACTGGCAGAGGGCGGCGATGCCATGCTCCACCATGACACCGGCGTGGCGGGCGGCAGCGATGGCCATCAGGCCATTGTTGACGTTGTGCTCGCCGATGCACTCCCAGTGCACCTCGCCCTGTTTTTCACCATCCAGCCACACCTCGAAGGCGGAGCCGTCATTGGCCAGCTTGACCGCCTTCCACTTGGCGTCGTCCTGACCTACCAGCTCCACTTCGCTCCAGCAGCCCATCTTGCGTACGGCGGTGAGGTTGTCATCCGCTTGCGGGAACAGCACCCGGCCGTTGCTCGGCACGGTGCGCATCAGGTGGTGGAACTGGCGCTGGATCGCGGCGAGATCCGGGAAGATGTCCGCATGGTCGAACTCCAGATTGTTCATCACCAGGGTGCGCGGATGGTAGTGGACGAACTTGGAGCGTTTGTCGAAGAAGGCGCAGTCATACTCGTCCGCTTCGATGACGAAGAAGGGGGCAGAGCCGAGACGGGCGGAGACCGGGAAGTTGCCCGGCACGCCGCCAATAAGGAAACCGGGTTCCAGTTTGGCGTACTCCAGCACCCAGGCCAGCATGCTGGCGGTGGTGGTCTTGCCGTGGGTGCCGGCAACGGCCAACACCCAGCGATCCTGCAGCACGTGCTCCAGCAGCCACTGGGGGCCGGAGATGTAGGGCAGATTGCGGTCCAGCACATATTCAACACAGGGGTTGCCGCGGCTCATGGCGTTGCCAATCACCACCAGATCCGGCGCCGGATCGAGTTGGGAGGGGTCATAGCCTTCGGTCAGTTCGATGCCCTGTTGCTCGAGCTGGGTACTCATGGGGGGATAGACATTGGCATCCGAACCGGTCACCCGGTAACCAAGCTGTTTTGCCAACACCGCCAGACCACCCATAAAGGTGCCGCAGATCCCGAGAATGTGAATATGCATACCGCTTCCTTTCGCAGTAAAGGGAAGTGCGCATTCTAGGGGGTGTTGCGGTGGTGGCACAAGCCGCACTCATGGTGAGAGGCCCACAGATGCAGCACCGGAGGCAGAAATCTTGGCGCTGTTGGGATATGCGAGATTGGAATGGGCTTGTGGGCTTTATTTGAGGCTTTATATTGTGTCGCACTTTCTTACAATTCTTCGGTTTTGTGACGCACTCTACAGTTTTACGATATCGCCCTTTTCTAAAGGAGAGTCCCCATGGGCAAGTTCCTGCTTTGCTATCTGGTCGGTGGTCTAGTGGCCATCAGTTGGGCTGCGTTGCCTGCTCATGGTCCCTGGGATCAGTGGGACCTCGCGATTTTTCATACCGTTAACGGCTGGCTCGGGCAGTCGGCTCTGTGGGCCGATCTGGTGGCCATCACCAATAACCGGCTGTTCGATCTGGCGGTGCTGGCCTGTATGGGGCTGATCCTGGCCCGCTGCTTCTTCGCCCGGGATTTGGCGGGTCGTCGCCAGCTGGTGGCGATGGGCATAGTGATGCTGCTGAGTGCTCTGGTGATCAACCAGCTTGGTCACCGATTGCCGGTGGAGCGACCCAGCCCGACCCTGATGGTGGCTGATGCGCTGCGGGTGACCCAGATCAGCGCTATTCCGACCAAGGACTCTTCCGGTGATAGCTTCCCGGGGGATCACGCCCTGTTCCTGATGATCTTCGCCGGTTTTGCCCTGCGCTATCTGCCGCGCTGGGCGGGAGTCACCGCATTGCTGATGGTGCCGATCTTTTCCGCGCCGCGCATTCTGGCTGGCGCCCACTGGTTTACCGATGTCTACGTCGGCGCGCTGGGGCTGGCGACCCTCTGCCTGCCCTGGTTGCTGCTGACCCCGCTGGCTGATCGGCTGATAGAGCGCATTGCCCCCCGATTGGCCCGTGTGCCGCTGCTGCGCAGTCAGACCCACTGATTGAACGTCGCAAAATAAAACGCCCCGACATGAAAATGTCGGGGCGTTTTGTTATCCACCCGCTAGATCATCAGCCTTGATAACCGTTAGGGTTGTTGCTTTGCCAGCGCCAGGTATCGACCATCATCTGCTCCAGACCGCGCTCTGCCTGCCAGCCCAGCTCGGCACGGGCCAGCGTCGGCTCTGCCCAGCACTCGGCGATGTCGCCCGGGCGACGGGGTTTGATCTGGTAGGGAATGGGTCGGCCGCTGGCCGCTTCAAACGCCTTGACCATCTCCAGTACCGAGTAGCCTTGACCTGTGCCCAGGTTGTAGGTGAAGACGCCGGTGTCGCTCTTGATGCGTGCCAGTGCTTTCAGGTGACCGATGGCGAGATCCACCACATGGATGTAGTCGCGTACGCCGGTGCCATCCGGGGTCGGGTAGTCGTTGCCAAATACCCCCAGCTCCTTGAGCTTGCCGACACCCACCTGGCTGATATAGGGCAGCAGGTTGTTGGGGATGCCGTTGGGATCTTCACCAATCAGGCCGCTCTCGTGGGCGCCGACCGGGTTGAAGTAACGCAGCAGTACGATAGCCCAGCGGGGATCGGATTTGGCGAGATCGCGCAGGATCTCCTCCACCATCAGCTTGGAGCGGCCGTAGGGGTTGGTGGCGCTGGTGGGGAAATCTTCCCGCAGCGGTACAGAAGCGGGATCGCCATAGACGGTGGCCGAGGAGCTGAATACCAGCCGGAAAACGCCAGCCTTGGCCATCTCTTCGCACAGCACCAGAGTGCCGCTGATGTTGTTCTGGTAGTAGGTGAGCGGGATCTGGCTCGACTCTCCGACCGCCTTGAGGCCGGCGAAGTGGATGACCGATTCGATCTGGTGGTTGGCAAACAGCTGCTGCAGGCAGGCTCTGTCCAGCACATCCCCTTCGATGAAGGTGACCGGCTTGCCGGTGATCTGCTCGACCCGCTTGAGTGACTCCGGTGAGGAGTTGGAGAGGTTGTCGAGTACCACGACCTGCTGCCCCGCGCCCAGCAGCTCAACCAAGGTATGGGAGCCGATATAGCCAGCGCCCCCTGTGACCAGTATTGTCATTTTTTATCCCGTGTTCTGGTGAAACTGGGGCAGAGTCTACCCGTCCTGCCCGCTCGGGAAAAGGTTGAGATGCCAATGACACCCGTTGTATACCTCAATAATCGAGACTGATATCCCCTTTCGCGGTGCAGGAGCAGGCCAGAGCAACGCCGCTCTCCAGATCCTGAGCACTCAAGGTCATCACGCTCTGGCGCTCGATGTCACCTGTGGTGGTGCAACGACAGCTGCCACATACCCCGGCGCGACAAGCCGCCATTATGGTTTCGCCCGCCGCTTCCAGTGCCGCCAGCAGGGTCTGACCCGGCAGGATCTTCACCTTTTTGCCGCTCTTTTTCAGGGTCAGCCAGAAGTGGTCGCTGGTGGTGGCGGGCTCTGCGGGAGGAAGACCAAAGGACTCCTGATGCAGTTGCTCCGGCGGCAATCCCAGCTCCGTCAGCATGGTTCTGACCGCCGCCATATAGGGGGCCGGGCCGCAGAGATAGACATGGCGTTCGAGCAGATCTGGAGCCAGTTCGGCCAGCATGGCGGGGGTGAGTCGGCCAATCCAGGGGTGATCTGCTGGGGCATCTTCCAGAATCAGGGCATGGCGTACACCGGCATGGGCCTCAGCCAGTGCAGCCAAGTCATTTGCGAAGATCACATCTGCTGGCGAGCGGGCGCTATGGATAAAGCGGATATCGGCATCCGGCCGTTTGGCCAGCTCGTCCCGCAACATGGACCACATGGGGGTGATGCCGGAACCGGCACTGAGCAGCAGTGGCCGTTCGCAAGGCAAGGCGGTCAGGTTGAAATCGCCGAACGGGCCATCGGCCCGGATCTCGTCGCCCACTTGCAGGGTCTGGTGCAGATGGCGAGAGACCCGTCCCACATACTTGATAGTCACTTGCCAGCATGCATCCTGCGGGCTGGAGGAGAGGGTATAGGCGCGGCACTCCGTCTGGCCGTCAATCTCGGTATGCAGGGTGATGCACTGGCCAGCCAGTACGGGAGGGAGGCTGCCGGAAAGCGGCACCAGTTGCCAGCTCACGACGTCGTGGGTGTTCTGTTGGCGGCCAATGCAGGTGAGGGTGAGAGAGGTCATCACAAGGCTCCTTAGGTTTGAAACGGGTTGAAAAACGTCTGGTGAAAAAGCCGGATCCAGAAAAAAGGCGAGCCGGGCGGCTCGCCAAACGCTTACAGCATGAGGTGCCGATCAGGCTGCCAGGATCTCGGCCAAGTCAGCCTCGGCCGTGGTGGTCCCTTTCAGGCCAAACTGCTCCTCCAGTACCTTGAGCAGCGCCGGGGTGAGGAAGGCGGGGGCGGTCGGGCCGGTACGAATGTCTTTCACCCCGAGGGAGAGCAGGGTGAGCAGAATGACGATGGCTTTTTGCTCGAACCAGGAGAGCACCAGCGTCAGCGGCAGATCGTTGACACCGCACTCGAACGCTTCGGAGAGCGCCAGCGCCAACTGGATGGCGGAGTAGGCATCATTGCACTGACCCACGTCCAGCAGACGCGGAATGCCGCCGATGTCGCCAAAGTCGAGCTTGTTGAACTTGTATTTGCCGCATCCCAGGGTGAGCAGCAGGCTGTCGCGCGGCGCCGCCTTGGCAAACTCGGTGAAGTAGGCGCGCTCGGCCTTGTCGCCGTCACAGCCACCCACCAGGAAGAAGTGGCTGATCTCCCCGGCTTTGACCTTCTCAATCACTGCGGGCGCAGCCTGCATCAGGGCGTTGCGGGCAAAGCCGATGGTGATGAAGTGCTCGAGCTCGGTGTGCTTGAAGCCTTCCAGCGCTTGGGCCTTGGCGATCACGGCGGAGAAATCATCCCCCTCCAGATGGGTGACGCCCGGCCAGCCGACGATGGAGCGGGTAAAGATGCGATCCGAGTAGTTGCCCACATTCGGGTCGATGATGCAGTTGGAGGTCATCACTACGGCGCCCGGGAAGTTGGCAAACTCCTTCTGCTGGTTCTGCCAGGCGGAGCCGTAGTTACCCACCAGATGGGGGTACTGCTTGAAGAAGGGGTAGGCCAGCGCGGGCAGCATCTCGCCGTGGGTGTAGACATGAATGCCGGTTCCCTTGGTCTGCTCCAGAATGAGCTTGAGATCCATCATGTCGTGGCCGGAGACCAGAATGCACTTGCCGGGGATCGGGGTGACCCTGACCTGGGTCGGCTCCGGATGGCCGAAGGCGCTGGTTTCACCGAGATCCAGCATCTCCATGATTTTGAAGTTGAGCTGACCGATCTCCATGGCACAGCTGAACAGCCGACCCATTTCGCTCGGGTCTGTGCTTAGCCAGCTCATGATGCGGTGGAATTCGGCGGCCACCTCGTCACTCTGCTGATCCAGCACCCGGGCGTGCTCCATGTAGGCGGCGGCGCCCTTGAGGCCGTAGAGGCAGAGCAGACGCAGCCCCATGATGTCTTCGTTCACTTCGTTCTTGCCCCGATTGGGGGCGGCTGGCGCGGCATGGGCAAGTTGTTCCAGCAGCTCGGCACCTGGCTCGAAATAAGCGGACTGTGGCAAGTCGTTGACCTGCACCGCCATGGCGGTCAGACGATCGGCCAACTGCTGGCGATAGGCGAGGGTCTGATTGACGTAGGCCACGATGCGATTCGAGTCGAAGTTGACGTTGGTGAGGGTGGCGAAGAAGGCCTTGGGCACGAAGGCATCGATCTCGCGATCTATGATGCCCTGCTCGCGGGCGGCCAGCGCCCAGGCGCTGAGCCCCTGCAGGGTATAGATCAGTACATCCTGCAGATCCGAGGTTTCCGCCGTCTTGCCGCACATACCTTGTGCGTAGGCACAGCCGTTGCCTGCCGGGGTACGAATTGTCTGTTCACATTGCACACAAAACATCATGTCTCTCCTAATTGGACATTTCAGTTGTCTGTTTTGTGGCGATTCTATTCCTCTCGCGAAAAACTTAATAGGCATTCAATTTGCCAATTAAGATTCCCTTGATGCAGATCAAAAACAAAAAAAGCCGCCCAAACAGGGCGGCAAGCGGGTGGATAAAAGGAGAGACAACTCAGGTTTGCAACAGAACATAACAATCAGACGGATTGGGCCGTGGTCTGGTCAGGAGCTTTCGGCCCGGTACTTACTCAAGCCGGCATACGTACGCTGTAGTCGGCTTGGTTCACTATCAGGCCAGATAAGCGCGCAGCATCCAGACCAGTTTTTCCTGCTGCTGCACATAGTCGGAGAGGATGGAGGCAGTGCCTTCATCACCGGCTTCGGCGGCCTGACCCAGAATACGGCGCTGGGCGACCAGCAGTTCGCGGAAGCTATCCAGCAAGGATTCGATACAGGCGCGGCCATCGTGCAGCCCTTTTTGCTCCGGGATGGCAGAGACTTTCAGGTATTCACTGAAGCTGTGCATTGGCACGCCATCCAGGGTCAGGATCCGCTCGGCCAGTGCATCGACTTTCAGCAGCAGGTCGTTGTAAATCTCTTCAAATTTCAGGTGCAGTTCGAAGAACTGGTTGCCACGGATATTCCAGTGGAAGCCGCGCACGTTCATGTAGAGGATCTGGTAGCTGGCCAGCAATTTATTCAACTCGGCTGCCAGGGCTTGTGATTGAGCAGTATCAAGACCAATCGGGCTTTTCATCATTCACCTCCAGATTTGGAAATCGGTTTGAAATTCTCTTTCGGAACGCAGTCAGAGTAACGCCTTGCAAAATGCAGGGACAATTGCTTGTGCCTAACTGTTTGATAGCTAATGGCTATCAAAAAGTACGCAGCAACAGGGGTAGTGGATGAGGATTAGGGGAAGTATTTTTCCAGCAGCGCCATCAGGATGGCCTGACACTCGCGGTCTGGTTTGCTATCGACCTTGCTGGCGCGAAAGTGGAGCTGAAAGGCGCCCATGACGGCGCGGCTCTGCTCATCCCACTGGCCGCTCCGGGGCAGGCCATAGCCATAGCGGGCCAGCTGTTGTTGCCACATGGTGGCACTCCATTCCAGCAGAGGGTTGGCAAGCAGCTCTGCCACCCGGTTTTCATCAGGCCAGGCGCCGACGCCATACTCCAGATAGAGCTGACGCCAGGGGAAGTGGGGGCCGGGATCCTGCTTGCGCTCGGGGGCGACGTCGCTGTGAGCCAGCACCTGGGTCGGCGGGATCCGGTAACGGTCGACCAGCTTGCGGCTGAGGGCGCCGACGGCAGCAATCTGCTGCGGGGTATAGGGTTGCCAGCGCCGCGCATCGGGGGCCAGCGGCTCATCTTCTGCTGGATAGCCGAGGTTGACGATCTCGATGCCAAGAGAGCTGGCATTGAGCCCGGCATATTGGTGCCAACGGCTGCGTCCGGCATGCCAGGCGCGCGCGCTGTCCGGCACCAGCTGATAGACGGTGAGCGGTGTCTCGTGGCTGTCGCGGGGGATCAGGTAGTGTGCGCTCACCTTGTGCTCCGGCTCGGTCAGCAGGCGCAGGGAGTTGGCATCGTCTTCGTCGGTGTAATGGAGGATCAGAAAGGCGATCCGCTCGTTCTGGTTGGCGCTCTGATAGCGGGTAGAGAGCTGGTATTCGGACGGAGTACAACCACCCAGCAGCAGAACCAGTGGCAGAAAGAAGGGGGGAAGAAGACAGCGCCAGCGCCATCCCCCTGCCACAGCCAGTCTGCTGAGCGTGGGAGGAGTGAGTCGCTGGCACATGTCGAAGGCCCGGTCTGGTCAGTCGCGCGGCTGGTTAGCCGCGGTATTTGGCCGTGAGGCCGATCAGGAAGTTGCGCAGGATCTGATCCCCGCAATCCTGATAGTGCTTGTGATCCTTGGAGCGGAACAGGGCACTGAGCTCGGACTTGGAGAGGTTGAAGTCGGCGAGCTTGAGGGTGCCGAGCATATCCTCTTCCTTGAAGTTGAGACCGATGCGCAGCTTGCGCAGGATCATGTTGTTGTTGATCCGGTTCGGGATCACCTGGGCCGGTGCATCTTCCCGCACGCCGCGGCGGGCGATGATGAAACCGTCGAGGAACTGGCTCAGGGCCGAGTCGGGACAGGCGACATAGCCTGCCTCTTGCTCTCCACCTTCCGCCGCCTCTTTCATCAACCAGCTGTGCAGCTGGGTGTGAGTGACCGTCAGGTTGCCCTTGGCAAACATCTCGACCATCTGGTCGTTGCTGATGGTGAGGGCGTAGCGCAGACGGCGCAGAATATCGTTGTTGGTCATGCTGACTCCTGTGTAAACGGCGCAACTTTACCATCTGGCAGCCCTCGCGTCAGAAAAAGCGGGGGCCGATACAGTTCAGGTCAAGCTCATCAAGCCTTGCCGAGATAGCGGGGCGCCTCTTGGCGCACCAGTTCCAGCGCATCTTGCAGCTCCAGCAGCTCGGGTTCCAGCTCGCTGACCGGCACGCCGTCACGCAGCTGTTGCTCCAGCTGGGAGAGCAGCCGTTGCAGCCCCGGCACCCCGGAATAGGCACAGCCACCGTTGAGGCGATGGAGCTGGGCCAGCACCTCGCTATCTTCAATTTCGCCAGCCAGCGCGCTATCCAGCACTGGTTCCACTTCGTCGAAACTGGCCAGCAGCATGGTCAGCATCTCTCTGGCGAGATGCTCTTTCCCCGCCGCCTGCCGCACCGCCAGTGCCCAGTCGATCTGTTGGGCACCATTATTCTGGTGGCGCCGATGGGCAAAGTCGGTGATGAGCTGGGCCAGCATGCTCTCGTCGATGGGCTTGGCCAGATAGTCGTCCATCCCCTGCCGGATCAGCCGCTCCCGTTCGCCGGGGATGGCGTGGGCGGTCACCGCCACGATCGGGGTGGTGGTGTTGAGGGACTGGTTGCGGATAGCCTGGGTGGCACTGATGCCATCCATGACCGGCATCTGGATATCCATGAAGATGATGTCGAACGGCTGGCTCTGGGCCTGCTTGACCGCTTCCTTGCCGTTTTTGCACACCACCACCTGACTCACCATCTCCTTGAGCATGGCGGCGATCAGCTTGAGGTTGGCGGCGTTGTCATCCACCGCCAGCACCTTGATTGGCTGCAACTGGCGCGGAGCAGGCTGGGCGGGCAGTTTCTGGCGGCTCGATTCCGGCGAGAGCAGGGCGTGCAGCAGCTTGCGGTGGTTGACCGGTTTGGAGAGACAGTGCTGGGCGCCATGGGCCAGCATCGCTTCATAGAGCGCTGGCTCGTGGCTGCTGAGCAGCACTATGGTGTTCTGCTGCTGGCCGTTCAGTCTGTCGAGACGGCCGAGCACCTGCTGCGGCGTATGCAGGGTGCTGCTGCCGATGATCACCATCTCCTGCTCGCTCATCTCAGGCCAGGGATCATCGCTGGTCAGTGGGTGCACATCGAGGTGCCACTCCGCCAACAGGGCGAGCAGGGAGGCTTGCGCGAAGGGATCCGGTTCCAGCAGCCAGAGCCGCTTGCCACGGATCCGATCCAGCGGCAATTGATCGGTCTGGGGCAGGGGGGATACCTCCACATCCAGACTGAAGGAGAAGATGGAGCCCTTGCCGAGCTCCGATTCAAAGCGGATCTGGCCGCCCATCTGCTGCACCAGCTTCTGGGTGATAACGAGGCCCAGGCCCGTGCCGCCATAACGGCGGGAGATGGATGAGTCGGCCTGATTGAAGGCCTGGAACAGCTGATGTTGCTGCTCTTGGGAGATGCCGATGCCGGTATCGCGGATCTGGACGTTGAGCCTCACCTTGTGGTTGCCACTGCCGGTCTGCTCGATATGGACATCCACGTTGCCTTGCTCGGTGAACTTGATGGCGTTGCCGGTGAGGTTGGTCAGCACCTGTTGCAGACGCATGGGGTCGCCGGTGAGGTAGTCCGGCACATCGGCATCCACCCGCAAGGAGAGCTCCAGCTGCTTGTCGTGGGCGCTGGGGCCGAGCAGGTGCATGGTCTCGTTGAGGGTGTCGCGCAGGCTGAACGGGATATGCTCCAGCTGCAGCTTGCCCGCTTCCAGCTTCGAGAAGTCGAGGATGTCGTTGATGATGCCAAGCAGGTTGCGCGCCGATTTCTCGATGGTCTGCATGTAGTCGGTCTGGCTCGGGGTCAGGCTGGTTTTCAGCAGCTGGCGGGTAAAGCCGATGACCCCGTTGAGCGGGGTACGCAATTCGTGGGACATGTTGGCCAGAAACTCCGACTTGACCCGCGCCGCCTCTTGCGCCCGTTTCTTGGCCATGTCGAGCTCGACGTTCTGGATCTCGATCTGCTCCAGGGTTTCGCGCAGGTCAGAGGTAGCCTGATCGATATTCTGCTGCATCTCTTCGTGATATTCGGAGAGCGCCTTGGCCATGGCGTTGATGCCATTTTTCAGCATATCCAGCTCGCCGGTGAGCTGGCCGCTGACCCGGGTATCGAGCCGCCCCTCCCTGATCTTGTGCACCGCCTGCACCATGTTGGTGATGGGCTGGGTCACGCTCTTGACCAGACGGAAGCCAAACAGGGTACTGAAGGCGACCCCGATGAGCACCATGATCACCGCAAAGAAGGTGTCGCGGTACTGCAGCAGCATGGCCCTGTCGGTCGCCATCTGCATCGAGATGTAGCCGATCATCGGCGGCTCTACATCGCTGGGTAGTGGGAAGCCATCCAGACTGGTTTCAGCCTGGATCGGGGTGCGCAAAATGATGTCGTCCCCCTGAAACGTCACGCTGGTCAGATCCGGAATAGGCTCGCCATCGGGCAGTCTGAGTCGGGTGAAATCCCGGTGGTAGTTCGAGGTAACGAACAGCTGGTTGTCCTGGGTGAAGACAGCGATGGACTTGATGAAGGGGGAGTTCTTGCGGTGGGTCAGGCCAATCAGTCGCTTGAGGGATTCTCGACTGTGCTGGGTCATCCCGTATTCACTGGCGATCGCCAGCGGTTCGATAATGTTGATCCCCTGATCAATGAGGTTGTTTTCCAGCTGCTGGTAGCGGTGGAAGGTGAAGTAACCGGCCATCAGGCCACCGATGATCAGGGTTGGCAGGATGGTGAAGGCGAGAACGCGTGCTCTCAGGCCATATTTGGTCATACGAACAGGCCACCAGTGAACAGGGTTGGCGATAGGGTTGATGGCAATACACGGGCTCTGTGGCCGTATTTGGTCATACTATTATTCTTGTGGGACAATACCCGGCAGCAGATTCCACAATCATGACATAGCCACCTATAGGCACCAAGTTTTATGGCCCAGTTTTTCAAGCCCCAAAAGAAGTCCACCCAGCTCCAACGCATTGAATTTACGATAGACACTCTCGATCACCACTGCGTCGGTATCGGTCGCCATCAGGGCAAGGCGATCTTCGTCGAAGGGGCTCTGCCCGGCGAGACCGTCAAGGCACGCATCACCGAAGAGAAAAAGCAGTATGGTCACGCCGCCTTGCAACAGGTGGTGACCCCGGTGGCCAATCGTATCGCTCCCTTTTGCGGCCACTATCGCGAGTGCGGCGGTTGCAGTGCCCAGCACATGTCGGTTGCCGATCAGCAAGCCGCCAAGGCGGCCGGACTGGTCAGCTTGTTCGAGCGGTTGGGCAACATCAAGGCGCCGGCGCTGGAGCCGGTACTGACCGGTGAAGATCGTGCCTACCGCCGGGTCTGTCGTCTGGCCATCAAATTTGACAAGAACGGTCGCTGCACCCGGGTCGGTTTCCGCCGCCGTAACAGCAACGATCTGGTGGAGATCGACAGTTGCCCTGTGCTGGCCGAGCCGCTCTCTGCGCTGATTGCCCCGCTGCGTGAGTGCCTCAATCGCCTCAAGAGCCAGCGCGAGCTGGGCCATGCGGAGCTTATCCAGGCCGAGCAGGGGATCATGATGCTGCTGCGTCACACCGGCCGTCCCAATGAGGCGGATCGCGCCCTGCTGGTGGAGTTTGCAAAAGCGCAGGGGATCGACCTCTATCTGCAAGCTGCCGATGATCGCATCGAAGCGCTGCAGCAACAATTTTCCCCATCCTACTCGCTGGATGGCCTGTCTCTTGCATTTGCCCCCGGTGATTTCATTCAGGTCAACGGTCCCATCAACCAGAGCATGGTGGAGCAGGCGCTGACATGGCTCGGGGCGAGCAAGGATGACAAGGTGCTCGATCTCTTCTGCGGTATCGGCAACTTCACCCTGCCGCTGGCCCGTCAGGCTCGCGAAGTGGTGGGTGTGGAAGGTGAACTGGCCATGGTGCAGCGGGCCGAAGAGAACGCCCGTCGCAACGGCATCAGCAATGCCCGTTTCTACAAGGCCGACCTGAGCGATGACATCGTCGGCATGTCCTGGGCGCGGGAAGGGTTTGATCTGGTGCTGCTGGATCCGGCTCGTCCCGGCGCGCTGGAAGTGATGGGACACGTCGTGAAACTTTCCCCCAAGCGGGTGGTCTACGTCTCCTGTAACCCGGTCACCCTGGCGCGGGACAGTCAGGTACTGGTGAAAGGGGGTTACCGTCTGGTGCGCCTCGGCATGCTCGACATGTTCCCTCACACCGGTCATCTGGAGTCCATGGCGCTGTTTGAACGGGAGTAAATGACTCATCAGTTTGGCGATGCCGGATAGGTCATCCGGCATGTTCGTTACTCTTTGAGCAGGTGTGTATATGAAGTAATCCTGCTCATCGGTACGGCGATGCGGATGTGTAATCTGGCATGTCTGCGGCTGTTTGAGCTGGTGTGATTGGGGTAATCTAGACCCTCGTCGTTCGGCAGGGCCTGTTGGTGCGCTCTATTGTCTTTCTGGACAATATGCCTTGAAAAGTGCGCTGGATATCCCCATTTGAGGCAATCTCATGAGGGGGGAAAGTGACAGCTTTCGGCCCGATAATTTAAAGGATTGATACCATGGTTGCGGTTCGCGATATTCATTTGAAAGACAACTTCACCCTGGAAGAGTGGGTCAGCTCACTCTCCTTGAGTGACAGTGAAAAGGATCAGCTGCGAACCGTCTATCAGTATTGTCTGACGCTCGGTGACGAGGCGCTGACCAGCAAGCTGCTGGTGCGTGGCATCGAAATGGTGGGCATTCTGCAGATGCTCAGCATGGATATCGGTACCCTCAAGGCCGCCATCATCTACCCCTTCGTCGAAGCCGGTCTCATCAGCCAAGAGCGGATGGACGAGGACTTCGGCTCCAAGATCGCCAAGCTGGTGGAAGGGGTGCTGGAGATGGAGGCCATCCGCTCCCTGCAGACCCTCCATCGCAGCGAAACCTCGCCGGAGCAGGTCGACAACGTGCGTCGCATGTTGCTCGCCATGGTCGAGGATGTGCGCGCCGTGGTGATCAAGCTGGCG
The DNA here is from genome assembly GCF_040908375.1 of Aeromonas sp. R2-3. Taxonomy (NCBI): domain Bacteria; kingdom Pseudomonadati; phylum Pseudomonadota; class Gammaproteobacteria; order Aeromonadales; family Aeromonadaceae; genus Aeromonas; species Aeromonas sp. R2-3. The sequence goes on along the minus strand of NZ_JBFODP010000005.1, from coordinate 58,836 downwards.
GAGCGGATCGCCTGCCTGCGGGAAGCGAAGACGGCAGATGAAGAGACCCGGGTGCTGATGGCCCAGGAGATCACCAACATCTATGCACCGCTCGCCAACCGTCTCGGCATCGGCCAGCTCAAGTGGGAGCTGGAAGATCTCGCCTTCCGTTACCTGCACCCGGATACCTACAAGCAGATCGCCAAGCAGCTCGATGAGAAGCGGCTCGACCGCGAGCGCTACATCCGCGAGTTTGTGCAATCCCTGCGTAATGGGTTGAAAGAGGCGGGAGTTGACGCCGAGGTGTACGGTCGGCCGAAACATATCTACAGCATCTGGCGCAAGATGCAGAAGAAGCACCTCGAGTTCAACGAGTTGTTCGACGTGCGCGCGGTGCGGGTAGTGACCAAGCGGCTGCAGGATTGCTATGCGGCGCTCGGCATAGTCCACACCCAGTTCCACCACATTCCCCGCGAGTTTGACGACTATGTCGCCAACCCCAAACCCAACGGCTACCAGTCGATTCACACCGTAGTGGTGGGGCCGGAGGGCAAGACTGTCGAGATCCAGATCCGTACTGACCAGATGCATCAGGATGCCGAGCTCGGCGTCGCGGCGCACTGGCGCTACAAGGAAGGGGCACAGGCTGGCGGCAAGGCCAACACCTTCGAAGACAAGATCGAGTGGCTGCGCAAGCTGCTCGCCTGGCAGGAGGATCTCTCCGAGAGCGGCTCCCTGCTGGAAGATCTGCGCAGTCAGGTGTTCGAGGACAGGGTCTACGTCTTCACCCCGAAAGGGGATGTCATCGACTTGCCGGCTGGCGCCACCCCGCTCGATTTTGCCTATCACGTCCACAGCATGATCGGTCACCGCTGCATCGGCGCCAAGATTGACGGCCGCATCGTGCCGTTTACCTATGCGCTGCAGACCGGCGATCAGGTGGAGGTGATCACCCAGAAAGAGCCGAACCCGAGCCGCGACTGGATGAACCCCAACGCCGGCTTCCTGCGCTCCAGCCGGGCGCGGGCCAAGGTGGCGACCTGGTTCAGAAAACTGGATCGGGACAAGAATATCGTGGCCGGTCGCGAGCTGTTCGAGAAGGAGCTGGATCGCCACAACCTCAGCATGTCCAAGATCGACAAGGGCAACATGCTGCGCCGCTTCAATCTGGAGAGCACCGACGATCTGCTGGCTGGTATCGGCAGCGGCGATATCCGAATCAACCAGGTGCTCAACTATCTCGACACCTGCTACAACAAGCCGACGGCGGAAGAGGAAGATCGCCGACTGCTGGAGAAGCTGGAGCAGAAGGCCAATGCGCCGATGCGCCACAAGCCCAAGGATCACATAGTGGTGGAAGGGGTCGGCAACCTGATGACCCATATTGCCCGCTGCTGTCAGCCGATCCCTGGGGACTCCATTCAGGGCTTTATCACCATGGGGCGCGGCGTTTCGATCCACCGGGAAGATTGCGAGCAGTTGAAAGAGTTGTCACGGCGCAACCCTGAGCGGCTGATCGATGCGGTGTGGGGTGAGAACTACTCCGGCGGCTATGGCCTCACCATCCGGATCATCTCCAACGATCGCTCCGGCCTGCTGCGCGATATCACTACCGTGCTGGCCAACGAGAAGATCAATGTGATGGGGGTGCGCTCGCGCTCCAACGTGCGCGAGCAAACCGCTGAGATCGACATGGAGCTGGAGATTTACAACATCAACGCCTTCAACCGGGCGTTGGCCAAGCTCAGTCAGCTCAACGATGTGATCAGCGCCAAGCGGCTTTGATAGCGAACCGACCGGCCCCAGTGGCCGGTCTGCATTTACGACCCTTTTTGAACAAATCGAAAGCGAATATCCCATGTCCCAACGTTACGACCTCTCCCAATTGCTCGACATGAGATTGCGCGGCTGCGCGGCCTGATGTCGCTTCATCCCCATTTAACGAATCGAAAGTGAGTAGCCCATGTCCCAACGTTATGATCTGCCCCAACTGCTCGACATCATGGCTCGTCTGCGCGATCCGCAAAACGGCTGCCCCTGGGATCTGAAACAGAGCTTCCAGAGCATAGTGCCGCACACACTGGAAGAGGCCTACGAGGTGGCCGATGCCATCGAGACCGAAGATTGGCAGGGGCTGAAAGGGGAGCTGGGGGATTTGCTGTTTCAGGTGGTGTTTTACGCCCAGCTGGGTAAAGAGCGGGGCTTGTTCGACTTTGCCGATATCGTGGATACGGTGAGTGAAAAGCTCATTCGCCGTCATCCCCACGTTTTTTCCGATGCAGACCTTGGCGACGAGAAAGCGGTAAAAGCGAACTGGGAAGCGGAAAAGGCCAAAGAGCGGGCGGCCCTCGACAAAGAGAGCGTGCTGGACGACATCCCGCTCTCGCTGCCTGCCCTGACTCGCGCCGCCAAAATTCAGAAGCGCTGCGCTACCGTTGGGTTTGACTGGAAGACGTTGGGGCCTGTGGTGGACAAGATCCATGAAGAGATCGACGAGGTGATGGAAGAGGCATTGATGGCCGATGTGGACGAGGCGAGGGTGAGCGACGAGCTCGGCGACCTGCTGTTTGCCACCGTCAATCTGGTGCGTCATCTGGGCAAGGATCCGGAGCAGGTGCTGCGCGGTGCCAACGCCAAGTTCGAACGTCGTTTTCGTCAGGTTGAGCAGATAATCGCCGCAGAAGGCTTGGAAATGACCGATTGCACCCTCGAAAAGCTGGATGCCGCCTGGGATAAGGCGAAGGAAACCGAGCAAAGTTGATTTGGCGCAAGATGGGGGGGCGGTGAGCCTGATAGATTTTTGCTCATTGTTTGGGAGAGGGGTTTTTGGTATACTGTTTCCCCGTCCTGCTTCATCCCCGAAGCACCCCTTAAAATTCCCTAAACTTCTTTCAGGTTCAGCATGACGACCAAATATATTTTTGTTACTGGTGGCGTTGTTTCATCCCTCGGCAAAGGCATTGCCGCAGCTTCTCTGGCAGCCATTCTGGAAGCCCGTGGTCTGGATGTGACCATCATGAAACTGGACCCGTACATCAACGTGGATCCGGGCACCATGAGCCCGACCCAGCATGGTGAAGTGTTCGTAACCGAGGACGGGGCCGAAACCGATCTGGATTTGGGCCACTACGAGCGTTTCATCCGCACCAAGATGACCCGTCGCAACAACTTTACCACCGGCCGTATCTACGCCGACGTACTGCGTAAAGAGCGTCGTGGTGACTATCTGGGCGCCACCATTCAGGTTATCCCGCACATCACCAACGCCATCAAGGAGCGGGTGATTGCCGGTGCCGAAGGCCATCAGGTTGCCATCGTCGAAGTGGGCGGTACCGTAGGTGACATCGAGTCCCTGCCGTTCCTCGAAGCCATTCGTCAGCTGGCTGCCGAAGTGGGCCGCAACAATGCCATGTTCATGCACCTGACGCTGGTTCCTTACCTGGCTGCTGCCGGTGAAGTGAAGACCAAGCCGACCCAGCACTCCGTCAAAGAGCTGCTCTCCATCGGTATCCAGCCGGATGTGCTGATCTGCCGCTCCGACCGTGCCATTCCGGCCAACGAGCGCGCCAAAATTGCTCTGTTCTGCAACGTGCCCGAGCGCGCCGTCATCTCCATGAAAGACGTCGACTCCATCTACAAGATCCCGGCACTGCTGAAATCCCAGAACCTGGACTCCTACTTCACCGAGCGTTTCGGTCTGGAGTGCAAAGAGGCTGACTTGTCCGAGTGGGAACAGGTTATCTACGAAGAGGCCAACCCGACTGGTGAAGTGACCATCGGTATGGTCGGCAAGTACGTCTCCCTGCCAGACGCTTACAAGTCCGTCAACGAGGCGCTCAAGCACGGTGGTCTCAAGACCCGTCACTCCGTCAACATCAAGTACATCGACTCTCAGGATATCGAGACCCGTGGCGCCGAGCTGCTGGAAGGTCTGGACGCGATCCTGGTGCCGGGTGGCTTCGGTGAACGCGGTGTGGAAGGCAAAATTCTGGCTGCCCAGTATGCCCGCGAGAACAAGATCCCCTACCTGGGTATCTGCCTCGGCATGCAGGTTGCCATGATCGAATTCGCTCGCAACGTAGCGGGCATGGAAGGGGCTCACTCCTCCGAATTCAAGAAAGATTGCGCGTACCCGGTCGTCGGCCTCATCACCGAGTGGGTGGATGAAGAAGGCAACGTCGAGACCCGTACCGAGAAGTCCGATCTGGGCGGTACCATGCGTCTGGGTTCCCAGCTCTGCCACCTGGTCGAAGATTCCAAGGTGCGTCAGATGTACGGCAGCCCGACCATTTACGAGCGTCACCGTCACCGTTACGAAGTAAACAACAAGCTGCTGCCGCAGATTGAAGCGGCAGGTCTGAAAGTGACCGGTCTCTCCGCCGACAAGAAGTTGGTGGAAATCATCGAGATCCCGGATCACCCCTGGTTCGTGGCTGCGCAGTTCCACCCGGAGTTCACCTCTACTCCTCGTGATGGCCACGCTCTGTTCGCCGGTTTTGTGAAGGCGGCAGGCGAGTATCAGAAGCGTAATTTGAAGTAATTGAAAATAAATGCGGTTGGGGCACTGTGCCACAGCCGCTTTTTTTGGCATATTTTTGTTGTTTTTTTACGAAACCTGAGGAAATACACATGTCCAAGATCGTTAAAGTGATCGGTCGTGAAATCATCGACTCCCGTGGTAACCCGACCGTTGAGGCCGAAGTTCACCTGGAAGGTGGTTTTGTTGGTATGGCAGCCGCTCCGTCTGGCGCGTCCACCGGTTCCCGCGAAGCGCTGGAACTGCGTGACGGCGACAAGAGCCGTTTCCTGGGTAAAGGCGTGCTGAAAGCCATCGAAGCCGTAAACGGCCCGATCGCTCAAGCTCTGCTGGGTAAAGATGCCAAGGACCAGGCCACTGTCGACCAGATCATGATCGACCTCGACGGTACCGAGAACAAATCCAAGTTCGGCGCCAACGCCATCCTGGCTGTTTCCCTGGCTAACGCCAAAGCTGCCGCTGCTGCCAAAGGCATGCCGCTGTACGCCCACATCGCCGAGCTGAACGGCACCCCGGGTGTTTACTCCATGCCGCTGCCGATGATGAACATCATCAACGGTGGTGAGCACGCCGACAACAACGTCGACATCCAGGAGTTCATGATCCAGCCGGTTGGCGCCAAGACCCTGAAAGAAGCCGTTCGCATGGGCGCAGAAGTGTTCCACAACCTGGCCAAAGTGCTGAAGTCCAAGGGCTACAACACTGCAGTTGGTGACGAAGGTGGTTTCGCTCCGAACCTGAAATCCAACGCCGAAGCGCTGGAAGTTATCGCTGAAGCCGTTGCCGCTGCCGGTTACAAACTGGGCACCGACATCACCCTGGCTATGGACTGCGCTGCTTCCGAGTTCTACGACGCAGAGAAGAAAGAGTACAACCTGAAAGGCGAAGGTCGTGTCTTCACCTCCAACGGTTTCTCCGACTTCCTGGCTGACCTGACCACCAAGTTCCCGATCGTCTCCATCGAAGATGGCCTGGACGAATCTGACTGGGAAGGCTTCGCCTACCAGACTGCTGAACTGGGCAAGAAAATCCAGATCGTGGGTGACGACCTGTTCGTAACCAACACCAAGATCCTGAAGCGCGGTATCGACAACGGCATCGCCAACTCCATCCTGATCAAGTTCAACCAGATCGGTTCCCTGACCGAAACTCTGGCTGCCATCAAGATGGCCAAAGACGCTGGCTACACTGCCGTCATCTCCCACCGCTCCGGTGAGACCGAAGACGCTACCATCGCCGACCTGGCTGTTGGTACCGCTGCTGGCCAGATCAAGACCGGTTCCATGAGCCGTTCTGACCGTGTTGCCAAGTACAACCAGCTGATCCGTATCGAAGAAGCTCTGGGTGCCAAAGCTCCTTTCCGCGGTCTGAAAGAAGTTAAAAACCAGGCTTAATTTGCTGGTTTGCCAGCCTCGGCTGGAATGAAAAAAACCGGAACCCTTGGGTTCCGGTTTTTTTATGCCTGATCCTTGCCACAACGCCCTGAGAGGCGAGGGGGTTATGCCTCTGGTGTCGGGTCAGACAAAGGGGAGCGTGCGCTGATAGCGCCCTGCATGCGCCTGGAAGCCCAGTTTTTCAAACAGGGCGATAGAGCGGACGTTATCTGCATCGATATCTGCGGTGAGGCAGGTGACTCCCAGTGTGGTGGCGTGGGCGAACAGCAATCCCAGCGCCTCCGACATAAACCCTCTTCGCCAATAGGCCGCATTGAGCAGGCAGCCCACCTCGCAGCTGTGACCCGCCTCGCTGAAACTGTGCAGGCCGCAGGTGCCGATCACCTTGTTGCCCTTCCGCTCGACAATCGCCCACTCCAGCGACTCACCCGTTTGCTCCAGCCGCACCACGCTCGCCATCATCTGCGCCACCATGGCGGGAGAGGTAAAGCAGGGATCAGAGGCAAACTCCATGGTCAGCGGATTGCCATAAATCTCGAACAGATCGGCAGCATCCTGCGGGCCAATGGTGCGCAGCACAATCCGAGTGCCGGTTAAGTCGGGCTTCATAAATCTCCTTGGGGAGTGTTACGCCAGCAAAGATACAGGTAAAAAATGAGACAGCGTGAAAGCCGGTCTCTAAAGGCAATTGGTGCTATCACGAAATATTGTGACCGCGAACGTCCGATTACGCTTCGCTAATCTACGGGCTATTCGAACCTACGAGTAGACGCAACCATGGGCGCTCCGAAATAAGGTGAAAACTGCTACAAAAGTCTTTTTCTGACTCTCCATAGCTAACGCAGCTGGATAAATTGGCGCAGTCGCACGGCATGGGTTGCCCTAACGCCCGCTTAAGGGGCTGCCAACGCTACTACCAACTTTCCGCATAACACCATAACCACAAAAACCAAAGCATAGTAAAAATGCCGCGCGTTGGCTGTCCCTCTTGAAGCGTTTGTTATACACGCCTATCGGTACGGAAGCCATCCAAATAGTAAATGTTATTATGTGAATTTTTTCCTAAACCGTGTACTTTTACGCCTTTTTCTACAATAACTGAAAGAGAGGATGCTCCATAAAGTGGAGGAAGAACGATATCTTGATCTACATAATAAGCATTATGTGAATCTATCTTTACTTCCTGTAAATAACTTTCTTTTGCCCCATCTTCCCACCTTTTAATTTCTGCTGGTGTAGCTGGTTTTGCTATTGAGAAGAATTGACTTTTAATTGATTCTAATAACTGAGCTTCATTTTCCTTACTTCGTTCCAGCTCATGCCCCATACTCCATATCTTTGACTGTGAAGCGCTTAATTGAGTTTGGAGGTTAGTCACTAATGAATCGTCAACTGGATTTAGAGTAGAACTAGGCTTGCTTTGCTCCAATTTTTTAATCGCTTGCTTTATTTTTGCACAACTTGTCGTAACTGCATCAACCATATCATTTAATGAATCATCGTATGTAGTAGTGGTGACACCCGCTAAATCAGTTGGCATTCGGAATGAGCTTTCTGTGGATTTTGGGATTAGGACGAAACATCTCTCTATCCCAAGAGCGCCAATGAATAAACCTAACTCGAAGAGAACATTATCGCGAACGCTACTATATGCATTTTGCCGTATTGTAGTTTTATCGTCTGGGTGAAATACAAATATACCGTAGTCTGTTTTCTTTGCTCTTTCGATCAATGACATAATTGTTATTGACGACAAATCAAAAGCATTATCCCACTGCTTAACTTGAGCATCGTATTCCATTTTAATATTGACAGCCTCTGCAACTGAGATCGCCTCAACTGAAGAAGCTATAAAAACTGTTGGTTTTTGAGTCATTATTTTCCTCGTACTTTAAATTTCACTCTTAGTGTATAACAGTGATTAGATGGAAGGCGGCATTAATCCGTTAGCAGAGAATTCCATATAACTCCGTAACATTTTCATCGCCACCAAGTGAAAATAATTATTAAATCATAATGTTACCCGTTTGCTTCTTATGCTGGGCGTATTCGCTTAACTTCCTCTTTTTTCGCCACCGTTACTACGGTATGAAAAAATAGAGCTCAGCGCAGTCTTGGAAAGCGCCGCCAAATCACGCTTGCGTGAACAGCTTAGAAATGAACATAAGGCTGTCACTATGTTGAGTCGGTCGTGGTGGGCAACTCTCGCTTATCCATTCATCCGGCATGGCTACCGCCCCTGAATTTCAGCCTCCAGTCTGCTGCGTTTCACCAACGGGATGGGGTTGGCATGGCTCATGGGAGACTCCGACGAGGCAATCGTTGCCAAATGGCAATATTAACCATGGCGCTGAGGAGAGAAAGCTCAATATTGAGATTTTCTGTGCAAGATCAATAAATTAATCAAATGTCGCCAACGATTGATGACGCACCGAGATAGCGTGAACAACCATTCTTGAACTATCTCCATAGAATATTCATGGTCATATCCGGCTTGAACCAGCATAAAACTCTTTGTTATTGTCCGCCTCCCCCGCTGAAATAGCTTATTTATCTATAAATCAACAAGATAGCATTATGCGGTGGCGTCGCGGGGGCATCTGCTATCGGGAAGGAGAGTTATGAAGTCGCAGTTCAAAGTGGCGCTGGCCATGTTGGCCCTGTTCGTCGTCCAAGGCTGCACAGCCCCGGATTCATCCGCCAAGCGCAATGCACCCGGCCCGGTGCTGACAGTGCATTACGAAAGCGCCCCCCTGATCCCCGTCACCATCGCTGGTGAGCAGTACCAGTTTTTGCTCGATACCGGGGCCAGTATCACCTTTATCGATCGTCGTCTGGCCAGCCGCTTCAAGGCGCTGACCTTAAGCGAATTGCCCAGGGCCTATCAGGCTGATTTTGCCACTGTGAACAGCGTTTCGAGCCAACTGGGCAGCGAGCAGCTTGGTTTTGTTGAGCCGCAACCCTTCTCGCTAGGGTCGGTCACCATTGATGACAGCGATCTGTGGGCAACTATTGATTTCGATCTTTTCTCCCAGTCTCTCGGCAGCCGTATCGATGGCATCCTCGGGATCGACACCATCCGCCGTTTCAACTGGGTGTTTGATCGCGACAGGCATCAGCTCACTGCTTCGCTGACGGCACCGTCGGCAGCCAGGTTCGAGCGTTGCATCGGCTATGAAGACAGCTACAACCGCTCCCCGGCCGTGTATCTGACCCATGGCGAGAGCAGCGTGCGCATGTATCTGGATACCGGGGCCGATCAGAGCTATGCCGACCATGCCTTTATCGACTTTATGGCCAGTCAGAAGGCGATCTCTGGCGAAGATGCGATGCCACGCAAAGGGGTGGACGCCAGCGGTATGGTGGAGGGGCGTGACCATATCCTCACCGGCCTGCACTTTGATGAGCGCCAGCTCGGTGAGCTGCGGGTGTCGGAAAACAGCAATGAGCAGTATGGTCTGGGGCTGGATTTTGTTAACCGCTTCAATCGCTTTGCGATCATGCCCGGGCGGATGATGCTCTGCTACGACGCCGACAGCCTGGCGCGCAAAGTGCCGCCAGTCCTGCGCAATATCGGGGTGCGTTTTGATGGCGAGCATCTGCAGGTCTACTACAACGATGAACGGGATCTTGCCCCCTATGGTCTGGCCAACGGCGACATTCTGGAGCAGATCAACGGGGTGGCTTATCGTCCCCTCGAGATCGACAAGGTGCGTGAACTGCTCAGCACCAGCAAGCCGGGGTCGCTCAAGTTGCGGATTGTGCGGGAAGGAAAACCGCTGGATATCGCTATCTAGTCAAGGTGGGGGGGCGGCAAGACGAGCCGCCCCTATGAGCCTCAGCCCTTGGTCGGATTTTCCATGCAGGTGAGGGTTGGCTGGCCGTAACGCTCCAGCGTGGCGTCGTCCCCCTTGGTGAAGAAGGTGAGGTTTTGCCCTTCATAACGGGCGCCGCTGGCGCTGGGGGCTTCATAGGCGAGCACTTGTTGCTGCTTGTCGCCCTCGCTCAGGTTGATCACCGCGGCGGGCAGCTTGGCATCGTTATAGAAGTAGGTGGAGAGAGTGACGTTCTTGCCGCACTGGTAGTTGACTGGTGCCGGCACCATCAGCTGGCCGCCGCTGATCTGCAGTTCGGTGATCCGCAGCAGGTAGTTATCCTCCACACACTGGCGCAGATCCTGCCCCTTCCAGCAGTCGTTACGCCCCTTGATCCAGCCGCGCTGCATGGCGCGCTCTGTCTTGAGCTGTTCGGGAGAGAGCGCTGCAATCGCCTTGGGGTAGAGGGCCGCCAGTTCGTTATCGAGGGCGGCCAGTCCGGCATCCTTGCAGATCAGGGTTTCGACCGACCCGGAGGCTTTGGTGCAGTCAAAGGAGGGGGTTGCGGCGCTGGCCAGCAGAGGAGCAAACAGCAGGGTGGCAAACAAGGTCTTGTTCATCGGATAGATACCAGCAATAAGAGGGAATATCTGCCTACTACAGCACACTCTTCAGGGCAATGCAGCAGGGGAGCCGAGCCCACTTGCACTGCTGAATTGCTGCCAAACGGGAAAACCCGACACTCCTGGCCGGAATGTCGGGTTTTTTGTGGCCGTGATAAAGGGGGAGGCGGGTTGCCCGGTCGATCAGGCCAGCGCCAGTTGCTGACTGCGGGCGCGCCACAGCCGCTCGTGGAAGAAGAACACCACGGTGTTGATGGCCGGTTCGATCATCGCCATCACGCCGCCGGTGAGCAGCTCGCCGCTCAGCAGGAAGGCCACTCCGAAGGCCACCGAGAAGTGGACCACCGCGAAGCTGCTGGTCTTGGCCTGCAGGCTGTGATTTGGCTTGAGCTTGTGCCAGCCAAGGTCATGAAAGTAGAAGGCGCCCGTGTTGACGGCGGGCTCGATCAGGGCGATCAGGCTGGCGGTCAGCAGCTCACCGGTCAGCAGGTAGGCCACGGTAAAGGCGACACCGAAGTGCAGGATGGCAAAGCTGATGGTCTTTTTCATGATGGCGGCTCCCTCTGTTGATGATGAGAGTATCTGCCGAAATGAGATTAAATAAAAACCATTCTCATCTATTGCCAGAATAGAGAGAACCTATCAACGGGCGAGTGGCCGGTGCGCTTCAGCGGTTGCCAATCGCAACCAAGGCGATAAAGTACAGGTTCTTCACACTTGCCCATGAAAAAGGATCTTTCATGAATATCAATGCCACCCTGCTAGGCCAGTTCATTGCGTTGCTGATGGTCATCGTCGGCGTCATCGCCTGGCGACTGGCGCGCCGCAAGAGCGAGTATCCGGCGCTGATCACCCTTATCTGCTCCCTGCTCTGTCTGTTTCCGCCCTTTGGCCTGCTGGCCTTGTTGCTCGTTGCGCTGAAACAGGATCTGCCCGCCCGCTCATAGGGCGCGCAGGTTCAGGCTGCCTTACACACCGGCCGCACCAATAGAAAAAGCCCCGTGATGGGGCTTTTGCGTTTGAACTCGGTGAGTGCAGCGGGGCGGGGGATTAACCCTCGGCCTTGTTGAGCCACTCCACCTTGTACTGGGCACCGGCGCCCTGCGCCAGTTTGGCACAGAGCGGTTTGAGGAAGGCTTCAATCTGCTCGTCCAGCATCCAGGGCGGGCTGATGATCAGCATGCCTGAGCCGTTCATTCCCCAGTCGGCAGTCTGACCGGCCACTTCCAGCTCGGCCACCAGCACGTTGCCGAAGTTCTCGCGCTTGATGGTGCGCAGCATGTCGCGGGATTTGTCCGCCTCTTGCCCGAGGATCGGATACCAGAGGGCGTAGATGCCGGTCGCCCAGCGTTTCTGCGCCTTTTTCAGGGTGTCGACCACGGCGAAGTAATCTTCTTTGAGCTCATAAGGCGGGTCGATCAGCACTAGCCCGCGGCGCGGGGTCGGCGGCAGCAGGGCGATCAGCCCCTCGAAGCCGTCACGGTGGTGCACGGCGACGCGCGGGTCATAACCCATGTTGGCGCGCAGATCGTCCACTTCGTTGTTGTGCAGCTCCATCAGCGCCAGCTTGTCCTGCTCGCGGATGAGGCGACGGGAGAGCTCCGGCGAGCCGGGGTAGTAGTGCAGCTCGCCGCTGTTTCCTTCTTGAGCGGGGTTCATCTCCTCGATGACCCCCAGATAGGGGGCCATGGCAGACCACTGGGCCCGCTCGTCCCACAGGCGGCCAATGCCGTCGGCATACTCGGCCTTCTTCTGGGACCAGTCGCCGCGCAGGTCGTAGAGACCGCCACCGGCATGGGTGTCCAGCACGATGAAGGGTTTCTCCTTCTTCTTGAGGGACTCGATGATCAGGGCCTGAACGGCATGTTTCAGCACGTCGGCATGGTTGCCGGCGTGAAAGGCGTGGCGGTAGCTCAGCATATTAGATCTCTGAGGGGGCCCTGCTGGGCACCCAGTAACGATAGATAGTTCAACAAATTGCGGCTGTTGCCGCGAAACAGGGAGAGGCTGCGCAGGGTCTGCAACAGGACGCCCTGTTGCAGCCGCTCCAGCTCCAGCTCGTGGGCCAGCATCGACTGATACTGCTGCTCGTCGAGTCGCGTCTTGGCGCTCTGGCGCAGGGCGCGCCACGGGGTCAGCACCGCCTCGGTCTGCACCAGCGCCGGTTGCAGGTCGGTCAGATCGACCACGATGCCGAGTTGATCGAGCCGGTGCAGCAGCAGCGCCAGATTGACGTTGCCCCCCTGCTCCTGCACGGTGAGCCAATCCTGGCTGCGCTCACCATAGACCTTGCCGCTCCAGTGCCAGAAGCCGATCGGCGTCGGCAATTCGTGGACCGCGACCCGCTCGCTGGCCATCAGCTGTTCGTCACGCAAAGAAGGCTTGCTCCATGGTTTCCAGCTCTTCGGAGAGGCTCATCCACTCCAGCTCCACCTCTTCCAGCTGCTCCTTGAGGGGGCCCTGGGATTTGAGCAGTTCGGAGAGCTTGGTTTTAGCGCTCTCTTCGTAGATGGCGGGGTCGGCCAGCTGGCTCTCGATGTCGCCAAGCTTGCCTTGCAGCTTCTCCATACTCGCTTCGAGCTTTTCCAGCTTCTGGCGCAGGGGACGTGTCGCTTGCCGGAACTCCGCCTCGCGCCGCTTCTGATCCTTGCGAGCCACCGCCGAGTTGGCAGAGACCGGGCCATCAGCCGGTTTGGCGTTGGCCTCTTTCTCCTGCTCGCCGAGCCACTTGTGGTAGTCGTCCAGATCGCCGTCGAACGGCTCTACCCGGCCACCGTGGACCAGATAGAAGTCATCTGTGGTGGTACGCAGCAGGTGACGGTCGTGGGAGACCACTACCATGGCCCCTTCGAAGCCTTGCAGCGCCATAGTGAGGGCGTGGCGCATCTCCAGATCCAGGTGGTTGGTCGGTTCATCCAGCAGCAGCAGGTTGGGCTTTTGCCAGGTGATCAGCGCCAGTACCAGCCGCGCCTTTTCGCCGCCGGAGAAGGGGGCTACCTTGTCGAGGGCCTTGTCACCGTGAAAACCGAAGCTGCCCAGATAGTTGCGCAGCTCCTGCTCGGTCTTGTCCGGCGCGAGGCGGGCCAGATGATCGAGCGGGGAATCGTCGAGACGCAGGGTCTCCAGCTGATGCTGGGCGAAGTAGCCGATGCTCACCCCGGCGCTCACCTCGAGCTTGCCCGACAGCGGCGGGTTGGAGCCCGACAGCATCTTGATAAAGGTGGACTTGCCGGCGCCGTTGCGACCGAGCAGACCGATGCGCGAACCCGGTACCAGATTGAGTTTGATCTTCTCGAGGATCACCTTGTCGCCGTAACCGGCAGAGAGGTTCTCCATGGCGATGAGCGGGGTCGGCAGGGCCGACGGCTCGCGAAACTCGAAGCTGAACTCGGAGTCGGCGTGGGCGGGCAGGATCTTCTCCATCCGCTCCATCGCTTTCAGGCGGCTCTGGGCCTGACGGGCCTTGGAGGCCTTGTAGCGGAAGCGGTCCACATACGCCTGCATGTGGGACATCTCCCGCTGCTGCTTCTCGTACATGGACTGCTGCTGGGCCAGATGTTCGGCGCGCTGCAGTTCGAAGTCGGAGTAGCCGCCGGTGTATTCGTTGAGCTTGCCGTTCTCGATATGGATGATGCGGCTGATGACCGAATCGAGGAAATCGCGGTCGTGAGAGATGAGCACCAGCGTGCCCTGATAGCCCTTGAGCCACTTCTCCAACCAGATCACCGCATCGAGATCCAGGTGGTTGGTCGGTTCATCGAGCAGCAGCAGATCGGAGCGGCAGAGCAGCGCCTGGGCGAGGTTCAGACGCATGCGCCAGCCACCGGAGAAGCTGCGCACCGGCGAGCTCAGCTGCTCGTCGCTGAAACCGAGGCCGTGCAGCAGCTCGGCGGCGCGGGCGCGAATGCTGTAGGCGCCGATGGTATCGAGGCGGCCGTGCAGCTCGGCCACCAGCAGACCATTGTCATCCTGCTCGGCCTGTAGCAGCTGGGCTTCCAGCGAGCGGAACTCCTTGTCGCCGTCGATCACATACTCGAGGGCGGAGCAGTCGAGCGCCGGGGTCTCCTGCGCGACGCCTGCGATCTGCCAGCCTGCGGGCAGGCTGAAGGTGCCGCTGTCGATGGCCAGCTCGCCCCGTACCAGTGCAAAAAAGGTGGACTTGCCACAGCCGTTTTTGCCCACCAGACCCACTTTGTGGCCGGGGTGAATGGTGGCGGAGGCGTTGTCCAGCAGCTTGCGGCCGCCGCGGATCAGTTCGATTTGACTGGCAACTATCATGGGTGGGATCTGCTTGCTCAAAATGGAGGAGAAAAACTGGCGCGGATCTTACGTGAAATGACGCTGATTTGCACTGTAGCGAAGGGCTGGCCACTGGCTGGCGCTGCAAAAACATGCCATAACAGAGAAACCAGTTTGGTTACGGGAGGTTAGCATGCATATCAGGGATATTATGACGACCCGGGTCGCCACCGTTTCAATGGATGATCGACTCCGAGTCATCAGGGATATCTTCGAGCAGGCACACTTTCGCCACCTGCTGGTACTGGAAGAGGAGGAGCTGGTAGGGGTCATCTCGGATCGGGATCTGTTCCGCGCCATCAGCCCCTATCTCGACTCCGAAGCCGAGATGAGCCGCGATACCGAAACCCTCAACAAGCGGGCCCACCAGATCATGAGTCGTCAGCTCGTCACCATCGCTCCCCATCTCACCGTGCGCGACGGCGTCAAGCTGATGCTGGAGAAGGGGGTCTCCTGCCTGCCGGTGCTGGAGAATGGCGCATTGGTCGGCATCATCAGCTGGAAGGATTTTCTCAAGGCGGCGTTGGAGAGTGACGCGCTGGTTTGAGTTTGGCACTAAGCACCATCAGCTGACAGAGAACAAATAGAGAGAGGGGAGCCAAGGCTCCCCTCTCTCTATGTTGGCTTTGCCGACAATGCCGGTTTGCACGCTTGCATCATCACGGCTCGGGCTGCCCTGCGACAAGACTGGAGGGGCCGCTGCCGGAGAGGTGCGGCTGAAGATGAGTGCGGATCTCCTGCAGGGTGCGCTGGTACTGCCGGGCATGCTGATCGAGAAACGCGGGGCTGTGCCTGAGGCGCCGCTCCAGGGTATCGACCAGCAGCGCCACCCTGGGGGCCGCCATACCCGCAGGCCAGCAGTGTTGCAGCAGCTCCAGCAGTTGCCAGGCATCGCCCGGCAGGGCGGGGAACTCCTCCAGCAGCTGCAAGCCCGCTTGCAGGGCTGTCTGATACTGGCTGGCCTGCATCGACTTGTGGCGCAGCTGGCGCAGTTCGCTCAGCCGTTGTTCTCTCGCCGTCAGGCGCTGGCCCAGCTCGGCCACCAGATGGTGGAACAGCTGGCGGGTGAGTGGGTGGGGCGCCACCCTGACGCGGTATTGGGTCAGCTGGGTCAGGTAGCGCTGGGCGTGGTGGGGCAAACCGCAGAACTGGCTGACCGCAAAGCCGAGCAGCAGGGTGAGGTGGTTGTTGCTCCCCTCATCCGGCTGGTGGTGGGCAATCAGGATCAGAGCCTCGTCGAAGCGGTAATCCAGCCCCAGCATCAACGCCTGCAGCAGCTCATATTCGTGGGGTTGCAGGTGGACGGTGCGCTTGAGGTGCTCCCACTCCTGTTGCAGGGAGCGGATCCGGTTGCTGGAGGGGGCGTGCCACAGCACCGCCAGACTGGCATTGAGCATGAAGCTGTCGATGGCGAGCCGGACGCGCTGCTCGCTGAAGTGGCGCAGGGTCAGGCTGTTGGCCTGCTCCAGCACCTTCTCCTCATCTTGCAGCACCAGCCCGAGCAACATCGCCAGCTGGTGCCAGCGCGGCTGATGGGGGCGGATCTGCAGCAGCTCTCCTATGGTCTCCCACGCCGCCAGCCAGTGATGCTGATGCAGCTGGCTGGCGAGTTGCAGCTCCAGCCGGGTGGCCATCGAGACGCTGGCCTGATGGCGCTGCAAGTCGGTCTGGGCGCTCTGCAATTTGCCGAGCCCCAGCATGGCGTAGAAGAGCCCGGCCCTTGGCCAGCTCGCCTGATATTCGTTGGCACAGAGGGCATAGTGCTGGGCGGCAGTGATTCGCTCGGCTGATTGCAGCAGCAGGTAGCCCTTGAGTCGATCCAGCCAGGGGGTCAGCGAGCGATTCTCCCGTTGAAACAGCAGGTCTTCACAGAGGGCTGTAGCCAGTTGCCACTCCCGTAGCAGAATGGGGGCGGCCAGCGTGCGGGTCAGGTTGCTTAACTTCACCAGCTGGCCGAGCACCGCGGTGAGCTGCTGGGTCATGAAGGGAAGAGCCAGATAGAGGGAGAAGTAGAGATCCGAGGGGAGAAACTCCTGCTCGCTCTGATCGGCATCGAGCAGCAGCAATACGCAACCGGGTTGCAGCAGGCCGAGATAGTGCGCTTCGTGCAGCAGCCGGGCTCCGTCAAGATCCTGCTGCTTGTCCTGCTGACAGATGATGGCGTCGAAGGCGTGCTGTTGCAGCAGCGCCAGCAGGCCACTGCGCTCGTGGTTTGGATGGCTGTGGTAGTGGATCCGGTCGGCGGGCACCCCCTGTGCGGTCAGTTCCCGGGTGATGGCGCTACGGAGCAGGGGATCCTCTTCGAGCAGCAGTATCGTCATGCAGGTACTTCCTGTGAGCAAACCATTAGGTTGATTATGGTAGACCCAAGAGGAACATAGGCACAGCACTCGCTGAGTGAAAAGCTGACAGTAGCCAGCAGGGTGCTGGAGGGCGCACTATGGGCTGTTATTTCAATCGGTTATGCCATCTCTCAGGGCGGCAACCTGTTATTGCCGAGGGCGGATCTGCGTCCCGAAGGGGCAATCGCTCTGGCGGATCAGTCGCGACCCTTTGCCCTGTTCCCCCAGCCAGCTTAATTCCAGTTTGCCGAGGCGGCCCAGATGACGCAGCTCGAACTCGTAGCGCTGGCAGAGGTTGTCCTGGGGCAGGCTCGCCATCCCCGCTGGCAGTCGGTATTGATAGCGCAGGAGTGGCCCATCCTCCAGCGTGCTGGTCACCGGCACCAGCCCCTCCGGGGTGGGCTGCGGCGCCCCGAGTGCACGGCGCAAACTGAGCGGCGCATCGATCGCCTTTTGATAGTGCAGGCCATTCATCGCCGCCAGCTCCTCTTCCAGTCGTTGCAACTCCCCTTCCAGTCCATTGAGCGCAGCCCCCAGCTGCTGGTGGGTCGTTGACGAGGCGCAGCCACCCAACAACAGGGTGGCAAGCAGCAGGGCGGCTCTGATGGGGGGCACGGAATCTCCTTGGCTATGACGATGAAGCGTGAAGGTCAGGTCGGCTGGCCCTGACTATAGCAGGGGATTGCTCGGGGGCGTCCCCTGAAGCAGCTGCGCCAGACGGGCCAGCCCTTCGCCGACCCGGGCGTCGGTGGCGGGTTGACTCAGGCTCAGGCGCACCCCCTGCGGAGCGGCAAACTGACCGGCGGCGAAGTGTTCCCCGCTCGCCACGCCAACGTCAAGGGCATCGGCGGCGGCAGCAAACTGCTGGCTGCGCCAGGGTTCAGGCAGCGGCAGCCAGGCGTGCATGCTGCCCGGCTGCCAGCGGGCGGCGGGCAGCAGGTGGCGCAGCAGTTCGCCACGGCGCTTGAGGATCTCCCGCTGCTGCTCGACCAGCGGCATGATCTGGCGCTGACTGACCATTTTGCAGGCCAGTTCGATCAGCAGCGGACTCACCATCCAGCTCGACAGCCGCATGGTCTGGGCGAAGGCGCTGCGCAGGGCAGGAGGCGTGAGTACGAAGCCCACCCGCAGACCGCCGCAGGCGATCTTGGCCAGACTGCCCAGATAGATGACCCGCTCCGGCGCCAGATTGACCAGAGGGATCACAGGTTGCTGGGGCAGCAGGCCGTTGACGTCATCCTCGATGATCAGCAGATCGTGGCGACGGGCGATGGCGACGATGGCCTCCCGCCGCGCCAGACTCATGATGGCGGTCGTGGGGTTTTGCAGGGTTGGCGTGAGGTAGAGCAGCTTGGCCCGGCGGGTACGGCAGGCGGCGTCCAGCGCTTCGGGCAGCAGCCCCTCCTCGTCCATCGCCAGTCCCACCACCTGATTCTTCAGCTGGCGAGCGTTGCCCAGCATGCCGGGGTAGCTCAGCCCCTCGCACAGGATGGTCTCCCCCACGCAGCCGGTCGCCAGCAGCGCCAGCATGATGCCGTGCTGGGCGCCGTGGCTGAACAGCAGGCGATCCTCACTGCAGGCCACCCCTTGCTCCGCCAGCCAGTCGACGAACTGCTGGCGCTGATCCGGTCGTCCCGCCTCCTTGTCGTAGCCGAGCAGGGCGTTGAGATCCCCGTCCGCCACTTCCCCCAACATGGGGCGAATGATGGCCGCCCGATCCAGCTGCACCGGCAGGTTCTGCCACAGCTCGATGCGGTGCCCTTCCTCCTGGCGGATCACCCACTCATTGGCGGGATCCGTGTTCGCTCCCTTGACCCAGGTGCCGTGGCCCACCCGGGCGGCCAGCAGGCCGCGCCGCTCCGCCTCGCTGTAGGCGCGGGTGACGGTGCCGACGGTGACACCCAGACGATCCGCCAGGGATCTGTGGGTAGGCAATCGGGTCTGCGGTGGCAGCTCGCCATTCGCGATCCCCTGTTCGATCGCTTTGACCAGCTTGAGATAGAGGGGGCCATCGAAGGCCGCAAGGTCTGGCGTCCAGATTGTCATGGTGACAATAAATCCATTGATCA
This sequence comes from Aeromonas sp. R2-3, assembly GCF_040908375.1. Taxonomy (NCBI): domain Bacteria; kingdom Pseudomonadati; phylum Pseudomonadota; class Gammaproteobacteria; order Aeromonadales; family Aeromonadaceae; genus Aeromonas; species Aeromonas sp. R2-3. The sequence continues at coordinate 39,778 of NZ_JBFODP010000005.1, read as the reverse complement.
AAATTTGCTGTCAATATAGCGTGAATTTCAACCTGATAACAACCAAGTAGCACACATTGTATCGATACAATGTGGCAAGCAAGGAGTCACAATATGACGATGGAGTGGTATGTCACCCTGTTCGGTTTTGCCGTACTCACCTGTGGTACGCCGGGGCCCAACAACCTGATGTTGACGGCCTCCGGCGCCAACTTCGGGGTGCGTCGCACCCTGCCACATCTGCTCGGGGTGGGGCTGGGGCAGCCGGTGTTGCAACTGGTGCTGGCGCTGGGGCTCTATCCCCTGTTCGAGCGCTGGCCCCTGCTGCGCCTCGGTTTGCAGATCTTCGGTAGCCTCTATCTGCTCTGGTTGGCGTGGCGTATCGCGGTGGCCGGGGCGCCGGGGGATCCGGCCCGACGTGCCCGTCCGCTAACCATGCTGGAGGGGCTGGGCTTTCAGTTCCTCAATCCCAAGGCGTGGATGATGGGGATCTCCGCCATCAGTCTGTTCAGCCTGCCCGGCGCCAGTTACTGGTCGAGTCAGCTGGCGGTGATGGTCATGTTTGTGCTGGTGGCCCTGCCGGTCTGCTTTGTCTGGGTACTGTTCGGCCATCAGCTGAGCAACTGGATCAGCTCGGATCGGGGCTGGCGGCGGCTCAACGGTTCTCTCGGTCTGCTGACGGCGCTCTGCGTGGTGATGCTCTGGTATTGAGCCGTGTTGCGCTGATGGGGGAGGTGGCTAAGAAAGAGGCATTTCTGACTTGTCGCCACGGGGTTGGCTCTGCATATTAGAAGGCTTTCCCCATAACGGGGGCGTTGCATCGACAAGAGGTTGAGATGGATCTGAACTGGTTACTGCCCCTGGCGGGGTTTGCTCTGGTTACCTGCGGCACGCCGGGGCCCAACAATATGTTGCTCACCAGCGCCGGGGCGGCGCAGGGTTTTCGCCGCACGATTCCCCTGCTGGTGGGGGTGGTGGGGGGGATCAATCTGATGATCCTCGCTACCGCGCTGGGACTTGGCGTGGTGTTCGAGAAGGTGCCGCTGCTGCACGATGGTCTCAAGCTTATCGGTTCGGCCTATCTGCTCTGGCTGGCGTGGAAGGTGGCGACCGCCAGCGGCCCGGCCGAGGGCAACCGGCCGCTTATCCCCGCCCATCAGGGGGCCATGCTGCAACTGCTCAACCCCAAGGCATGGATGATGGCGCTCTCTGCCATCAGCGGTTTCACTCTGGCGGGGGAGGCTTACTGGCCCTCTGCGCTCTGGGTGTTGGTGATCTTCTTTATTACCGGCCTTTACACCGGGGCGTTCTGGGTGTTGTTTGGTGCCCAGGTGCGGCAAATCATTCGCACTGCCCGGGGCTGGCGGCGTTTCAACCTCGGCATGGGGCTGGCGACGGCCGCCTGTGTCGCGATGATCTGGATTTAGCCCGGGGTTGGCCCGGGCCTTTACCGGCTGTCTTGTTGGCCCTGCGGGGCCTTTTTTATCTCGATCCCGTGACCTTGCCTGCAAGGTGGCGTGGTTCTGCCCTCCCTTGGGATGAAAGGAGTTCCTATGAAATGTATCGGTCTGCTGGGTGGCATGAGCTGGGAGTCCACCGTCAGTTACTATCAGGCGCTCAACCGCGGGGTGCGGGCACAGCTAGGTGGCTTGCACTCGGCGCGGGTGCTGCTCAATAGCGTCGACTTTGCCGGTATCGAGCGGCTGCAGCATGCCGGTGACTGGCCCGCTACCGCCCACCTGCTGGCGGCGGAAGCGCGCAAGCTGCAGGATGGCGGCGCCGATTTCTTGCTGATCGGCACCAACACCATGCACAAGGTCGCCCCCGAGATTGAGGCGGCCATCGATATCCCGCTGCTGCATATCGCCGATGCAACTGCTGCCAAATTGCAGGCAGACGGGATCACCCGGGTCGGCCTGCTCGGCACTCGCTTCACCATGGAGCAGGATTTCTACAAGGGGCGCCTGCAGGAGAAGTTCGGGCTGGAGGTACTGGTGCCCGGCGAGGCGCAGCGGGAGCGAGTACACAGGATCATCTATGACGAGCTGTGCCTTGGCGACATTCGCGATGCATCGCGGGCCGAGTATCTGGCGATTATCGAGGGGCTGGCAGCCGCTGGCGCCGAGGCGGTGATCCTCGGTTGTACCGAGATTGCCCTGCTGGTGGGAGAAGCGCAGGCGGCCGTACCGCTCTACGACACCACCGCCATCCATGCCGAGGCCGCCGTGGCACTGGCGCTCTGCTCCGATTAATTAACTGGTCAGATCTCACTATTCATGCTTGTCTCATACCCCTTGCCATAAAAGCGTGTAAAATTGCGCCCTGAATTTTCCCCGGCCAACACGGGTTGGCTGCGGTTTCCTAGCATGCAAGGCTGACATTGTGACTGAAGTAGATAGATTCGCGGATATTCGCCCCTACCGCGATGAAGAAGTGCCGGCAGCCATCGAACGGCTGATCCAGGATGATGAATTTATCGGCGCCATCGCCAAGTATCGTTTCGGTTCCCTGATGAGCTGGCTGGGCTGGGCCATTCGCCCGATGATCCGCCTGTTTCTGCGCCGTAAATGGTCAAAAGTGACCACGGTGCATCAGGTCCAGATGGGGGTCACCCGATACATGTCCCGCATGATCGCCACCTCCACCAAGGGGGTGACTTTCTCCGGGCTCGAACATCTGAAGAAAGAGCAGGGCTATCTGTTTGTCTCCAACCACAGAGACATCGCCATGGACCCGGCGTTCGTCAACTGGGGGTTGCACACCCACGGTTTCGATACCGTACGTATCGCCATCGGCGACAACCTGCTGCGCAAGCCCTGCGCCACCGAGCTGATGAAGCTCAACAAGAGCTTTATCGTCAAGCGTTCCGCCAAGGGGCCGCGGGAGATGATGAAAGCGCTCGGCGAGCTGTCTGCCTATATTGGCAACTCGGTTCACGAAGGTCACTCCATCTGGATTGCTCAGAAAGAGGGGCGGGCCAAGAATGGCGATGACAAGACAGATCCCGCCATCCTCAAGATGTTCTACGTCGACGGCAAGAAGCAGAAGATCGACTTCGTCGACTACATGCGCAGCCTCAATATCGTGCCGGTCAGCATCAGCTACGAGCTGGACCCTACCGACAAGGCGAAGGCGCGCGAGCTCTATGAGAAGTCGGTCAACGGCAGCTACGAGAAGGGCGAGTTCGAGGATATCGAGAGTATCGTCGCCGGTATCGTTGGCATGAAGGGGCGGGTACACGTCTCCTTCGGTGCGCCGATTACCGAGGGCTTCAGCGATCCGGACGAACTGGCCGCGCTGATCGACAAGGCGATCTGGAGCAGTTACCACCTGTTCCCCAGCAACTATCTGGCGGCAGATGTCTCCGGCAAGGCCAATACCATCGAGCAGGCGGCCTTCCTGACCCGTCAGTCAGAGGTGCCGGAAGAGCACAAGGCGATCTGGCGTGCCATGTACGCCAAACCGGTGGAAAATGCCCAAAAGGCTTGAATGAAACCGGTTGTTAAACGGTTTTGCGAAAAAAACGGGCGCTGATGCGCCCGTTTTTGCGTCTGGTCAAAGTCGAGGGGGAAAGGGTGGTGAATAATATGGTTTCAGCTGGTACGATCACTATGAAAATGGGATTATGTCTCTTGGCAAGGTGCTGACGAGTGTGTAACAGTGCCCATATAGCTGAACATGAGCAAAAGCTCTAAACCGGTTTGCACGGATTGCAGACGGCATTATTGAAGGACCTGTCACAGGTCCTTTTTCATTGGCTGGCAAAGATGCCGCCCAGATATACCTAACAGGAAACAGACGCCATGATCACCGGTAGCCTGAACACCCTGCAGCGGACGCCGCTGCCCGCCCCGCTGGCCCGCATTATGGCCGAGGTGGTGAAGAGCGTGGCTCACTGGGGTGACGCTCCGCTCGGCAAGACCGAGAACGATGGCCTCAACCTGTTCTGTCTGGTGAGCGAGGATCTGACCGAGCCAGCCGCGGATCGCCGTGGCGAATTCCATGAGCAGTATCTCGATATCCAGTTGCTGCTGCGCGGTGAAGAGTGGATAGGTGTGGGCCCCCACGACTACGTGAGCGACGGCGCCGACCATCCCCATCCCGACCTCTGGTTTGTCGATGACGAGCAGACCAGCTACCTGGCGCTGCAGCCGGGCGATTTCGCCATCTTCTGGCCGGGCGAACTGCACCGCCCGCTCTGTACCTTCAACCAGCCCGCCAAGGTGAAGAAGCTGGTGGTCAAGGTACACAAGGATCTGCTGGCTATCGCCTGAGCACTCCCATTGAGGCGAGCCCTGCGCAGCTGATGCGTTGAGGCTCGCAAGCATTGAAACCAGTGATACGCACCACAAGTTGCGATCACTCTTTCAAGAGCAAGAATTGAAAAATTGGACGCACCCTCCTGCGACCATAAGCCCCCGGCAGGGGAATCCCATCCTCTTTTGGATGACACGACACTGTCGGCATAAAGCCGAAGCACAGGAAGATGTAGAAAATGAGCAAGTTGGTATTGATCCTTAACTGCGGTAGCTCTTCCCTGAAATTTGCCGTAATGGACGCCGAAACAGGTGAGGACATGCTGTCCGGCCTGGCCGAATGCTTCAATCTGGATGATGCACGTATCAAATGGAAACTCCACGGGGTCAAGGGCGAAGCCATGCTGGGAGCGGGTGCCGCTCACCAGGAGGCCCTCGACCATATCGTGGGTCACATCCTGCCGCAGGATCCGACTCTTGCCGAGCAACTGGTGGCCATCGGTCACCGAATCGTACACGGTGGCGAGCAGTTCTCCCGCTCCGTGCGCATTGATGACGGCGTGATCGCCGGTATCGAAGCCGCCATTCCGTTCGCCCCGCTGCACAACCCGGCGCACCTCATCGGTATTCGCGCCGCGCTGAAAGTGTTCCCGCAGCTGTCCGAGAAGAACGTGGCCGTCTTCGACACCGCGTTCCACCAGACCCTGCCGCAAGAGGCCTACCTCTATGCGCTGCCGCACAAGCTCTACCGCGAACACGGCATCCGTCGTTACGGTGCCCACGGTACTTCTCACCGCTACATCGCGGAAGAAGCCGCGAAAGAGCTGGGCAAGCCGTTGAATGAACTGAACATCATCAACTGTCACCTGGGTAACGGTGCCTCTGTCTGCGCCATCAAGAACGGCGAATCCGTTGACACCTCCATGGGTCTGACTCCGCTGGAAGGTCTGGCGATGGGTACCCGCTCCGGTGATATCGATCCGGCCGTGGTCTTCTTCATGCACGACCAGCTCGGTTACAGCGTGGAGCAGATCAACCACACTCTGACCCGTGAGTCCGGTCTGCTGGGGATGACCGAAGCGAGCAGCGACTGCCGCTACGTCACCACCAACTACGCCACCGACGCCGGTGCCAAGCGTGCGCTGGATGTCTTCACCTACCGTGTGGCCAAGTATGTCGGCGCCTATGCCGCTGCGATGGACGGTCGTCTGGACGCCGTGGTCTTCACCGGCGGTATCGGTGAGAACGCCGCCATGGTGCGCGAGATGGTGCTGAACCGTCTGGCTCTGTTCGGCTTCAAGGTGGACAAAGAGGCCAACAACGCCGCGGTACTGGGTGGCGAAGGTCGTATCACCACCGCCGACAGCCGTTGCGCCATGGTGATCCCGACCAACGAAGAGCTGGTCATCGCTCGCGATGCCCTGAGCCTGGTCTGCTAAGTCAACCTCGCTTTGAAACAACGCCCGGCCTGTGCCGGGCGTTGTCATTTCTGGCGTACGCCGATTTGACATGGGGGAGGGGAGCGGTACCCTGACCACCACTGTTTTTGCAGCCAGCGGGCTGCCCGGTTCGGGAGATAGCAATGAAAGAGGCGTTTTTTAACTGGTTGTCGGGCCTTGGGGTGGAAGTGACCAGCATGATGGCGCTGGTGATCGCGCTGGGCTTTATCGTCATCACCTCGTTGCTGCTGCACATGGCGCTGCACCGGGTGCTGCTGGTCCGGCTGGTGGGGATCCTCGGCAAGGCCAAGCAGGTGTGGCTGCCGCCCCAGCTGCAACAGCGCCTCTTCAACCGGCTCGCCTTCGTGCTGCAGGGGGCCGTGCTGCTCGGTCAGGCGGAGATCTGGCTGCCCCGTCAATCGGATAGCCTCAAGCTTATCGAAATGGTGGCCCAGCTCTGGATTTTGCTGTTCCTGCTGCTGGCCTTCTTCGCCCTGCTCGACTGCCTGTTGTCGGTGAGCCGCTACACCCGCCTTGGTCGGGATTTGCCCCTGCGCGGCATCTTCCAGGGGGCCAAGTTGGTAGGCAGCATTCTGGTGGGCATCCTGATGATCGCCCTGCTGCTCGGCAAGTCGCCGCTGTTCCTGTTCAGCGGTCTGGGTGCCATGACCGCAGTGCTGATGCTGGTGTTCAAGGACCCCATCCTCGGGCTGGTGGCGGGGATCCAGCTCTCCGCCAACCGGATGCTGAGCGTCGGTGACTGGCTGCAGATGGACAAGTACGGCGCCGATGGCGAGGTGACCGACATCGGCCTCACCACGGTCAAGGTGTCGAACTGGGACAAGACCATCACCACCATTCCCACCTATGCCCTGATCTCCGACTCTTTCAAGAACTGGCAGGGGATGACCGAGTCGGGCGGCCGTCGCATCAAGCGCAGCGTCAATATCGACATGACCAGCGTGCGTTTTCTGACGGCCGAGGAGCAGTTGCAGCTCAAGCAGGCGCAACTGCTGGCTCCCTATCTCAGCCGCAAGGAGCAGGAGCTGAGCGCTTACAACCAGCAGCTGAGCGATGCCCTGAGCTGCCCCATCAACGGCCGTCACCTCACCAACCTCGGCACCCTGCGCGCCTATCTGGATGCCTACCTGCGTGCCCACCCCGGCATTCGCAAGGACATGACCCTGATGGTGCGCCAGCTGGCACCGACGTCAGACGGTCTGCCGCTGGAAATTTACTGCTTTACCGCGACAACGGCATGGGCCGATTACGAAGGGATCCAGGCCGATATTTTCGACCATATCTTCGCCATCATTGAGCAATTTCATCTGCGGTTGCATCAATCTCCCACAGGTTACGACATGCGTGCCTGGCAACGGGGATAAACAGGGAAATGGGGCGGGTCGAGGACGTGGAAAAAACCGCATATTAATCATCGACCCGTCGCCACTTGTCAGTTGAAATTTGCCGTGCAGAGGAGAAAAATGGCGGCCTTCTCTTCGCGCCCCTGATCCCCTCTTGATCAGCTGCCAGCCCAGAGACGTCACTTCAAGTCATCATCATGGGAAAGTTATGAAGCTCCTTCGCAATAGTGTGGCAACACTCTGCTACAGCCTGCTGCTGACCGCTGCGCCGGTTTTCGCTGTTGAATATGCTCTGCCTGCGGCCAACAGCCGTCTGGTAGGGGAAAATCTGGAATACGTGGTTCCGGCCGAAGAGAACGGCCAGCCGCTGGAGGCCATTGCGGCCAAATTCCAGCTGGGGCTCACCAACATGACCGAAGCCAACCCCGATGCGGATCCCCTGCTGGTACAGACCGGCGAGAAGCTGGTGATCCCCCAGCAACTGATCCTGCCGGATGCACCCCGTGAAGGGATTGTGCTGAACGTGGCCGAGATGCGCCTCTACTACTATCCCAAGGGTAAAAAAGTGGTGGAAGTGTTGCCCATCGGCATCGGCCAGCTCGGTACCGATACTCCGGAAAACTGGGTGACCAGCGTGCAGCGCAAGAAAGCGGGCCCGACCTGGACCCCGACCGCCAAGATGCATGCCGAATATGCCGCCCGTGGCGAGAGCCTGCCTGCGGTATGGCCAGCCGGCCCGGACAACCCCATGGGTCTGTTTGCCCTCTACATAGGCAAGATGTATGCCATCCACGGTACCAACGCCAACTTCGGCATCGGCCTGCGAGTGAGCCATGGTTGCGTGCGTCTGCGCAACGACGACATCGCCTACCTGTTCAAGCAGGTACCGGTCGGTACCCGCGTCCAGTTCGTCAACCAGCCGATCAAGGCCTCTCTCGAGCCCAATGGCGTCCGCTATCTGGAAGTGCATCAGCCGCTGTCGCGCAGCGAAGAGGAGTTCAACTCCAAGCTGCCGGCACCGCTGCCGATGACCCCGGCGGTGACCCGCTTCATTGCCCACGCCGACAGCGACTCCCAACTGGTGAAGCAGGTGCTGGAGCAGCGCAACGGCATGCCGATGGCGATCAACCGCTAACGGCAAATCCCCGTCACGACAAAGGGCGAACAGCATGCTGTTCGCCCTTTTTGTTTCTGCTAGGTTGACTCAGCTTCGCAGCAGATTTGTCTGCAGCTCGCTGCCGAGCTGATCGAGCAGCTGGTAGCGCGCCTTGTAGCTGGCCCGCTTGCGGGAGGGGATCTCCTCCAGCGTCTTGCGGGGCACCTCCAACGGCAGGCTCATCCAGAGCTCATCCAGCACACAGCCCTGATGCTCCTGCCACAAGCCGTCGAGGTCGAACTTGACCCGATCGGCGGTGCGCTTGCTGCTCTGATAGACGTGGCTTTGGGTGCGGATCCCGAGCAGGCTCTTGCACGCCAGCCCCCGGGCCAGCTCGGCGGCCATATAGACCAGCAGGGACATGGGGCGCAGCCCGCCGCACGCCTTGGTGACCAGCTTGATCTCCTCGCTCTGCCCCTTGCCGCCCTGCAGCGAGCAGATTTCGAGGGTCGGGTTCGGCGCGGGGCGCAGATTGAGGGCCATGTAATAGAGCACCGCGTCACCCAGCTTGAGGGTCAGGCTCATCTCCCCCTCTTTGCCCATGTGGGTTTGGTAATCCAGTTGCAGGGTGAGGGGGGCCGTCAGCTTGTCGCTCTGCCACTGGGCCAGCAGCAGGCCGCACCCGCTGTAGATTGCCAGTTGTTGCGCCTTGGGCAGCTGACGTGCCAGCTGCTGGTAGTGGCCGCTGATAAGCCCGGCTCGCAGGCGCTTGCGGAGCCCCTTGTGGCGATAGGGGTGGATCGGCTTTTCCAGAATATCGGGGAAGCGGCTGATCGCCTGCGCCAGCAGCGGTTGCTCCTGCTGCTGGCGATAGAGGGCGCGGGCGCCGGGATTGAGCCAGAGACGCCCCACATACTTGGCCCGTCGGATGAGATGACCCGACTCCTCCACCGGATGAAGGCGGCGGGCGAGGGTGCGCAGGTGTGACAGATGAGATGACATGGTGCCGACCTCTGACTGGTGTGATGAGACAGGGCGGGGAGTGTAGGAGCGGGGCGCTGGCTTGTAAAAAATGGATAGTAACAAAATGTGAAAACATAACGCTCAGTAGCGGCTGGCGCGGCGAGATGACCGCCACGGCCACGGCAGGAAATCTGGCGCCATCCTCTTGATGCGGCAGATGATTTGATGCGCAAAGGTTTTTATTGTGTTTTGTGTTTGTTAAAAGTGGTTGAGCTGGCGCGAACGGCTGATTAAGCTAGGCCGGTTTTTTAGGGATGAGCCCGTCACCAGAGCGGGCAGAAAATGACACAAAACGGAGTTTTGCATGACAGCTAGCACACCCATGTTAATCACCTTCCTGGTGTATATCCTCGGAATGGTGTTGATCGGCTTCGTCGCCTATCGCGCCACCCGCAACTTTGATGACTACATTCTGGGCGGCCGCCGAATGGGGAGCTGGGTGACCGCTCTCTCAGCCGGCGCTTCCGACATGAGCGGCTGGCTGCTGATGGGCCTGCCCGGCGCCGTCTTCGTCAGCGGCATCTCCGAGAGCTGGATCGCCATCGGTCTGGTCATCGGTGCCTACCTCAACTGGCGCTGGGTAGCGGGTCGCCTGCGGGTACATACCGAGAAGAACCGCAATGCCCTGACCCTGCCGGACTATTTCACCTACCGCTTTGAAGATCACAGCAAGGTGCTGCGCATCCTCTCGGCGCTGGTGATCCTGCTGTTCTTCATCATCTATTGTGCCTCCGGCGTGGTGGCCGGTGCCCGTCTGTTCGAGAGCACCTTCGGCATGGATTACAACACCGCCCTCTGGGTCGGTGCCGCCGCCACTATCACCTACACCTTCTTTGGCGGCTTCCTCGCGGTGAGCTGGACCGATACGGTGCAGGCGACCCTGATGATCTTCGCCCTGATCCTGACCCCGCTCTTCGTCATCATCGCCGTCGGCGGGGTGGATAGCGCCATGATCGAGGTGGCCGCCAAGAGCGCCACCAACCTCGACATGTTCAAGAATCTGGATGTGATCGCCATTGTCTCGCTGATGGCCTGGGGCCTTGGTTACTTCGGTCAGCCCCACATTCTGGCCCGTTTCATGGCGGCGGATTCCCACCACTCCATGGCCAATGCCCGCCGTATCAGCATGACCTGGATGGTGTTCTGCCTCGCTGGTGCGGTGGCCATCGGCTTCTTCGGTCTGGCCTACTTCGCCCGCTTCCCGGAAGTGGCGGCTGGGGTGACCGGCAACCCGGAACGGGTCTTTATCGAGCTTTCCAAAATCCTGTTCAACCCCTGGATCGCCGGTGTGCTGCTCTCCGCTATTCTGGCGGCGGTGATGAGCACTCTAAGTTGTCAATTACTGGTCTGCTCCAGCGCTATCACAGAGGATCTCTACAAACCCTTCCTGCGCAAGAACGCCTCCCAGCGTGAGCTGGTATGGGTGGGGCGCCTGATGGTGCTGCTGATCGCGGTGATTGCCATCGCCGTTGCCATGAATCCGGAGAACCGGGTGCTGGGGCTGGTGAGCTACGCCTGGGCCGGTTTCGGTGCCGCCTTTGGTCCCGTGGTGCTGCTCTCCGTGCTGTGGCCGCGAATGACCCGCAACGGCGCGCTGGCCGGCATGCTGGTCGGTGCCATCACCGTCATCGTCTGGAAGCAGTTCGGCTGGCTGGGGCTGTATGAGATCATCCCGGGCTTCCTGTTTGCACTGCTGGCCATCGTGGTGGGCAGTCTGCTGGGCGAAGCGCCCTCAAAAGCGATGCTGGAGCGTTTCCGCGATGCCGAGGAGGAGTACAACACTCCGGCCGAGAGTGCGGGAGAGCCGGTCGTGGTGAACTGATCCCCCTTACCGCTTTCTGATTGAGAGCCCCGCCCCCGGACAAAGGAGCGCCCTGGTTGGCCATCCTTGCACCGGTTTGGCGGGGCTTTGTGCTATCTGATTCACTCTTGGGCACTTTTTTATGTTCGGCCGGTGGCTCCCGGGTGCTCGCTTTCTTTTGTCTTGGCACCGAATATGGGACACTAGGCCGCCTGAAGGAGACCTAGTGCATGCGGCTATTCACCCTGATCCTGATCCTCCTGCTGGGGGGACTGCAATATGACCTCTGGCTGGGGAAGAACGGGCTATCCGATTATCAGAACCTGTCGGAGGCCATCTCGCAGCAACAGCGGGACAACCAGACTCTCAAGGATCGTAACGACCTCATTTACCGCGAGATAGATGATCTCACCTCTGGCCTCGAGGCCATCGAGGAGTTGTCGCGCAACGATCTGGGTTACATCAAGCAGGGGGAGACCTTCTACCGGATCATCCCCAAAGAGAAAGACAAAGAGACAGCGCCGGACGATGAGCCCTACGATGACTGATGCCAGCCTAGTATCCGGCCTGACGGCGATCGTCCCTGCCGCCGGTATCGGCAGCCGGATGGGGGCCGATTGCCCCAAGCAGTACCTGCAACTGGCGGGTAAAACCATTCTCGAACATACCCTGGAGCGGCTGCTCTCCCACCCGGCAATCGCCCAGGTGATCGTGGCACTGGCGCCCCATGACCGCTGGTTCGAGGCCCTGCCCGTGGCGGCCGACCCGCGAATTGTGCGGGTAGAGGGAGGCGCCGAGCGCGCCTTCTCCGTCCTCAATGGTCTCCATGTGGCGCAAGGGGAGTGGGTGCTGGTGCACGATGCGGCCCGCCCCTGCCTGACTCACGGCGATCTAGATGCGCTGATTGCCGCGGCCATGAACTGCGGCGGTGCCATTCTCGGCAGTCGGGTGCGCGATACCATGAAACGCTCCGATGGGGAGGGCAATATCATCGCTACCGTCGAGCGCGAGCAGCTCTGGCATGCCCTGACGCCGCAGATGTTCCCGACCCGTGCCCTGAAACGGGCGCTGGAGGAGGGTCTGCTGCTGGGCGCCACCATCACCGACGAGGCCTCCGCCATGGAGCGGGCCGGATTCACGGTGCGGATGGTGGAGGGGCGCGCCGACAATATCAAAGTGACCCGGCCGGAAGACTTGTCGCTGGCGGGGCTGTTTTTAAGCCAGCAGGCATAAGCCCCTCAGTCAGAACAGACCGTTCAGAGCAGAGTGTCTCGAACAAACAGGCCCGAACAAGGAGTTAGCATGATCCGGATTGGACATGGTGTGGACGTACACAAAATTGATGGGGTTGGTTTCAGCATGTTGGGAGGTTGCCGCTGATGATGCGCATTGGTCATGGTTTTGATGTTCATAAATTTGGTGGTGTTGGCCCCTGCATGCTGGGTGGCGTGCCGGTTCCCTACGAGCAGGGGCTGGTTGCCCACTCTGACGGCGATGTGGTGCTGCACGCGGTGAGCGATGCCCTGCTGGGGGCCATCGGTGCCGGTGACATCGGTCGCCACTTCCCCGATACCGCTGCCGAGTTCAAGGGGATCGACAGTCGCATCCTGCTGCGGGATGTCTTTGCCCGGGTACAGAAGGCGGGTTATGCCATCGGCAACCTGGATGTGACCATCATCGCCCAAGCCCCCAAAATGGCGCCCCATATCGACGCCATGTGCGCTGTGCTGGCCGCCGATCTGCAATGTGATTTGAACCGGGTGAACGTCAAGGCGACCACCACCGAACAGCTTGGGTTTACGGGGCGCAAGGAAGGGATCGCCACCGAAGCCGTCGTCCTACTGGTGAAACAATAATGCTGGAACAACTTGCCTATCTGCACGGGGCGCCCACCGCCCGCGGTATCCTCAAGGCCGAGGCCGCCGATTTCGTGGTGAATGAAGATCTCGGCTTCGAGCCTTGCGGGGAAGGGGAGCATATCTTCGTCCGGGTGCGCAAAACCGGCGAGAACACCGCCTGGGTAGCGGGTCTGCTGGCCGATGCGGCCGGGGTCAACCGCAATGCGGTGACCTGGGCGGGCCTGAAGGATCGCCACGCGGTGACCGAGCAGTGGTTTGGCATTCATCTGCCGGGCAAGGCCGAACCGGACTTGTCGGTCATCGAGAGCGACAGCATCCAGATCCTGCAAGCCAGGCGTCACAACCGCAAATTGCGGGTCGGCTACCTCAAGGGCAACCATTTCACCCTGCGTCTCACCGGTCTGGAACAGGCCGACGGGCTGGAGGCGCGCCTGCAGGCCATCGCCACTCAGGGCGTACCCAATTACTATGGTGAGCAGCGTTTTGGCCGCGATGGCAACAACCTGGAAGCGGCCAAGGCGATGTTTGCCGGCAAGCGGATCAAGGATCGCAACAAGCGTTCCCTCTACCTCTCTGCCGCCCGCAGCATGCTGTTCAACGCCATTGTCAGCGCCCGTATCGAGCAGGGGCTGGCTCATCAGCTGCTGGCCGGTGACTGCGTGATGCTCAAGGGCAGCCACTCCATCTTCAGTGAAGAGGTGCTGACCCCCGAGCTGGAAGCGCGTCTCGCCTCCGGCGATGTGCAGCTCACCGCGCCCCAGTGGGGCCGTGGCCGCCTGGCCAGTCAGGGCGCCGCTGCCGAGTTCGAACAGGGCGTGCTGGCCCCTTACAGCGATTGGTGTGACGGGCTGGAGAAAGCCGGGCTGGATCAGGACAGGCGTCCCCTGCTGCTCAAGCCGGAGCAGATGAGCTGGCAGCTGGACGGCGAGGCGCTGACCCTCTCCTTCTTCCTGCCGGCGGGCGCGTTTGCCACCAGCGTGGTGCGCGAGTTAATGCAGGCCGAAGAGGCCGATCACGGTTTCAGGAATCAGACCGATGCGAATTCTGGTCAGTAATGATGATGGTGTGCATGCTGAGGGGATTCGTGCCCTCAGCGAGGCGCTGCGCGCCTGCGGCGAGGTCATTGTGGTGGCGCCGGATCGTAACCGCAGCGGCGCGAGTCACTCCCTGACGCTGGAAGTACCGCTGCGGGTTACCCGCATTGCAGAAAACGGCTTTAATGGGGGCGAGAGCTATGCGGTGAAGGGGACGCCGACCGACTGCGTGCATCTGGCGGTCAACGAGCTGGTGCGTCCTGAACCCGACATGGTGGTGGCCGGCATCAACCACGGCGCCAACCTGGGGGATGATGTCATCTACTCGGGCACGGTCGCCGCGGCCACCGAGGGGCGCCATCTTGGCTACCCCTCCATCGCCATCTCGCTGGTGGGCAAGACCCACTTCGCCACGGCGGCCCACTATGCGGCCCTGCTGGTGAAGGGGCTGATGAAACACCCCCTGCCTGCCGATCAGATCCTCAACGTCAACGTGCCGGACTTGCCCCTCGAGCAGATCAAGGGGATCAAGACCACCCGCCTTGGCAATCGCCACCGGGCGGAGTCGGTGATCTGCACCGAGGATCCCCGTGGCCAGCCCATCTACTGGATCGGCCCCCCCGGTAGCCAGCAGGATGCCGGTGACGGTACCGATTTTGCTGCCATCGAGCAGGGCTATGTCTCGATTACCCCCCTGACCATCGATATGACTGCCTACGACAGTCTCGCCGGTCTGGGGGCCTGGTTAGATCTGCAGGGATGAGGGTGGTGTGATAGTACAGCGCCTGTTAAATCAGCTCATTGCGCAGGATATTCGCGATTTTCGCGTGCTGGCGACCATCGCGAAAGTGCCGCGCCAGCTGTTCGTGGACGAGGCCATGGCGCACAAGGCGTGGGACAACACCGCCCTGCCCATTGGCCACGGCCAGACCATTTCGCAGCCCTATATGGTGGCGCGAATGACCGAGTTGCTGATGCAAAACAATCCGGCCCATGTGCTGGAGATTGGCACTGGCTCCGGTTACCAGACGGCGATCCTCGCCCATCTGGTGGAGCATGTTTATACCGTGGAGCGGATCAAGTCGCTGCAGTTCCAGGCCCGACGCCGACTGCGCCAGCTCGATCTGCACAATGTCTCGGCCAAGCACGGCAACGGCTGGCTGGGGTGGCCCAACAAGGGGCCTTATGACGCCATTCTGGTGACGGCCGCGGCGAGCGAGATCCCGACGGCGCTCACCGATCAGCTGGCCGAAGGGGGCCGACTGGTGTTGCCCGTGGGTGACAGCCAGCAAACCCTGCAACTGATCGAACGATCCGGATCCCAGCTGACCAGCCGTATTCTGGAGCCGGTACGTTTTGTTCCCCTGATTGACGGAGATGTTGAGTGAAGTTGTTTTCCCGTTTGTACGTACTGGTGATGCAGTGGGCTCGCCACAAGCATGCCCCCTGGTATCTCTCCATCACCGCTTTCATCGAGTCGGTATTCTGGCCGATCCCGGTGGATGTGATGCTGGCGCCGATGGCGCTCGCCAAGCCCCACAAGGCATGGCACTACGCCACACTGGCTACCGTCTTCTCTGTGCTGGGTGCCCTGTTTGGCTATGCCCTTGGCTATGCGCTGTGGGATCCGGTCGTGCTGCCACTGGTGGAGTCTGTGGGCTATCAGGACAAGATCGAGATTGCCCGCAACTGGTTTGAGCAGTGGGGGATCTGGGTCATTTTCATTGCCAGCTTCACCCCTATCCCCTACAAGGTGTTTACCGTGACGGCAGGGTTGTTGCAAATGGCTCTGCTGCCCTTCATCATCACCTCCCTCATCGGTCGTGGCATGCGCTTTTTCCTGGTGGCGGGCCTGATGCGCTGGGGTGGCGAGAAGATGGAACGCAAACTGATGCACTACGTAGATGTGCTCGGTTGGCTCTGTATTGGTCTGGCCGTGGTGGCCTATTTCTGGTTTAGTCGTTAAGGATCCATTATGCGTTCGCGTATTTGGCAAGGAAGCAGTGTCGTGGTGCTGTCATGGCTGCTGCTTGCCTGCTCCTCCAGTAAAAATGCAGCTCCGGTAGATGGTGTTGATGAGGGGCAGTTTGTCTCGACCATTCCGGCTCGCCAAAGCGGTGCCCAGGTCAGCGCCCCCATTCAGGGCGGCAGCTATGTGGTGAAGCGGGGCGATACCCTCTACTCCATCGCCTTCAACTCCGGCAACGACGTGCCGTCGCTGGCCAGCCTCAACAACATCAGCCCGCCCTACAACATCTATCCGGGGCAGCGACTGCGACTCGATGGTTCCAGCGCCAGTGTTGGCAGCAGCCGCAGTGCCGGTACCTATGAGGTGCGCCGCGGCGATACCCTGAGCAGCATTGGCCGCCAGTTCGGCATGACACCGCAGGCGCTGGCCCAGAGCAATAACCTGAGCGCCCCCTATGCGCTGCAACCGGGTCAGGTGCTCAATGTCCAGACCGCAGGCGGCGGTTCGACCCAGATGGTGGCTGCGACTCGTCCGGCAACCGTGACGCCGGTGGCCGTTAGCCGTCCGAGCAGCGGTCCGCGTCCGTTGGCCGAGCCGAGTGGATCTGGTCAGACCACGCCATTCATCTCTCAGAAATCCGTTGCTCCGGCAGCACCGAAGGAATACGCTCAGTCCAAAGAACAAAAAATAAACAACTCCCAGTCGAGACTTGCTTGGCACTGGCCCGCAAAAGGCCGGATTGTCGAGGGGTTCTCTGTTGCAGAACAGGGTAACAAGGGGATCGACATAGCCGGCCAGAAGGGGCAACCCGTCTACGCCGCCAGCAGCGGTAAAGTGGTATACGCTGGCAGTGCTTTAAGGGGGTACGGCAAGCTGATTATCCTCAAGCATGATGATGACTATCTCTCCGCTTACGCACACAACGACGAGTTGCGGGTGAAGGAAGGGGACAGCGTCAAGGGGGGCTCGGTCATTGCCAACATGGGTAGCACGGACGCGCCGGATGTGCGATTGCATTTCGAGATCCGGTACAGAGGCAAGTCGATCAATCCGATGAGCTATTTGCCAAAGCGTTAACCCCAGAGAGACCGTCTTACTCTGGTAACGTCAGGGAGACACACCATGAGCCAAGAACAACTGGTAATGCAGGATGCAGAGTTAGAGTTTGACGCTGAACCCGAATCTCACGAGGTAGAAGAGCTGCAGGAGGTAGCCGCCGAGGCGGAAGATATTATCTCCGATGAGTTGCTGGCACCTGAGCTGAACAAGGTGATGGATGCCACGCAACTCTATCTGGGGGAGATAGGTTTCTCCCCGCTGCTCACTGCCGAAGAGGAAGTCTACTACGCCCGTCGTGCCTTGCGAGGTGACAAAGCCGCCCGCAAGCGCATGATCGAGTCCAACCTGCGACTGGTGGTGAAAATCGCCCGTCGTTACAACAACCGCGGCCTGGTGCTGCTGGATCTCATCGAAGAGGGCAACCTCGGTCTTATCCGCGCGGTCGAGAAGTTTGACCCCGAGCGCGGCTTCCGTTTCTCTACCTATGCTACTTGGTGGATCCGCCAGACCATAGAGCGGGCCATCATGAACCAGACCCGTACCATTCGTCTGCCCATTCATGTGGTCAAAGAGTTAAACGTTTACCTGCGCACCGCGCGCGAACTCTCTCACCGTCTAGATCATGAACCGACCGCCGAGGATATCGCCTTCGCGCTGGATCGTTCGGTGGATGATGTGAACCGCATGCTCAAACTCAACGAGAAGATCACCTCGGTGGACACCCCCATCGGCGGCGATCGCGACAAGGCGCTGCTGGATGTGCTCTCCGACGAGCGCGGCATGGGGCCTGAGCTGGAGTCACAGGAAGATGATATGCGCAGCAGCATTGTCCACTGGCTGGAGGAGCTCAATCCCAAGCAGCGGGAAGTGCTGGCCCGTCGTTTTGGTCTGCTGGGCTACGAGCCTGCCACTTTGGAAGATGTCGGTGCCGAGATTGGCCTGACCCGCGAGCGGGTGCGCCAGATCCAGGTCGAGGGGCTGCGCCGTCTGAGAGAGATCCTGCTGAGTCAGGGGCTCTCCATCGAGGCGCTATTTCGTACCAATTAAGCATCCGCACCAATTAAGCCCGCACCAACGGATCAGCGCATCAGCCAGATAGCACGAGGGGAGCAACAGCTCCCCTCGTTTTTTATTGCCTGTGGTCTGGCGATGGCTTCGTGGTTATACCAGCTCAGCCAGCATGGTGTCGGCGTAGGGCACCAGTGCTTCGCCATTTTTCACTTTGGCGAGATAGTCCGGGTTGGCGATAAGCGGACGACCGATAGCCACCAGATCGAAGCGGTTGGCCTCGATGGCTGCGGCGGCGCGCTCGGCGTCGTAGTTGCCTACACCGACCAGATTGCCCTTGTAGTGGGCGCGCAGATAGTCGGAGGCACGGCCACCCAGATAATCGAAGGTGAGGTTGTCATCGAAGATGCCGAGGTGGATATAGGCCAGCGGGCGATCGTTGAGCTTGCCCAGCAGGTAGTCGAACACGGCGCGATCTTCCGGGCTGCCCGCCAGATGGACATAGGCACCCGGGGAGAGGCGAATACCAACCCGATCACCGCCGATGCGGGCACTGATGGCATCGACCACTTCCAGCGCGAAGCGGCTCATATTTTCCGGGCAGCCACCGTAGTTGTCAGTGCGCAGGTTGGTGGAGTGGTGCAGGAACTGGTCGATCAGGTAACCGTTGGCACCGTGGATCTCCACCCCGTCAAAGCCCGCTTCGATGGCGTTGGCAGCGGCCTGAGCGTAATCCAGCACCAGCTGGGCGATTTCGGCTTCGGTCAGGGCGCGCGGCACCTGATAGGTCAGCTCGCGCATGCGGGGCACAGTGCCCTCGTGCGCAACGGCAGAGGGGGCCAGCACTTCAGCCTGATGGAAGAAGGGGTGGGAGAGGCGACCGACGTGCCACAGCTGGGCGAAGATCTTGCCACCCTTGGCGTGCACGGTGCTGGTCACTCTCTTCCAGCCATCGATCTGAGCCTGGGTGAAGAGGCCCGGGGTATTGGGGTAGCCCTGCCCGTCGGGGCGGATGATGACGGCCTCGGAAACAATCAGGCCGATGTCGGCGCGGCGGCCGTAATAGGCTGCCATCTGCTCGGTCGGCACCAGACCTGGGCCTGCCATGCAGCGGGTGAGCGGGGCCATCATGAAACGGTTGGCCAGGGTCAGAGTGTCATTGAGTCGATACGGCTGAAACAGGGTATTCATGATAGGTTGTCCTGAACGGGTTATTCTTGAACGTGCATTCAAGACGTTTTTTGCGTCGGGCGCAAGCTTTTTTTGAATGCGCGTTCAAGAAGGTTGGCCCGAGCGGGCGGCTGGGGTAAACTTGCCGCCCTTTCCAGCCACTCTTTATCGGCGGGCTCTGTTGCCCCTTGCCGGTGAACCATTTCCCACGGGAGGAACCATGCGCATAGCCGAGTTTGATCGGGACGAGGTACTGCGAAATGCCATGGAAGCGTTTCGCGCCAAGGGATATGCCAAGACCACCATGCAGGAGCTGGTGGCAGCCACCGGCCTGCACCCGGGCAGCATTTACGGCGCCTTTGGCAACAAGCGCGGCCTGCTGCTGGCGGCGGTGGATCACTATGTCGAGGGCAAACGCACCCTGCGCCGCTCCCTGCTTGACAACCCGAGCCCGCTGGCGGGCCTTGCGGCCTATCTCGATCGGATTGTGGGGGAGGCGCTTTGCGGCTCCTGTCTGGTGACTCGCACCATGATGGAGCTGAGCGAGCAGGATGAGGAGCTGACCCAGCGGGTCAAGGGGATCTATGGCGAGCTGGAGCAGGATCTGGCCGAGTTGCTGACGCAGGCGCAGGCCAAGGGCGAGCTGGCCCCGGATAGCAATATCCACACCCTCACCGCCCTGCTGCTGATCAACCTGCAAGGGCTGGTCACCTTCGCCCAGTGCCGCCCCGATCGCCCCCTGCTCGACGACGTAGTCGCCCAGCTGATGCGGGCCCTGCGGGCGTAACGCGATACCGCAGAAACAACCATGGCTCCTGCGGGAGCCATGGTTGTTTCCGGGGATGCCACACGCGCCGGGTTGTTTGCTTCCTTCTCCCCTTGCGGGAGAAGGGTTGGGGATGAGGGGGAGTGCTCTGCTCAGCGCAATGAGAGCCAAATATGGGCCAGTACGACCTCCATCCGACTCAGCACATCGTTATTCCACACTCGTATCACCCGAAATCCCTGCTGATTGAGATAGGCTGTCCGAGCCTCGTCATGCATCTGGTTCGTTTGTGTTCCATGTTGCGAACCATCCACTTCGATGACCAATCCCTGTTCAAGGCAGATGAAATCCACCACATAGGGGCCGATGGGCATTTGGCGGCGAAATTTCAGCCCCGCCAGACGGCGACTGCGCAGCTGTTGCCACAGTTTCTGCTCTGCCAGCGTGGCATCCCGTCTCAGTCGCTTGGCAAAGAGGTTACTCTCCATAAATTGTCTCTGCTCCGTATCGCCCTATAGATATAGCCAGCTTCCCATCTGTTTACCGGTTGGGTATTGCGTCCCCTCACCCTATCCCTCTCCCGGAGGGAGAGGGAACAGCTCGAGGAGCTATCGGGATTGGGCTGATCATCACTGTGTTTATTGCCGGATTTGAGCAGGGGAAGCTGGATTGGGTGATAGCAGATGGCGATAACTTTTCGAATGTATTGGGAGTCGCTTAGCTGGCTGGCAGACTGGCTGAATGGTTGTCAGCGATGCTGCAAGTGGTAACGTAACTGCTCCCTTCTCCCCTTGCGGGAGAAGGGTTGGGGATGAGGGGAAAGAAGCCCCCTCACCCTAACCCTCTCCCAAAGGGAGAGGGAACTGATCGAGGTTCTGTGCGGGCATCGTGGTCGGCCAACAAGCTCCTTCATCAAATCCTTGAGCCACACCTGCGCCGGTTGTTGCGTATGCGTCGATGGGGTATGCCAGACGCCGCGGCCTTACCTCGGCCCTACCAGCTCCTTCATCAAATCTTTTAGCCATACCAGCGCGGGTTGCTGTGCATGCACGGGATGCCAGACGCAGTTGAGGTGATAATCCGGCACGTCCTCGGGCAGCGGCAGGCTTTTCAGCGGCCAGTGGGTGGCGAGCAGCTCGGCCACCATGCTGGGCAGCACCAGCAGGTGATCGCTCTGGCTGACAATGGCTGCGGCGGACATATAACTCTGGCTGTTGACCGAGATGGTGCGGCTAAAGCCCTGACTCTTCAGATAGCGGTCGAGGCTCGCCTCCGAGGTGCCCAGCGGCGAGTGGAACACATGAGGCATGGCGATAAGCTGCTGCAAGGTGATGCGCTCTTGCCACTGGGAGGGATCATCCTCGGCACCGGCAGGGGCCGATTTGGCAATGGGCAGATCGGCGCGCACCAGTCCGGCCAGCGGCTCGGTGAGCCAGGTCTCTTTGCCCAGATACCCCGGCACCTGCATGTACTCGTCAAAGCCCAGCACCAGATCGATCTCGCCGCTCGCCAGCTCGGCTTCGGGCAGGGTGTCGCGCAGGATGCGGATCTCGATGGTGACCCCCGGCGCCAGACGTCTGAGCCGCTGGATCAGCGGCGGGATCAGCACACACTCCACGTAATCTGTGGTGCAGAGCACGAAGCGCCGCTTCGACTGGCTCGGCTCGAACTCTTCTTCCTCGGTGAGCTGCTGCTCCAGCAGCCGCAGCGCCTGCTGTACCCCGAGGTGCAGCCGCTGGGCGCGCGGGGTCGGCAGCATCCCCTGCGGGGTGCGTACCAAAAGCGGGTCGCCGAGAAAGGTGCGCAACCGGTTGAGCGAATGGCTCATGGCGGGCTGGCTGATAAAGAGCGCTTCGGCGGCGCGGGTGACGCTGCCCTGCGTCATCAGGGCGTCAAACGCGAGCAGCAGATTGAGGTCGAGCTGGTGCAGTTTCATGGGGGGATTATTCGCCGTGTTTATGGGACAATCCATCCTATTCATTTGATGGATGGGGGCGCAACGTCTTAATCTGCGACCCACTCTTATTTTTCCGGGTTCCCGCACCGCATCTGGCGTAAACGGGGGCCTCAATCCATGCAAGGAGCCTTGCGATGAGCATCAAGACCATTAACTCCACGCCGGCCGCCGACGGCTTCACCATGCCCGCCGAGTGGGCGCACCAGCAGGCCGTCTGGATGATCTGGCCGTTTCGCCCGGACAACTGGCGCGTAGCCGGTCGCTTCGCGCAAGAGAGCTTCGCCAAGGTGGCCGATGCCATCGGCGGTGCCACCCCAGTCTTTATGGGGGTTCCGGCCCAGTTTATGGAGCAGGCCCGCGCCATCATGCCCGCCCACGTCACTCTGGTTGAAATGAACAGCGATGACTGCTGGGCCCGCGATACCGGCCCCACCATCGTTACCAACGCTGCCGGCGAGTGCCGTGGGGTGGATTGGGGCTTCAACGCCTGGGGCGGTCACAAGGGCGGTCTCTACTACCCGTGGAATCAGGATGAAGAGGTCGCTGCCCAGATGCTGGCCCAGCACGGCATGGCTCGCTACGACGCGCCGCTGATTCTGGAAGGGGGCTCCATCCACGTCGATGGCGAAGGTACCTGCCTGACCACCGCCGAGTGCCTGCTCAACGAAAACCGCAACCCGCACCTGACCAAAGAGCAGATCGAAGCTCACCTGCGCGACTATCTGGGCGTCACCAGCTTTATCTGGCTGGACGAAGGTGTCTACATGGACGAAACCGACGGCCACATCGACAACATGTGCTGCTTCGTGCGTCCGGGTGAAGTGGCCCTGCACTGGACTGACGACCAGAACGATCCCCAGTACGCCCGCTCCGTGGCCGCCCTCAAGGTGCTGGAAGCGGCGGTCGATGCCAAGGGTCGCAAGCTGAAAGTGTGGAAGCTGCCCCAGCCGGGCCCGCTCTACTGCACTGAAGAGGAGTCTGCTGGCGTCGAGAGCGGCAGCGGTGTGCCGCGCGAGGCAGAAGGCCGTCTGGCCGGTTCCTACGTGAACTTCCTCATCACTAACGATCGCATCGTCTACCCGCTGCTGGATGCTGCCACCGATGGTGAAGCCCAGCGCATTCTGGAAGAGATCTTCCCGGAACACACCGTGGTCGGCGTGCCGGCCCGCGAGATCCTGCTGGGCGGTGGCAATATCCACTGCATTACCCAGCAGATCCCTTCAGGTCAGTAAGCTGGTCGAAGAGTGTCGAAATTCAAAACCCCACTCAGTGGGGTTTTATCCCTTGATAGTGTGATGGTCGTATGCGCCGATGCGGCGATCATCATGACAAACAGTCACCCTTTTACAGGAGATCCTAAATGATCGAAGTGACCGAGGTTTCCATTGCCGAGCTGCGTGCCGCGCTCGAATCAGGCCGCACCACAGCGGTCGAACTGGTCAAGGCCTATCTGGCCCGTATCGAGGCCTACAACGGCCCCGAGACTGCCACCAAACTCAACGCCGTGGTGGTCGTCAATCCCGATGCGCTGAAAGAGGCCGAGGCTTCCGATGCCCGCCGTGCCCGTGGCGAGACCCTGGGGCCGCTCGACGGCATCCCCTACACCGCCAAAGACAGCTATCTGGTCAAGGGGCTGACCGCCGCCTCCGGCAGCCCGGCCTTCAAGGATCTGGTGGCCCAGCGCGATGCCTTTACCGTTGAGCGGCTGCGCGCCGCCGGTGCCATCTGCCTTGGCAAAACCAATATGCCGCCAATGGCCAATGGCGGCATGCAGCGCGGCGTCTATGGCCGTGCCGAGAGCCCCTACAACGCCGACTACCTGACCGCGCCGTTTGCCTCCGGCTCCTCCAACGGCGCCGGTACTGCCACCGCCGCCAGCTTCTCCGCCTTTGGTCTGGCGGAAGAGACCTGGTCGAGCGGCCGTGGCCCCGCTTCCAACAACGGTCTGTGCGCCTACACCCCGTCCCGTGGCGTCATCTCGGTGCGCGGCAACTGGCCGCTGACCCCGACCATGGATGTGGTGGTGCCCTATGCCCGCACCATGAATGATCTGCTGGAAGTGCTCGACGTGGTAGTGGCCGACGATGCCGATACCCGTGGCGATCTGTGGCGCATGCAGCCCTGGGTGCCGCTGCCCAAGGCCTCCGAGGTGCGTCCGGCTTCCTATCTGGAACTGGCTGCCAAGGCCGATGCCCTCAAGGGCAAGCGCCTCGGCGTGCCGCGCATGTTTATCAACAAGGATGAACTGGCCGGCACCAGCGAAAACCCTGGCATCGGCGGCCCGACCGGTCAGCGCATCCATACCCGCGAGACCGTGATCGCCCTCTGGGAAGAAGCGCGCAAGGCGCTGGAAGCCGCTGGCGCCGAAGTTATCGAAGTGGACTTCCCGCTGGTCTCCAACTGCGAAGGGGACAGACCCGGCGCGCCGACCGTGTTCAATCGCGGCATCGTGAGCCCGGAGTTTCTCAACGACGAGCTGTGGGAGCTCTCCGGCTGGGCGTTCGACGACTTCCTGCGCGCCAACGGCGATCCCAAGTTGAACAAGCTTGAGGATGTCGATGGGCCGAAGATCTTCCCCCACGACCCGGGCACCCTGCCGAACCGCGAGGGCGATCTGGCAGCGGGCATGGACGAGTACGTCAATATGGCCAAGCGCGGCCTGAAATCCTGGGACGAGATCCCCACAGTGCCGGACGGCCTGCGCGGTCTGGAGAAGACTCGCAAGCTGGATCTGGAGGACTGGATGGACGGGCTCAAGCTCGACGCCGTGCTGTTCCCGACCGTCGCCGACGTCGCCCCGGCTGATGCGGATGTGAATCCGGCCTCCGCCGATATCGCCTGGAGCAACGGCATCTGGGTTGCCAACGGCAACCTCGCCATTCGCCATCTCGGCGTGCCGACCGTCACCGTCCCCATGGGGGTGATGGCCGATATCGGTATGCCGGTGGGCCTGACCTTCGCCGGCCGCGCCTATGACGACAACAACCTGCTGCGCTTCGCCTCGGCCTTCGAGTCCACCGGCAGCAAGCGGATGGTGCCGCCACGGACACCGCCGTTGGGGTGATTGGTGTTGGGATTAATATCCCGTGCTAATTAGGTGATAAAATAAAAACCACCTGCGAAATGCAGGTGGTTTTATATGATTTTTACTTTTAGCTATCAGGAATGCCAATTTTTACTCGTAAGTAGATGCAGTAATAAAATGAACTTTCGCTTTAAATTGAGATTGTTTGGTATCATGGCTTCGTTTAATTATTGCTCTGCTCAATTGTGTATGCTGCTTCAATAGCATCTATTTGCGATAGACCCTTGTTAATCATCTCATTGTTAGCTTCTTCTCTTAAGATAGGCTTTCCATCTCTAGCGTAGGGAAATAATGCGGTTACCCTAGCAACAAAAAAACCAAGTTGTCTAATGTGAGATATTAGTTCATCAGGCATGACAAGCAATTTCATATCTTTATTGCTATCATCATGAATACTTACCAGTCTAGCCCGAATGATTTGTAATTCAGCAAGAATATCAGCCATGTATATGGCATCAGGTTTTTCTGCTGCAACAATACAACCCTGAAAGGCCGAGCTCACCCACTCTGGGATTTTATGGATATCACCATTTATATATAGTAGATATGGATCGCTGTTAGGTTCATTTCTCTTTATATAGGCATCCTCTAAAAGGCCGGCGGAATGCTTACAGAAATAGATTAACTGAGTTAATGCTTCTGGCAGGAGAGCTTTTGCAGCTAAAAGATCTCTTTCCCTTTTCTGGTGCTCTGAGTACATAGCGGCAGCAAGAGCAATAATGCTAGCCAAAAGGGCAATCATTGCCGCATTCAACGTTTGCCATGTGTTCCACACACCCTGCACATAATTCCAGTCTAGGCCGCTAATGTAAAATGGGTAAGCAACCATGGAAGCAAGATATAAAGCGAAAAGGAGTGATGCAAAAAATAAGAAATATTTGTTGAACACTATCGTACCTTCAACTAATGACCTGAACCGCTCAAAAATATAACTGAATGCTCGGGAGATATCTATTGTTTCGGGACGTAGGTTCGAATAGCGAAGCGTATTCGGACGATCGCGGATAGGAGGTCGCCGAGAGGCCGCTGATGTTCAGGGTTTCCTGCTTCTCTTGCTATCAGGATATTTGCGGTAAACGGACGATTACGCTGCGCTAATCGACCCTACATTATGTGGCTTATTGTTATCTCCCCCCTCATCCCCAGCCCTTCTCCCGCAAGGGGAGAAGGGGGCAAATATGCTCCGCTGATTGTGCGTTGGCTCTGTGGTGCGGGTGAATATGAGTGGCTTGGAATTGGCACGGGCCATCCCCTCTCCCTCGGGAGAGGGCTAGGGTGAGGGGCTGCTATCTGTGTTGTCGTTTCGTTTTGAGCCTTTACCTCTCTCCACTTCCCGTACCGTCGATCGCCATATTGGTCGTGGCTCGTCGCCGATTCCCCCCTGATTTTTCTGCATTCCCCCAGACTTCACCTTCTCTTCACACAACCTCATTTTCCCCTCACAAATCCCCGGTATCTTCTGCCCACTGCTTAAAAGGCCTGGCTTGCCACAGGGGTGGCGAGGGGGCGGTTGGTTCGAGGGAGCAAGATGATGAAAGGTTGGATGAAGTGCACATTGGCCGGAGCCGTGGTGCTGATGGCGAGTTTCTGGGGTGGCAGCGTGCGGGCGGCGGGGATCTCCCTCAAGCAGGTGAGCGGCCCTGTCTATGTGGTTGAAGATAACTACTACGTAAAGGAAAACTCCATGGTCTATTTCGGGGCCAAGGGGGTGACGGTGGTGGGGGCGACCTGGACGCCGGATACCGCGCGCGAGCTGCACAAGCTCATTAAACGGGTCAGCAGCAAGCCGGTGCTGGAGGTGATCAACACCAACTACCACACCGATCGGGCGGGCGGTAACGCCTACTGGAAGTCCATCGGGGCCAAGGTGGTGGCGACGCGCCAGACCCGGGATCTGATGAAGAGCGACTGGGCCGAGATTGTCGCCTTTACCCGCAAGGGGCTGCCGGAGTATCCGGATCTGCCGCTGGTGCTGCCCAACGTGGTGCACGATGGCGACTTCACCCTGCAAGAGGGCAAGGTGCGCGCTTTCTACGCGGGCCCGGCCCACACGCCGGACGGCATCTTTGTCTACTTCCCTGACGAGCAGGTGCTTTATGGCAACTGCATCCTCAAGGAGAAGCTGGGCAACCTGAGCTTTGCCAATGTGAAGGAGTATCCGCAGACCATCGAGCGGCTCAAGGCGATGAAGCTGCCGATCAAGACGGTGATCGGCGGTCACGACTCACCGCTGCACGGCCCCGAGCTGATTGATCACTACGAGGAGCTGATCAAGGCGGCGCCGCAGTCATAACGGCTGCGCGACAGACTGGCAGCAAGCCGTGCCATCGCTGCAATCAGCAGCCATAACGGCACACCACAAAAGGCCCGCTTTCAGGAAATAAGCGGGCCTTTTGCGTTTGCGGTTTTTTTGGTGGCTGTGAGTGCGTGGCATTAACGCTGTTCAAGGGGGGTGGGCTTTCATAAGATGGCCTTCTCTCTTTTCCCTGAAAGTTATCCATTTTCGTTATGCAATACGCCTCTCTCGCCCGCCTCAAGCAGGCCTTTATCACCGGGATGTGGGCCTCGCTGGTCAGCATCGTTATTGGCTTCGCCTTCAAGGTGTGGCTGGCGCAGTGGGTCGCCAAGGGGGAGCTGGCGCTGTTTAACAGCGTGGTCGATTTGATCTCCCTCTCCTTTATCCTGATGACAGGTTTTCGCTCCTCCATGGTGGTGAGCTATTCCCAGACCAAAAACGATCGGGACATCATCAATATCTTCCGCTACTTCCTCATCGGCATCGTGCTGCTCACCTGGGGGATAGTGATCCCCTATATCAAGCACGGGCTCCATATCCGGGTGGAGTATCTGCAACTGGTGGGGGTCATCTTCGGGCTGGGGCTCAAGGTCTACTTCACCAATCTGGTCGCCATGTACCGGATGTATGAGCTCTCCAACCGGGTCACCTGGCTGGAGCCGCTGGCCAACGGCCTGTTGTTTATGGCCTGCTATTTCGGGCTGGGGATGGATGCGCTCCCTTCGCTCTTCTACGGGCTGACCTTCTCGTCGCTCGCCATCGCCGGTTATATGTATGTTTCGCGTCGTCGGGCCATCGCCACCAGGCCGCTCGCCAAGGTGGCGCTCGGCCCCGAGATGGTGAGCTATGTGAAGAAGAGCTTTACCGCCTCGCTGGAGGCGGGGGCCAGCATCCTGATGATTTACATCACTGTGCTGCTCACCATCCGTCACTTCAGCATCGACGAGCTGGGGGATTTTCAGGTGGTGGTGCGCCCCATCTTCACCTATATGACCACCTTGTTTGTCTTCCCCATCTACCGCTTTGTGCTGCCTGAGCTGGCGGTCAATCTGCGCAACGGCGACCACCGCCAGATAAGGATGATCCGGCGCTGGATCTTCCGTCTCTCCGCCATCGTCAGTCTGGCGTTCTTTGGCTTGATGCTGCTGGCGGGCAAGCCGCTGGTGTTGCTGTTCTTCCCCGCCGACTACGTGGGGGCGGTGCCTGTGCTGTTCCACTTCTCCATCTTCTTCATTTTTATGATGCTCAACGGCTATCAGCTCGCCTATATCAAGGCTCACGGCCACTTTACCCGGAGTTTGTTGATCCGGCTGGCGGGCATAGTGGCGCTGGTCGCCGCCTACTATCTGGTGGCCGAATTCACCGCCAACGTGGTGGCGATTATCGTGGCGCTGGGCCTCGGTTATATGGTGATGTTTATCCTCTCGACCCTGGCGGAGCGGCAGATCTTGCGATCCCTGCCACTGGTGCTGGCAACCCGTTAGGGGGTTACTCGCCAAGAGCAGGCTCCTGTCAGATAACAAAAAAC
>NZ_JBFODP010000005.1:0-10922 GCF_040908375.1 Aeromonas sp. R2-3 | reverse complement strand
GTTTTTTTATTGGCGGCGCTGGGCAGGCTTAACGCTTGCCCTTGCCACCCTTGTTGCCAGCGAGGGCCTGCTTTCTGGCGCGCTGTTTCTGGGCCGCCTTGCTGTTGCGGCGCGGCTCGGGCTCAAAGCGGGTGAGATCCGGCTCAAAGCCCGGAAACCACTGCTGGGGCAAGCGGGTGTCGAGCACAGCTTCCACTTTCTCAAGCAGCGGTGCATCTTCCGGGCTGAACAGGGTAATGGCGAGCCCCTTGTTGCCGGCGCGACCGGTGCGCCCGATACGGTGGACGTAGTCCTCGGCCACAAACGGGAACTCGAGGTTAATCACGTAGTTGAGATCCGTGATATCGAGGCCGCGGGCCGCCACGTCGGTGGCGACCAGCGCCTGCAAGGTGCTGGCGCGAAACTCCAGCAGCACTTTTTCTCGCGCGCTCTGCGATAGATCGCCGTGGAAGGCGAGCGCATTGATGCCCGCCTTGCCAAGCTGCTGGGCCAGCTTGTCAGCCCCCTGACGGGTGCGGCTGAAGATCAGCGCCGGTGCCCAGCCTTTCACTTTCAGCATATGTTCGACCAGCGCCAGCTTGCGATCGCTATCCACGGTATAGACCCGCTGCTCCACCTCGGCCGCCGTGGTGTTGCGCGGCGCTACTTCAATCAGCTCGGGGTCGCGTAGCAGCACCTTGCAGAGGGCAAACAGGTTGTCGTCGCAGGTGGCGGAGAAGAGCAGGGTCTGGCGATCCGCCGGGAGCTGTTTTAGCAGCGCCTTGATCTCGTCCATAAAGCCCATGTCGAGCATGCGATCCGCTTCGTCAAACACCAGATGGCGCAGGCTATCCAGGCTCAATGCCCCCTGACGCAGATGGTCGAGCAGACGGCCTGGGGTGGCGATCAGGATATCCACTCCGGCCTGAAGCGCCTCTACCTGAGCCGCGATACTCACCCCGCCGTAGACCAGCGTGCTGGTGAGACCTGTCCCCTGGCCGTAGCGCGCCACGCTCTCGGCGACTTGCACTGCCAGCTCGCGGGTCGGCACCAGCACCAGCGCGCGGATCGGGCGTTGGGACTCCATTTGCGGCTGCGCCAGCAACTGCTCCAGCAGCGGCAGTACAAAGGCGGCGGTCTTGCCGGTGCCGGTCTGGGCGCCTGCCATCAGATCCCGCCCCGCCAGAATGACCGGGATGGCGCGAGCCTGAATGGGGGTCGGTGCGGCATAGCCCAGTTCGATCAGGGTCTGCTGCAAGCGGGGGGAGAGGGCCAGTTCGGCAAAGGAGGCTGTGGACATAGGGGCACCAGTCGGGGTTATCGCGGCCTGCGGCCACGATGCAGTGAGTGATCGTGGCCGCGATGGTAACAGAAGCAGGGGGAGCGGCAGAAGGCGGCTATGCCTCTGCGTCGTCCGGCAACGGGCGGATCAGCCGGATCTTTTTGCCCTCGTAGCAGGCGATGTTGTGCTTGCCCTGCTGTTTGACGTGGTAGAGCAGCTCGTCGGCGAGATGCACCGCCTCGGTGACGGTGAGGTAGTCGCGAATGCGGATCACCCCGGCGGAGAAGGTGATGGGGGTGGGCAGCTCGGGGATCCCCAATGGCCGATCCAGCAGGCGACCAGCGGAGTGGATCATCATCTCGTCATCCTCCATCCCCTTGAACAGCACGATAAACTCCTCGCCGCCCCAGCGGATGGCGCTGTCCACCTTGCGGATATTGCTTCTGAGGTGGCGGGCAAAGGCGACCAGTGCCAGATCACCGACGCCATGGCCATAGGTGTCGTTGATCGACTTGAAGTTGTCGATATCGAGGATCATCAGATAGTCGTGCTCATGGAGCAGACTCTGGCAGAGCACATCTCTGCGTGGCAGCCGGGTCAGGTGGTCGGTGTGCGCCAGGGTGCGCAGCCGCAGGTAGATCTGCTTCCAGGCCACCATGCCCATCAACAGCACGATGAGATAGACCTTGAAGGCCGCACTTTGCAGGGCCAGCTTGACGAAATCAAACCAGCTGTAGGACCACTTGAGATAGAGATCATCCCCCGCCTTGGTGCGCATAAAGGGTTTGCTCAGGCAGAGATGCCTCGGGCGGCATGGCTCGGCGGCTTCAAACGATATGTTGGTGCGGGTCGGGTTGATGGTATCGAAGGGTCGCAGCACATCGTTAAATGCTTCATCGACGGCGATATCGATACCGAGCAGCCCGTATTTGTAACCGCCGCGCCCCGACTGATGGATGAAGGGGAAGTACATCACTATGGTGTTGCGCATGCTGAAGCTGTCGATCTCGATATCGGAGACAAAGGCCTCATCGGCGCTGCACAAGGGGCGGCTGGGGGCAAAGCTGGCGCAACCGAAGTAGTGATTCCAAGCGGGCAGAGTCATCAGATCCACCTTGATCGGCGCCAGTCTGGTGGGCAGCACATTGTTGTCGGCCACCATGCCGATCAGCCGGTAGTCATTCCAGATGGTGTAGATATTGATCACCTCCGGATAGGAGAGGGCATAGCGGAAGGTGTTGAGGATATTGGCGGCCGGGTATCGCAGCGGAATATCGGCAAAGCGGTATTTGCTTTTGAGGTCATACCCGTAGAGATAGTCGCTGCCGACGCTATTCGGGGGCGGTGGCTGATCGAGCAGATGGTGTTGTGCCAGATAGCTGGTGATGTTCTCCACCTTGAGGATCTTGGCTCGCTGGTAGAAGACCTCGAACACGTTCTTCTGTCTGGCGGTGATGAGATCCATGTCGTGCTGGATAGTGAGATAGGTGTAGTAGAAGACAATGCCCAACCCGGTCAGGGCGAGCAGTGCCAATCCGGCCACTTTGACGATGAACTGGCGAGCAAACGCCGATGGCCAGCGCAAGGCTGGGGGATTACCTGAAAATAAGGTCATAGGTGTCTGGGTGCAGTACCGATAGGGGCGCGGGCGCCATACGGGCAAAGTATACGCGAATGAAATCCCGACAGGATCCACCGACAAACCTTGCCAGAAGCTGAAGCCCTCACCACTTATTTATCCCTACTCCACGATCAGCACGCTCTCGCTGGCCAGATGGTGCAGCCACTCCCTGACGATCAGCAGCACGGCGGCAAAGTGCTCGTCGCGGGGCAGCAAGCTGGCTGCGAGGGGATCCCCTTCCGCCATGGCGGCCAGCTGGCCAAAGGCTTGTTCCACCAGATCCCGGTTGAGCTGGTTGTCCCCCAGCACTTCGGCCAGCGACGGCTGGCTGCGCAGGGTCAGCTGCAAGCCGGGCGGGATCTGCGGGGCGATGCGCATCAGCTCATCCTCCACCACCATGATGGCCCGCTCCAGTTCGAGCGGGGTGGGTGGCGCATTGCGAAACGGCCCGGGCTGGATGGCGTGGGTGCCAAAGGCCAGCGGGTAGTGTGACGGGGCCGCATCTGGCTGGCTCAGCCAGAGCTGGCTGCTCTGTTCACCAATCTCCAGCAGCAGGGTCATCATCTCCGGTACGGGTTGTGTCATGGTGCTGAGCTCCTGTATTGTAAACGTTTTCTCATTCTGCCTTTGATACCCCCGCTGTCGCCGTTTGGCGAGCACAATTTCTGCGAGTCGTCCCTCACTTTGTTGCAAACCCCTTGCAAAAAAATCCATTGGTGGCAGTCTGGATGTCTAAATGGCTTTCGCCGTTTCGTTATCCTCAGATGATTCAGGAGTTCAGATATGGATATTCGCACCGCTCCCCGCGCCATCGCGCTCGCTCTCATGCTGGCAAGCGGCATTGCCGCCGCCAACGAAGCGCTGGTGATCCAGACCGATTTCGGCCTCAAAGATGGCGCCGTGTCGGCCATGAAGGGCGTTGCCTTCGGGGTGGACCGCACTCTGCCGCTCTATGACCTGACCCACGAGATCCCGGCTTACAACATCTGGGAAGCCTCCTACCGCCTCTACCAGACCCTGCAGTATTGGCCCAAGGGGACTGTGTTTGTCAGCGTGGTTGATCCCGGTGTCGGCACCGAGCGCAAGTCAGTAGTGCTCAAGACCAGGAGCGGCCACTACATCGTGACCCCGGACAACGGCACCCTGACTCTGGTGGCCGAGCACTTCGGTATCGAGGCTGTGCGCCAGATTGACGAGAAGCTCAACCGCCTCAAGGGCTCCGAGAAGTCCTACACCTTCCACGGCCGCGATGTGTATGCATATACCGGCGCACGGCTCGCCTCCGGTGCCATCAGCTACGAGCAGGTCGGCCCGCTGCTGCCCGCCGAGGTGGTGAAGATCCCCTATCAGCCTGCGGTAGCAGAGAAGGATGGCACCCTCAAGGGCACCATCCCGATCCTCGATGTGCAGTACGGCAACGTCTGGACCAATATCGACGATGCCCTGCTGACCAAGGCGGGGATCAACAAGGGGGATAACGCCTGCATCAAGATCCGCGAAGGGGATGTGGTCAAATATGACGGCAAGGCCCCTTACGTCAGCAGCTTCGGTGACGTGCCGGAAGGTCAGCCGCTGGTCTACCTCAACAGCCTGCTGCAGGTGTCGGTGGCGCTGAACATGGACAGCTTCGCCGCCAAGCATCAGGTGCAATCCGGCGCCAACTGGCATATCAGCCTGAAGAAGTGCTCCTGAAGATTGTCGGGCTTTTGACAAGCGGGTTTGAAGCAAGAGAGGGCAGCCAAAGAGGCTGCCCTCTCTCATCGGGTGGTAAGGCGTTGCTGATAAGAAGTTGTTGTCAAAAAGCATATTAATTGAATGCAATTGATAATGATTGGTGTTTGATTGGATAATCGCGCACTTGTCTGACCACCCAACCATACCGAATGAAAACCAGCCTTTTACTGCTCAGCCTGCTGGCTCTGACCGCATGCAATGACAATCACAGCAATACGTCGGTGACCCCCTCACCCGAGGTGACCCCGCCGGTCGTCAAGCCGACCGAACCGCCCATCACGCCGCCAACAGTGCCGCCGGAAACCCATACCCGGGTGCCCCTGACCATAGAAATCAATGTGGCCGATCGACTGGGGGCGGGGGCACAGCTTGAGATGAGACAGGTCGCCACCGGGATCCGCGTGCAGCAGGCCATCGAACCGGGCCAGCTTGTCAGCATCACCTTGCCAGCAGGTCTGCAACTGGATCAGCCGCTGGAGCTGCTCGGTAGTGACGAGGGTTATCTGCTGCGCGCGGTATCGGTGCGGGTGGCGGATCTCTCGGCCGGGATCACGCTGGCGCGCCGCAACAGCGTGCCGCGGCTGGGATTGAACGAGGAGGAGACGGCGCTCTTCCTGCTGGCGGATCAGAGCGGGGATGGTTCCCTCAGTCAGGCCGAGTGGGGCAGGACAGAGGAGATCCGCCTGCAACAACAGGCGGCTCTTCAGGATTATGCAGCCTTCCTGCTGGCCCAGCGCCAGCCGGGTGCCGTGCTCGACTATGCCGACAGTTGGCAGATGCTGTTGGCCCTGCGCGATGACAAGCAGGCACGCAGCTGGTATCAGCGCAGCAACAGCGCCCAGATCCAGTCCGCCCGTACCCAGCTCTATCCCGCCAATCCGAGCCAGCCGGACGAGCCGGAGACGGCAGATCTGCTGCGCCTCGATGAGCAGGGGCAACTGGTGGTGCGTGGCCCCTGGCTGTGCCTGCACGATGTGCGCACGGTCAGCGGGGTCAAGGGTAGCCAGTACTGGCTTTATGGCAGTGACACCAGTGCGTTGAAGATTGCCAGCCAGCCACAACTGGCTGCGGGGCTGACCGCTTGCGGCCGCAGCGACTGGCGCCTGCCGACCCTCACCGAGTTCGAACGGCTGCTGAGCAGTGACAAGTCGGCATGGCGCTATCCCAATACCTTTGCTGTTGGCCTGCCCGCCCAGATCTGGCTGCAGGATGGTGCGGGTCAACCCCATCTCTATCAACTGGCGACCCGAACCTGGCTGGATGAGGGAGAGGGGAGTCTGCTCTGGTATGCGCTGGCACCCTATCCGGTGCGCCCCTCCGTGGTGCGCGACAGCAGCAAGCCTGACATGGCGGCTCTGCGCGCCCAATACAGCGGTTCATCGGCTCAATGGCCTGCCGCCAGGGTGGATGAAGGGGTGGAATGGCAGGAGCTGGGGCCGCTGCCAGCGGTTCCCTTCCCGGCCGACAACCCCTATAGCCGGGCCAAGGTGGTGCTGGGTCAGCAGCTCTTTTTCGACAAGCAGCTCTCCAAGGGGCGGGACATCAGCTGTGCCAGTTGCCACGATCCGCAAAAGGGGTGGAGCGACGGCCTGAGCGTCTCGGTCGGTCATCTGGGCCAGAAGGGCAATCGCAACGCTCCTTCCATCCTCAACAGTGCCTTCAGCTCGACCCAGTTCTGGGACGGGCGAGTCGCCACGCTGGAGGAGCAGTCGCTTCACCCGATCCAGAACCCCATCGAAATGGCGCTGAGTCATGACGAGCTGCTGGCCCGTTTGCAGACCAGCCCCGACTATCAGGCTGCTTTTGCCACCGCCTTTGGCGATCAGGGGATCACGCTGGAGCGGATCGCCAAGGCGATCGCCACCTTCGAGCGCACCATCATCAGCCGCGACAGCGATTTTGAGCGCTTCGTCAAAGGGGATAGTCAGGCGCTCAGTGACAAGGCGCTGTGGGGGATGCATCTTTACCGCACCGATGGCCGCTGCATGAACTGCCATTCCGGCCCGCTGCTGAGTCAGCACGGGTTCGAGAGTGTGGGGCTCACCTATTACGGTCGTGGCAAGCTGGAAGATCGCGGGCGCTTCCTGCAGACCCGCAACAAGGCTGATATCGGTCGCTTCAAGACCCCCAGCTTGCGGGACGTCGCCTTTACCGGCCCCTATATGCACAACGGCATCTTCCCGATCCTGGCCCAGCGTATCGGCGGCTCGGTGCAGGGGGTGGTGGCCATGTACAACTTTGGAGTGACCAAGTGGAGCAGCGGGGTCGGCTTCCCGACCGGTGCGGATCAATATGATCCCTTCTTCCCCAAAGCCTCCGATCACCTGCATGCCCTTGGCCTCAGCAATGACGAGCTGGATGCCATCGGCGAGTTTTTGCGTAGCGCCTCGGCCGAGCCGCGCCGCACCCCGGCCACTGTTGCTGAGCTGGGGGTGAGTGAGGCGGATGACCCGGCTCCAGTGGGAGCGGTGATCACCGGCTTGGCCGTGCTGCCTGCCCAGCCTCAGCTGGAAGTGGGGCGCTCACTCAATCTGCAACTGCAGTGGCAACTGAGCGATGGCTCTCTCGGCCCGCTCGATGGGCCTGTTGAGTGGCGCAGCGAACAGCCGGAGTTCGCCACCGTGAGTCCGCAGGGCGAGGTGCGCGGTGTGGCGGTCGGTACGGCACGACTGGTGGCGACCACGGCTCGTCACACGTTGACCGTGACGGTGCAGGTGGTCGATGCCCAGCCCGATTTTGCCCGGGGCTGTCGTCAACCCGAGCTGGTGGCGGGCAAGCTGGCCTTTGTCTGCCAGCTGACCAGGGACGAGGCGGATCGTCTGTCCATCTCCTATGACGGTGTGAGCAGTGACAGTGATGGTGACTACAATCCCTTCCCGCTGGAGTATGTGACCATGGGTCAGGCGCGGGCGCGGGATTACTGCCAGCAGCTGGTGGCGCGCGGCCACGATGACTGGCGTCTGCCGACCCGGGCCGAGCTGGAGGTGCTGTTTGCCGCTTACAACAAGGATGGCGCGACGGATCAGTTGCTTCAGCTGCAGGGGTGGCCGCTCTACAACCGCTACTGGAGCAGCGATGCAACTGCCAATGACGATGGTGAGCTGCCGCTGTTCGACCTGAGCACTGGCGACCCGCTGTGGGATCTGGCGGACGAGGCCCATGCCGCCACCTGCGTCAGGGCCATCTAGCCTTCATAGATAGTCAGATGAAAAACGGGCGCCTCGGCGCCCGTTTTGTGCTCTGGGAATACAGAGGGATCAGAACTCGTTGGAGAGCGCCTTGTACCCTTTGACCAGATCGATGTTGGTGTGAGCCACATCTTCGGAGAACTCGGCGGCATCTACCGAAACCCGCGGGAAATAGAGGGATCAGAACTCGTTGGAGAGCGCCTTGTACCCTTTGACCAGATCGATATTGGTGTGGGCCACGTCCTCGGAGAACTCGGCGGCATCGACCGAAACCCGCGGGATATGGGTCAGATCGCTCTGCTGGTTGATGCGGGTGGTGGAGGGGACGTAGAACTCCGGCGGCAGATCGCAGCCATCGATCACCGAGTTGTGACGCACCACGGCACCATCGCCGATATGGCAGTTGAACAGCACGCTGTTGAAGCCGATAAAGACCCGGTTCCCCACTTCGCACGGTCCGTGGACGATGGAGCGGTGGGCGATGGAGGTGTACTCGCCGATGGTGACGGCGGCGCCGGATTTGGAGTGGATCACCACGCCATCCTGGATATTGGAGTTGGCGCCGATGACGATGGGTTCCATCTCGCCGTTGGCATCCACTTCGTCGGCGCGGATCACCGCATAGGGGCCGACAAAGACATTCTCTTTGATGATCACCTTGCCGCAGATGATGGCGGTCTTGTCGATATAGGCGGATTCGTCGATGACAGGCAGATGGCCGGAGGGATTCTTGCGGATCATGTTACATCCTGTGGTTGCCAAGAGGGATTATCTGGTGGTGGACGAGGAGCCTACCGGTCGGTCAGCTTACCCCTGCTCGCCCTCTGGTGAAACCCCTGACTGGTCTGACCCTTGTCGTATGCCGTTTCGGCATGGCTGTTTCCGGTCGTCAGAATATGGGAGCATGACTGTTATCCCGAGTCGCGTTAGGTGGACATATAAAGATGAAGAAGATGATTGCCCTGTTGGCGGGTGGTTTATTGCTCTCCTCGGCCGTGCAGGCCAAAGGGGAGGCGGGGGAGTTTGACTATTACGCCATGGCGCTCTCCTGGTCGCCCGAGCATTGCGCCGTCAAACCGGCGGATCGGGACCAGTGTTCCCGCAAGCTGGGCTTTGTGCTGCACGGTCTCTGGCCTCAGTACGATCGAGGTTATCCCAGTAGTTGCACCCGCGAACGGCTCAATCCCGATATGGAGAGCGAGTTTGCCGAGCTCTACCCCAGCCGTTTCCTCTATCGCCATGAGTGGGAGAAGCACGGCACCTGCTCCGGCCTGAGCCAGCAGGACTTCCATCAGCTGGCAAGCGATCTGCGCCAGAAGGTGAAGATCCCGGTGGCTTATCAATCCCCGGAGGAGCCGCTGCGCAAAACCAGCTTCCAGCTCAAGGCCGATCTGGCTAGCGCCAACGAGTGGCTGGCCCCCGACAACATCACGGTGGCTTGCGCCGATGGTGGCCGCTTCCTGCGCGAGATCTACATCTGCGTCAATAAAGAGGGGACGGATGCGGTCACCTGCTCCGCCGAGATGCAAAAGCGCGAGCGCCGCTCCTGCGGTCAGCCGGATTTCCTGCTGCGCAGCGTGCGTTAAGCCTCCACTCTCTTCATCGGGCCCCTTGCGGGCCTGATGTGTAACCACGGTTATTGGAAAGGAGTCTGACAGATGGATGGCAACAACCGATTTGGCCCGCAAGAGCGGGCAATGCTGCTTGGGGTGAACGGATGAGCCTGTTTGCCGAGCTGGGGATGCGTTATCCCATTATTCAGGCACCGATGGCCGGTGTGCAGGGAAGCGATCTGGCGCTGGCCGTGACCCGAGCGGGCGGCTTGGGCTCCTTGCCTGCCGCCATGCTCACGCCAGCAGAACTGCGCGGCGAATTTGAGTGTCTTTCCCAACGTGGCCTTGGGCCATTTAACATCAACTTCTTCTGCCATCGGCAACGGGAACCGGATCCCGTTGCACTGGCCCGCTGGCAGCAGCGCCTTGCTCCCTACTACGCCGAGTTCGGCATACTTCCCCCAACCGTTACGACGGCGCCAAGTCGTGCCTCTTTCAATGAGGAACATGCCGCCATGGTGGCTGAGTTCAGACCGGCGGTGGTCAGCTTTCACTTCGGCCTGCCCGCGCCCGAGCTGCTTGCTCAAGTGAAGGCTGCGGGGGCCAAGGTCTTGGCCAGCGCCACCACGGTGGCGGAGGCTGTATGGCTCGCTCAACACGGCGCCGATGCCACCATCGCTCAGGGATTGGAGGCGGGCGGTCATCGCGGTCATTTCCTCTCCGATGATCTCGCCTTGCAGCAGAGCACCTTGACCCTGCTGGCACAAATCCTCGCGGTGACCGATCTGCCGGTGATTGCCGCTGGCGGTATCGTCGATGGCAAGGGGATCGCCAACGCGTTGGCAATGGGGGCGAGCGCCGTGCAGATGGGCACCGCCTTTCTCTGTTGCCATGAAGCGACCACCTCGGCGTTCCATCGCGCCGCCATCCATTCACCAGAGGGCCAGCAGACGGCACTGACCAATCTGTTCAGTGGCCGTCCGGCGCGGGGGATCGTCAACCGTCTTATGAAAGAGCTGGGCCCGTTCTCGGATCTTGCCCCTCACTTCCCCTATGCCAGTGGCGCACTGGCACCGCTGCGCGTCGCCGCCGAGAAGGCGGGGGACAGTGGCTTCTCTCCGCTCTGGGCTGGGCAGGATGTATCGGGCTGCCGGGATCTTCCCGCTGGCGAGCTGATGGCGTGCTGGGTCAAAGAGGCTGGATTGGGATAAGCGCCTCTATATATGCCTCATACGCCTTCTTATATAGAAGATGTCGAGGGCGCTGCGCGTTAGACGCGACAGTGCGGCAATGGTGGATGAGTGCCAGGCCAGTACCCTTGTAAGGCATTTATCCGGTGTAAAACGTCCTCACTTTACCCTTGGTTGTGGATAAGTCTGTATAAAGGCTGTGCATTGATATGAATAACCAAGAAATTGCACTTTTTTGCAATTTTATTGCGGTAAAGCCTTGCCAATGTGAGCGGGATCTCTATAATGCGCCTCCATCGACAGGGCAAGCGGCAACGCAAACAACCTCGTCGATAACCTCGAAAAGCCTTTGAAAATAAGGCTTGACTCGAGAAG
>NZ_JBFODP010000004.1:0-164329 GCF_040908375.1 Aeromonas sp. R2-3 | reverse complement strand
GCAGTTGAGGCAGTTGAGGCAGTTGAGGCAGTTGAGGCAGTTGAGGCAGTTGAGGCAGTTGAGGCAGTTGAGGCAGTTGAGGCAGTTGAGGCAGTATCAGAATGGATTAAAAGAAAAGCCGGGACAAGCCCGGCTTTTTCTTTATCACTCAGCAGCTGCTTCAGCAGCGGCCGGGCGGTCTACCAGCTCAATATAAGCCATAGGGGCGTTGTCACCTGCACGGAAACCGCATTTCAGAATGCGAGTATAACCGCCGGCGCGCTCCAGGTAGCGCGGGCCCAGTTCATTGAACAGCTTAGCCACGATCGCGTTATCGCGAGTACGGGCAAATGCCAGGCGACGATTAGCAACGCTATCAGTCTTGGCAAGGGTGATCAGCGGTTCAACTACACGACGCAGCTCTTTTGCCTTAGGCAGAGTCGTCTTGATGATCTCATGACGAACCAGGGAGCTGGCCATGTTGCGGAACATTGCCTGACGATGGCTGCTGTTCCGGTTCAGTTGACGACCACTCAAACGATGGCGCATGACCTTATCCTTCTAACTAAATCTGTGAAACCCGTAATCTGGATTACTCGTCAGCGATGCTGGCGGGCGGCCAGTTCTCAAGGCGCATGCCAAGAGACAGACCACGGGAGGCCAACACGTCCTTGATCTCAGTCAGGGACTTCTTACCGAGGTTAGGAGTCTTAAGCAACTCAACTTCGGTACGCTGTACCAGATCACCAATATAGTGGATAGCTTCTGCCTTCAGACAGTTCGCAGAACGAACTGTCAGCTCCAAATCATCGACAGGACGTAGCAGAATCGGATCAAACTCGGGTTTCTCTTCTTTCTTCTCGGGCACGCTGACATCGCGCAGATCCACGAAGGCTTCCAGTTGCTCGGCCAGAATAGTGGCAGAACGACGGATGGCTTCTTCAGGATCCAGGGTACCATTGGTCTCCATGTCGATGACCAGCTTGTCCAAGTCGGTACGCTGTTCCACACGTGCTGCCTCAACATTGTAGGCAATACGAACGATGGGGCTGAACGCAGAGTCCAGCAGCAGGCGACCAATCGGGCGCTCTTCGTCATCGTTGTGAACACGAGCAGAAGCAGGCACATAACCACGACCGCGCTGAACTTTCAGGCGCATGCTGATTTCAGCATTGGCACCAGTCAGGTGGCAGATTACGTGCTCCGGGTTTACGATCTCGACTTCATCACCGTGAGTGATATCACCAGCGGTAACGGGGCCTGTTCCAGACTTGGTCAGGGACAGAGTTACCTCGTCCTTGCCTTCCAGCTTCACAGCGATACCTTTCAGGTTGAGCAGGATTTCAAGAATGTCTTCCTGTACACCTTCTTTGCTGCTGTACTCATGCAGTACCCCGTCAATTTCGACTTCAGTAACTGCACAACCGGGCATAGATGACAGCAAAATACGACGCAGGGCGTTGCCCAGCGTGTGACCAAAGCCACGCTCGAGTGGCTCAAGAGTCACTTTCGCATGAGTCGGGCTAACTTGCTCGATGTCAACTAGCCGCGGTTTAAGAAAATCTGTTACAGAACCCAGCATTGTGTCCTCTCTTTAGAAGCTAGCTTTACTTGGAGTAAAGCTCGACGATCAGCTGTTCGTTAATGTCGGCAGACAGGTCGGAACGCTCTGGCAGACGCTTGAAAGCACCTTCCATTTTAGCGGCGTCAACCTCTACCCAAGTCGGCTTCTCACGCTGACCAGCAACTTCCAGGGAAGCTTTGATACGCGCTTGCTTCTTAGCCTTCTCACGAACGCAGATCACGTCCTCAGGGGAAACCTGGAAAGAAGGAATGTTCACAACGCGACCGTTTACCATGATGGCCTTGTGGCTCACCAGCTGACGAGATTCAGCACGGGTAGCGCCGAAGCCCATACGGTAAACAACGTTGTCCAAACGACCTTCCAGCAGCTGCAACAGGTTTTCACCGGTGTTACCCTTTTGACGGGCAGCGTCGCGGTAGTAGTTGCGGAACTGTTTTTCCAATACGCCGTAGATACGACGAACTTTTTGTTTCTCGCGCAGCTGAACACCGTAGTCGGACAGACGCGCTTTACGCGCACCGTGCTGACCAGGGGCGGTGTCAATCTTGCACTTAGAATCAATCGCACGAACACCTGACTTCAGGAAGAGGTCGGTGCCCTCACGACGGCTAAGCTTAAGCTTAGGACCGATATATCTTGCCATCTTCTTTCTCCAACAATCCTAGACCAAGTAGCTACAGCGTTATACGCGGCGCTTCTTGGGAGGACGACAACCGTTGTGCGGGATCGGAGTCACATCAGTAATGTTAGTGATGCGGAAACCAGCCGCGTTCAGGGCGCGGATGGAAGACTCACGACCGGGACCCGGACCTTTGACCATGACTTCCAGGTTCTTGACGCCATATTCTTTGGCCATCTCACCAGCGCGCTCGGCAGCTACCTGAGCAGCGAACGGGGTGGACTTACGAGAACCACGGAAACCGGAACCACCAGAAGTAGCCCAAGACAGAGCATTGCCCTGACGGTCAGTAATGGTCACGATTGTGTTGTTGAAAGATGCATGAACGTGCGCAATACCGTCGCTCACTTGCTTTTTAACGCGCTTGCGAGCACGAGTCGGAGTTTTAGCCATTTTCTACCTTCCCGTTACTTCTTGATAGCCTTGCGCGGACCCTTACGGGTACGAGCGTTGGTCTTGGTACGTTGACCACGAACAGGCAGGCTACGACGGTGACGCAAACCACGGTAGCAACCCAGATCCATCAATCGCTTGATGTTCATGGAAATCTGACGACGCAGGTCACCTTCAACGGTGAATTTACCTACTTGTTCACGCAGACTCTCGATCTGAGCTTCGTCCAGGTCTTTAATTTTCACATTCTCAGCGATACCGGCTGCGGCACAGATGGCCTTGGAGCGGGTACGACCGACGCCATAAATCGCAGTCAAAGCGATGACTGCATGCTTATGGTCAGGAATGTTAATGCCAGCGATACGGGCCACTATTCACTCCTACATATAGTAGATTACGACCACCACAAAGCCCGTGAGCGGATACGTGGCGGTCAACCAATACACAACAAAAGTTGGCTGGCTATATTAGCCAGCACAACTATTTGTTGCAAGTACTAACCGTAAAAAATTAGCCTTGGCGCTGTTTATGCTTTGGCTCGCTGCAAATCACACGCACCACACCGTGACGCTTGATGATTTTGCAGTTACGGCAGATTGCCTTAACGGAAGCACGAACTTTCATTGCTTAACTCCGTAACTACGCCGACCTTTAGCGGCCGTAGCCCTTCAGGTTGGCCTTCCTCAGGACGTCACCATATTGATGAGACATCATATGGGTTTGTACCTGAGCCATGAAGTCCATGATAACTACCACGATAATCAGCAGCGAAGTGCCACCGAAGTAGAACTGTACGTTCCAAGCAGTCATCAAGAACTGGGGTACCAGACAGATAAAGGTTATATAGAGCGCACCTGCCAATGTCAGGCGAGTCATAACCTTATCGATGTAACGTGCTGTCTGCTCGCCCGGGCGAATCCCCGGGATAAAGGCTCCACTCTTCTTCAGATTATCTGCTGTCTCGCGGGGGTTGAACACCAGCGCGGTATAGAAGAAGCAGAAGAAGATAATGGCTGCTGCATACAGCATCTCGTAAAGCGGTTGACCCGGCTGCAGGACCATAGAGACCTGTTGCAGGATATCAGCTACTTTACCCTCACCCTGACCAAACCAGGAGGTAATGGTCCCCGGGAAGAGGATGATACTGGATGCGAAAATCGCAGGAATCACACCAGCCATATTCACTTTCAACGGCAGATGTGTGCTTTGCGCGGCAAATACCTGGCGGCCTTGTTGACGCTTGGCATAGTTAACGACGATACGACGCTGACCACGCTCCACGAACACCACAAAGTAAGTCACTGCGAAAACAATCAAGCCCAGCAACAACAACAGCAGGATGTGCAATTCCCCTTGACGTGCCTGTTCGGCCGTAGCGCCAATGGCATGCGGCAGACCAGCAACGATACCTGTGAAAATAATCAACGAGATACCATTACCAATCCCACGCTCGGTAATCTGCTCACCCAACCACATCAAAAACATGGTACCGGTGACCAGACTCACAACCGCTGTGAAATAGAAGCCTAGACCCGGATTAGTCACGAGTCCATGCATCATATTCGGCAGACCGGTTGCAATACCAATGGCCTGGAAAGTTCCCAAAACCAGCGTGCCCCAACGGGTATATTGGCTAATCTTGCGACGGCCGGATTCACCTTCTTTCTTGAGTTCAGCAAGAGCGGGGTGAACCACTGTCAGCAGCTGGATAATGATCGACGCCGAAATGTACGGCATGA
Organism: Aeromonas sp. R2-3; assembly: GCF_040908375.1. Lineage (NCBI taxonomy): Bacteria > Pseudomonadati > Pseudomonadota > Gammaproteobacteria > Aeromonadales > Aeromonadaceae > Aeromonas > Aeromonas sp. R2-3. The sequence goes on along the minus strand of NZ_JBFODP010000004.1, from coordinate 159,954 downwards.
TCCCCAACGCAAGAATAGAAGCACGCGAGAGTGCACCACCACTGAACATGTTGAACATCTCAATGATGGTGCCCTTCTGTTGCTGGAACAACTCGGCCAGTACGGCGGCGTCAATACCAGGAATCGGCACATAAGAGCCTGCACGGAAAACGATAATCGCCCCGAGAACGAAGAGCAGACGGCTCTTCAGTTCACTCAGACCACCCTGTGCTTTAACATCCAATCCTGGTTTCTTAGCCATTGTACTGATTATTCCTCGATTTTACCGCCAGCGGCCTCGATGGCTGCGCGTGCACCTTTGGTGACGGACAGACCACGAACGGTCACAGCACGGTCAATGTTGCCTGACAGAACAACTTTAGCGAACACGATGTTCTTAGTAACAACACCGGCTTGCTTCAGAGTGCTCAGGTCGACCACATCACCTTCTACCAGGGCGATTTCGTTCAGACGCACTTCGGCAGAAACCAAAGATTTGCGAGAGAAGAAACCGAACTTCGGCAGACGGATTTTCAAAGGCATCTGGCCGCCTTCGAAACCGTTGCGGACTTTACCGCCACCGGAACGAGATGTCTGGCCTTTAACACCACGACCACCAGTCTTGCCCAGGCCGGAGCCGATACCACGACCACGACGTTGTTTTTCAGGCTTGGAACCAGCGGCCGGAGACAGAGTGTTCAGACGCATGCTTAGCCCTCCACCTTAACCATGTAATAAACCTGGTTGATCATGCCGCGTACGCAAGGAGTATCTTCCAGCTCAACGGTGTGACCAATGCGACGCAGACCCAGACCACGCAGAGTCGCCTTGTGCTTTGGCAGACGGCCGATAGAGCTGCGAGTTTGAGTTACTTTTACAGTGTTAGCCATGTCGCATTACCCCAGAATTTCTTCAACGCGCAGACCACGCTTGGCAGCGATCTGTTCCGGTGATTGACCGTGAACCAGAGCGTCTACAGTAGCGCGAACAACGTTGATTGGGTTGGTGGAACCGTAGGTCTTGGCCAGCACGTTGTGGATACCGGCAACTTCCAGAACAGCACGCATAGCGCCGCCTGCAATGATACCAGTACCTTGGGAGGCCGGCTTCATGAACACGGTGGAGCCAGAGTGAACACCACGCACCGGGTGGTGCAGAGTGCCGTTGTTCAGCTCAACCTTGTTCAGGTTACGCTTAGCCTGTTCCATTGCTTTTTGAATAGCAGCCGGAACTTCACGGGCTTTACCGTAACCGTAACCTACACGGCCGTTACCATCACCCACCACGGTCAACGCGGTGAAGGACATGATACGACCACCTTTAACAGTTTTCGAAACACGGTTTACTGCAATGAGCTTTTCTTGCAGTTCGCCGGCTTGAGATTCGACTTTAGCCATCTTCGACTCCTAGCTTAGAACTGAAGACCAGCGTCACGTGCGGCAGCTGCCAGGGCAGCGATGCGACCGTGATACTTGAAACCGGAACGATCGAAAGATACGTTCTGAACGCCTTTGGCAATAGCACGCTCAGCGATAGCCTTACCTACAGCGGTAGCAGCATCTGCGTTACCGGTGTATTTCAGAGCTTCACTGATGGCTTTCTCTACTGTGGAAGCAGAGGCCAGAACTTCGGAACCGTTGGCTGCAATAACCTGCGCATAGATATGACGCGGGGTACGGTGAACAACCAGACGGGTAGCTCCCAGTTCCTGCATCTTTTTCCGAGCACGAGTAGCACGACGGAGACGAGCTGCTTTCTTGTCCATAGTGTTACCTTACTTCTTCTTAGCTTCTTTAGTACGCACTTGCTCGTTGGCATAGCGTACACCCTTGCCCTTGTAGGGCTCCGGAGCGCGGTAAGCACGGATATCGGCGGCGACTTGGCCAACCAGCTGCTTGTCGACGCCACGCAGAACGATTTCTGTAGCAGTCGGGCACTCAGCGGTCACACCAGCCGGCAGTGCATGCTCTACCGGGTGAGAGAAGCCCAGAGCCAGCGCAACAGCATTGCCCTTGATGGAGGCTTTATAACCTACACCAACCAGCTGCAGCTTGCGCTCGAAGCCTTGGGTAACACCGATTACCATGTTGTTGACCAATGCACGGGCAGTACCGGCCTGAGCGTCAGCACCAGCGATGCTGCCGCGCGGGGCGAACTTCAGTACATTGTCTTCTTTGGTCACTTCTACACCGGCGTGAATAGAGCGAACCAGAGAACCTTTACCACCTTTGATGGTCAGTTCCTGGCCGTTCAGAGTCACCTCTACGCCAGCAGGAATAGTGACGGGTGCCTTAGCAACACGAGACATTTCCTACCTCCTATTAAGCGACGTAGCAGATGATCTCACCGCCCATGCTTGCTTTGCGAGCAGCACGGTCAGTCATCACACCTTTAGACGTGGACACGATAGCAACACCGAGACCGCCCATAACTTTCGGCAGATCAGTAGTGCGCTTGTAAATACGCAGGCCTGGACGGCTTACGCGTTGGATCAGTTCTACAACTGGCTTGCCCTGGAAATATTTCAGTTCAATTTCCAGTTCCGGCTTCACGTCACCAGCTACGGAGTAGCCAGCGATGTAACCTTCTTCTTTCAGCACTTTGGCGATAGCCACTTTCAGCTTGGAAGAAGGCATGGAAACCGCAACTTTGCTCGCCGCCTGACCGTTACGGATGCGGGTCAGCATATCCGCGATCGGATCTTGCATGCTCATAAGTCTAACTCCCGAGATTCGTTACCAAGAAGCCTTCTTCAGGCCCGGAATTTCGCCCTTCATGGCATGCTCACGCACCTTGATGCGAGACAGGCCAAACTTGCGCAGGAAACCGTGCGGACGACCAGTAATATTGCAACGGTTACGCTGGCGGGACGGACTGGAATCACGGGGCAGCTGTTGCAGTTGCAGTACAGCATCCCAACGCGCTTCTTCAGAAGCGTTCATGTCAACGATGATAGCTTTCAGCTCGGCACGCTTGGTCGCGTACTTGGCTACCAGCTTGGCACGCTTTGCTTCGCGCGCTTTCATGGATGTTTTAGCCATAACCCTAACCTTACTTGCGGAATGGGAAGTTAAAGGCAGCCAGCAGAGCACGGCCTTCTTCATCGGTATTCGCGGAAGTGGTGATGGTGATATCCAGACCACGGACGCGATCGACTTTGTCATAGTCGATTTCCGGGAAGATGATCTGCTCACGCACGCCCATGGAGTAGTTACCACGACCGTCGAACGCTTTAGCGTTCAGGCCACGGAAGTCACGGATACGCGGTACGGAGATGCAGATCAGCCGTTCCAGGAACTCCCACATACGCTCGCCACGCAGGGTTACTTTACAACCTATCGGGTAGCCTTCACGAATCTTGAAGCCCGCAACAGATTTGCGAGCTTTGGTGATCAGCGGCTTCTGACCGGAAATGGCAGCCATATCGGCAGCAGCATTTTCCAGCAATTTCTTGTCAGAGATCGCTTCACCAACACCCATGTTCAGGGTGATTTTCTCGATCCGAGGGACTTGCATGATAGTCTTGTAACCGAACTGCTTGGACAGTTCATTTACTACATCGGATTTGTAGTAATCATGCAGTTTCGCCATCGTTAAACTCCAATTACTTCACAAGTTCGCCGGTGGATTTGAAGAAACGGACTTTTTTGCCGTCTTCAATCCGGAAACCAACGCGGTCAGCTTTGCCAGTGGCAGAGTTGAACAGCGCTACGTTTGATACATCGATGGGGGCTTCTTTGGTGACGATACCGCCAGCCTGACCCAGTGCGGGTACCGGCTTCTGGTGTTTCTTCACCTGGTTGATGCCTTCCACGATTACCTTACCTTTTGCAATCAGGACTTGAGTGACTTTGCCACGCTTGCCCTTGTCTTTGCCGGTAAGAACAATCACTTCGTCTTCGCGACGGATTTTAGCTGCCATCGTTCGACTCCTTACAGTACTTCGGGTGCCAGGGACACAATCTTCATGAACTTCTCATTACGCAGTTCACGGGTCACCGGGCCAAAAATACGAGTACCGATTGGCTGTTGGTTGTTGTTAAGCAACACAGCCGCATTGTTGTCGAAACGGATGACAGAGCCGTCCGGACGACGAACGCCTTTACGGGTGCGTACGACCACCGCGTTATACACATCACCTTTCTTCACTTTACCGCGAGGAATGGCTTCCTTGATGGAAACCTTGATGATGTCGCCGATGCCGGCGTAACGGCGGTGCGAGCCACCCAGAACCTTAATACACATTACACTGCGAGCGCCGGAGTTGTCGGCAACACCCAGCATACTTTGCATCTGGATCATCTTAGTGCTCCGCTTTGTTTACTTCTTATCCCTAATGGGATCTGGCTGCCTTCAAAAGGCGCGAAACTATAACACAGGATTTTCAGAAAAGGTAGCCTAAAAAACAAACGGCCCCTGAAAGGGGCCGCTTGGACTACAAAGTACCGATTAGGCCTTTTCTACAACGGCAACCAGGGTCCAGGACTTGGTCTTGGACAGCGGGCGGCATTCGCGGATTTCCACGAGGTCACCAGCTTTGCACTCGTTGTTTTCGTCATGCACGTGCAGCTTGGTAGTGCGCTTGATGATCTTACCGTAGATCGGGTGCTTTACCTTGCGCTCGATAGCAACAGTGATGGACTTGTCCATCTTGTCGCTGATTACACGACCTTGCAGAGTACGGATCTTGTCAGTCATTACGCACCTGCCTTCTCAGTCAGTACAGTCTTGATACGTGCGACGTCACGACGCACTTGTTTCAGAGTGTGAGTCTGAGCCAGCTGGCCGGTGGACGCTTGCATGCGCATGTTGAATTGCTCACGCAGCAGGCCCAGCAGCTCCTGGTTCAGTTCTTCGACGCTCTTTTGACGCAGATCTTGGGCTTTCATCACATCACCGTCTTAATTACGAAAGTGGTCTGAACAGACAGCTTAGCTGCGGCCAGGGCAAACGCTTCACGCGCCAGAGCCTCAGGTACACCGTCCATCTCGTACAGAACCTTGCCAGGCTGGATCGGGCAAACCCAGTATTCCACGTTACCCTTACCTTTACCCATACGAACTTCGAGGGGCTTTTCGGTGATGGGCTTGTCCGGGAACACACGGATCCAGATCTTACCTTGACGCTTAACGTGACGGGTCATGGCACGACGGGCTGCTTCGATTTGACGAGCAGTCAGCTGACCACGGGATGTCGCCTTCAGGCCAAAGGTACCGAAGGATACTTCGTTACCAGAGGTGGCCAGACCGCGGTTACGACCCTTGTGGGTCTTGCGGAATTTAGTACGCTTAGGTTGCAACATTTACCGAATCTCCTTACTTAGCAGCGCGGCGCTTGTTGTCACGCTTGGGCTTTGCAGGAGCTTGCTCTTGAGCAGCGGCAGCGTTAACAGCAGCCAGACCGCCCAGAACTTCGCCCTTGAAGATCCAAACTTTAACGCCGATCACACCGTAAGTGGTGTGGGCTTCAGAAGTTGCGTAGTCGATGTCGGCACGCAGGGTGTGCAACGGCACACGACCTTCACGGTACCATTCGGTACGCGCGATTTCAGCGCCGCCCAGACGACCGGAAACTTCCACTTTGATGCCCTTGGCACCCAGGCGCATTGCGTTCTGTACGGCGCGCTTCATAGCACGACGGAACATTACACGACGCTCCAGCTGGGAAGTGATGCTGTCGGCAACGAGTTTGCCATCCAGCTCCGGCTTGCGGACTTCGGAAATGTTGATCTGAGCAGGCACGCCAGCAATAGTGGCTACAGCTTTGCGCAGCTTCTCAACGTCTTCGCCTTTCTTACCGATTACAACACCCGGACGAGCGGTGTGAATGGTCACACGGATGCTCTTGGCCGGACGCTCAATGGTGATCTTGGACAAGGACGCGTTTTTCAGTTCCTTGGTCAGGAACTGGCGTACTTGAAAATCGCTGTACAGGTTGTCAGCGAAGTCTTTGGTGTTCGCGAACCAGGTAGAATTCCAAGGCTTGGTAATACCCAGGCGAATGCCATTAGGATGTACTTTCTGACCCATTGCTTATCTCCCAGCCTTAGCGTCGGATACCACTACAGTGATGTGAGCGGTACGCTTGAGGATACGATCCGCACGACCTTTGGCACGCGGACGGATGCGCTTCATGGAGGGACCTTCGTCGACCATGATAGTAGCAACACGCAGCGCGTCGATATCGGCGCCTTCGTTGTGCTCAGCGTTTGCAATGGCAGATTCCAGCACTTTCTTAACCAGCACTGCAGCCTTTTTCGGGCTGAAGGTCAGGATATTCAGAGCCTTGTCTACGGACAGACCACGTACTTGATCGGCTACCAGACGAGCTTTCTGGGCAGAAGTACGGGCATAACGGTGTTTAGCGATAGCTTCCATCATTTATCCCTTAGCGCTTCTTAGCCTTCTTATCAGCAGCATGGCCGCGATAAGTACGAGTCGGTGCGAATTCACCCAGTTTGTGACCGATCATTTCTTCGGTAACGAAAACCGGAACGTGCTGACGACCATTATGGACAGCGATGGTCAAACCGATCATGTTCGGGATGATCATTGAACGACGGGACCAGGTTTTAACCGGCTTTTTATCCCCGCTTTCCACCGCTTTCTCTACCTTCTTCAGCAAGTGCAGGTCAATAAATGGACCCTTCTTGAGAGAACGTGGCATGGTGATTCCTCTATGTTAACAATTACTTGTTACGACGACGTACGATGTACTTGTCGGTACGCTTGTTCTTACGGGTCTTGAAGCCTTTAGCCTTCTGGCCCCATGGGGACACAGGCTGCATGCCCTTGTTACGACCCTCACCACCACCGTGCGGGTGGTCAACCGGGTTCATCGCCATACCGCGAACGGTCGGACGAATACCACGCCAGCGGTTTGCACCGGCTTTACCCAGTTGACGCAACATGTGCTCGGAGTTACCGACTTCACCGATGGTAGCGCGGCACTCGGCCAGAACTTTACGTACTTCGCCGGAACGCAGACGCAGAGTTACATAGTTACCTTCACGAGCCAGGATCTGGATGAAAGTACCAGCGGAACGAGCCAGCTGGGCACCTTTACCAGGCTTCATCTCTACAGCGTGAACGGTAGAACCAACCGGGATGTTGCGCATCGGCAGGGCGTTACCTACCTTGATGGCTGCATCAGCACCAGAAGCGATCGCGTCACCAGCTTTCAGGCCTTTCGGAGCCAGGATGTAACGACGCTCACCGTCTGCATACAACACCAGAGCGATGTTAGCGGTACGGTTCGGATCGTATTCCAGGCGCTCTACTTTAGCCGGGATACCGTCTTTGTCGCGCTTGAAGTCGACGATACGGTAGTGCTGCTTGTGACCACCACCGATATGACGGGTAGTGATACGGCCGTTGTTGTTACGACCACCGGACTTGCTTTTGCTGTCCAGCAGAGCGGCGAAGGGCTTGCCCTTGTACAGCTCTTGATTGACGATCTTGACGACGTGGCGGCGGCCCGGAGAAGTAGGCTTGCACTTAACGATTGCCATTTTTGAGAACTCCTCTTACTCGGCTGCGCCCATGAAGTCGATGTCCTGACCAGCTTTCAGGGTCACATAAGCCTTTTTCCAATCGGAACGACGGCCTACGCGTGCACCTGCGCGCTTGGTCTTACCCTTCATGTTCAGGGTACGGACGGTCTCAACTTCGACCTCGAACAGTTTCGCAACTGCAGCTTTGACTTCCGCCTTGGTAGCATCAACAGCAACTTTGAACACGATAGTGTTCTGCTTTTCTGCAACCATGGTGCTCTTTTCAGAGATGTGCGGAGCCTTCAGAACTTTCAGCAGACGCTCTTCACGGATCATGCCAGCATCTCCTCGATTTGCTTAACTGCGTCAGCAGTCATCAGAACCTTGTCGAAAGCGATCAGGCTGACCGGGTCGATACCGGCAACGTCACGCACGTCAACTTTGTACAGGTTGCGAGCAGCCAGGAACAGGTTCTCATCGACTTCAGCAGTCACGATCAGAACGTCAGTCAGTTCCATTTCTTTCAGCTTGGCGATCAGTTCTTTGGTCTTCGGAGCTTCGATGCCGAACTTCTCAACAACGATCAGGCGCTCTTGACGTACCAGCTCGGACAGAATGCTACGGATAGCGCCGCGGTACATCTTCTTGTTTACTTTCTGGCTGTGATCTTGCGGCTTAGCAGCAAAAGTCACACCACCGGAACGCCAGATGGGCGAACGGATGGAGCCAGCACGGGCACGACCAGTACCCTTCTGACGCCACGGCTTTTTGCCGCCACCAGACACTTCAGAGCGAGTCAGCTGCGCACGAGTACCCTGACGGGCACCAGCGGCATATGCAACGACGACCTGGTGAACCAGAGCTTCGTTGAATTCGCGCCCGAAGGTAGTCTCGGAAACTTCAAGAGCGCTCTTGGCGTCTTTCATTACCAATTCCATTACTATCTCCTCAGACGTTACGCTTTGACGGCAGGTTTGACGATCACGTTGCCGTTGGTTGCACCCGGTACTGCACCTTTGATGAGCAGCAGGTTGCGTTCAGCGTCAACACGAACCAGTTCCAGGTTCTGAGTCGTTACACGCTCAGCACCCATGTGACCAGCCATCTTTTTGCCCTTGAATACACGACCCGGAGTCTGGTTCTGACCGATAGAACCCGGAACGCGGTGAGACAAGGAGTTACCGTGGGTCATATCCTGGGTGCGGAAGTTGTGGCGCTTAACAGTACCAGCAAAGCCCTTACCTTTGGATGTGCCGGTAACGTCTACCAGCTTAACGTCAGCGAGAAGATCTACTTTCAGCTCGCTACCAACAGTGAAAGTTTCACCGTTGTTCAGGCGGAATTCCCACAGACCGCGACCGGCTTCTACACCAGCTTTGGCGAAGTGGCCAGCTTCCGGCTTGGTCACACGGCTGGCTTTCTTGACGCCAGTGGTAACCTGAATAGCGTTGTAGCCGTCGGTTTCTACAGATTTGACCTGAGTTACACGGTTAGCTTCAACTTCGATAACAGTCACCGGGATAGAAACGCCATCTTCAGTGAAGATGCGAGTCATACCCACTTTGCGACCTACAAGACCGATTGTCATTGTTATCAACCTCTTTCCGTAATTAACCCAGGCTGATCTGGACGTCTACACCAGCTGCCAGATCCAGACGCATCAGGGCGTCTACGGTCTTGTCAGTCGGCTCAACGATGTCTACCAGACGCTTGTGAGTGCGGATCTCGTACTGATCACGCGCATCTTTGTTGACGTGCGGGGAGATCAGGACGGTGAAGCGCTCTTTGCGAGTCGGCAGCGGAATAGGACCGCGAACCTGCGCGCCAGTGCGCTTAGCAGTTTCAACGATTTCCGCAGTGGATTGATCAATCAGGCGATGATCAAAAGCCTTCAGGCGGATACGGATTCTTTGGTTCTGCATTGACAGAGCTCCAATAGATAAAAGAACATAAATCAACACCGCCCGACCGAGATTTCTCCCGCCAGAGGTGTGATTTTTCACGTTTCCCCCCATATCGGGAGGACTGTATGGCTGGCTCCTGTAAACAGGAAACTCAGCAGCAGACATATCGTCTGGCTTACCTCATAGGTAAGCGGAGGGAATTATACGGATTTTTCAAATTTGCGCAAGGGAGAGCGAACAGATTATGCGCAGTTTTATGTGACAGATGGATCTCGCCTGCGGCAACACACTCTGCTGCCAACACCCAAGTAACGACAATGTTACAAGCAGACTGGTAGACTGTGCGCTTGCCTCTGTCAGTGGAACGACATCCCATGCTCAAAGATCAAAAGAAAGCCTATCAGTATGGCCTTTGCGCCGTTGCCCTCTGGTCGACGGTCGCCACAGCCTTCAAGATCTCCCTCGCCTATTTCGAACCTGTGCAACTGTTGCTTGTGGCAGCCTTCACCTCGACTCTCACGCTGACAGCCGTCGTCGCCAAACAGGGCAAACTGCCGCTGCTGGGGAGCTACATCAAGGCCCGCCCTTTCTACTATCTGACTCTGGGCGTGCTGAATCCCTTTCTCTATTACCTGTTGCTGTTCAAAGCCTATGATCTGCTGCCTGCCCAGCAGGCACAGACCCTCAACTACACTTGGGCCATTACCCTCAGTCTGCTGGCCGTCCCCTTCCTCGGCCAGAAGCTGCGTCGGCGTGATGGCGTCGCTATCGTGCTGGGGTATTTTGGCGCGCTGGTGATCGCCACCAGAGGGGATGTATTCGGCCTCCAGTTCGACAGCCCCCTCGGCGTGACGCTGGCGCTGGTCTCGACCCTCATCTGGGCCAGCTACTGGATCCTCAACACCCGCAATCAGGGCGATCCCATTGTCAGCCTGTTGCTCGGCTTTATGATCAGCCTGCCTTTTATCGTCGTGGCGACCTGGTTGCTCTCCGATTTTGCCATGACCGCCTGGCAGGGATGGGCTGGTGCCATCTATGTGGGACTGTTCGAAATGGGCTTCGGTTTCGTGCTCTGGCTGATGGCGCTGCGCCATGCCACCAACACGGCCCCCATCAGCAACCTCATCTTTATCTCGCCGTTTGCCTCACTGGTGCTGCTCAACCTGTTGATCGGCGAAGCCATCCATCCAGCCACTCCCATCGGGTTAGCGCTCATCGTTGCCGCCCTGCTGATCCAGCAGCTCAAGTACGGCAAACGCTATCGAGCATCAGTCGAAACAAAGAACTGACCATGCAGAAGGGCGTATCCACGGATACGCCCTTCTCTCAATCCATCCACTCCTGTGGCTGATGTTTCGGCAGCCGCATCTCGACTAGCAGGCCGCCGAGATCCGAGCTTCCCAACCGGATAGTGCCGTGGTGCTGGGCGACTATCTTGGCCACGATGGCCAACCCCAGCCCACTGCCGCCGACGGTCCGCGCCACATTCCCCTGAGTAAACGGCTTGAGCACCCGGGAATAGTCCTGCTCCGGAATGCCGGGGCCATCATCGGAGAGGCGCAAGCGCACCCAGTGCCCATCGTCCTTCAGCTCGGCATGCAAACGGCTCGCCCCATAACGCTGCGAGTTGCTTGAGAGGTTGTTCAACACCCGCCGGATACTGACCGGATTGCAGGCCACCCGCACCGCCTCTTGCGGCAGCGCCAGATCAACTTCCAATCCCTGCTCCGAGTAGATCAGCAAGGTATCGTGCACCAGCTGGGTCAGGTCGATCGGCTCCAGATCCTGGCCTTCATCCGGACGGATGTAATCGATGAACTGATCGATGATGGCATTGGACTCATCGATATCGGCGTTGATGCTCTCCTTGAGGTACTCGTCACCAGAGGACATCATCTCGGTCGCCAGCCGGATGCGGGTCAGCGGAGTGCGCAGATCGTGGGAAACCCCCGCCATCATCAGGTTACGCTCTTCGATCAGGCTCTTGATGGAGTGCGACATGTGGTTGAAGGTGCGGGTCAGTCGCCTTACTTCCCGTGATCCCAGCTCCCCCAGCGCCTCGGGGAAATGGCCTCTGGCCACCGCAACTGCACCAGCCTCGAGATCCTCGAGCGGGCGCACCAGCTGCCGGGCAAAGCGCCAGGCCGCAAACAGGGTGATCACCAGCAGCACGCTCAGATAGATGATGAGGGGTTCGATATCGTCATCTTCAATCTCGGTCAGCGGGATCCGCACCCAGATTTTGCTGGCCTGGGGCGGCTGGATCCAGATGATGTAGTGATCCTGGATCTCGACCCGTACCTTGGCCGGGCCACCCAGCTCGCGACTGATGTTCTCCTCCAGATAGGGGTACGGCTTGGCATCGTTGAAGCCATGCTGCACCGCCTCGCTCTGGGTATAGATGTCGGTACCGGTCGTCACATAGACCAGCGCCTCGGCATCTTCACTCAGCGCCAGTTGTTCAGTGTTGACCGGAAAGATCAGCTTGACCTGATTGGCCAGCAAGTGACTGATCTGCTTGACGGTTGGCGCCAGCAGATAGTTATAGAAGGTGACGTAGGAGACTGCTTGATAGACCACCAGAACGGCGGCCAGAAACCAGAGCATGCGTGAAAACATGCTGCCGACCTTTTTCATGCACCGTCACCATCTGGCACGAACACATACCCCAGACCCCAGACGGTCTGCAGGTAGCGAGGCTGGGCCGGATCCTGTTCCAGCAGGCGGCGCAGGCGAGAGACCTGCACGTCGATGCTGCGCTCGGTGGCGGTGTATTCACGGCCACGGGCCAGATTCATCAGCTTGTCGCGGGAGAGCGGCTCGCGCGGATGGCTGACCAGCACCTTGAGCACCGCAAATTCACCGCTGGTGAGCGCCATCGGCTCGCCATCCCGACTCAGCTCGCGGGTCGCGAGATTGAGTTGAAAAGCTCCGAAGTTGACCACCTTTTCTGCAGCAGAGGGAGCCCCCGGCAGCTCGACGGTATGGCGGCGCAGCACGGCACGGATCCGCGCCAGCAGTTCGCGGGGGTTAAACGGCTTGGGCAGATAGTCATCAGCCCCCATCTCGAGCCCGACGATGCGATCCACTTCATCTCCCTTGGCGGTGAGCATCAGCACCGGGATCTGGTTGCCAGCTTCCCGCAGGCGGCGGCAGATGGAGAGCCCATCCTCCCCCGGCAACATCAGATCGAGCACCATCAGGCTGAAGTTTTCACGAGTCAGCAAGCGATCGGCTTGCTCGCCATTGGCCACGCCGCGCACCACGAATCCCTGCTCGGTGAGATAGCGTTCCAACAGGGAACGTAATTTCAGGTCATCGTCCACGACCAGGACCTTGTATTGCTGCTGACTCATTGCTTTGCCTCTTCATTCTTTAGCTGCCCCCAATACTAGGGGGGGATATAGCGGGAGCAAAGCACAAATATGTTACCGGTTATTACCCATCCCGAGAGCGTGACGGCCATCAAGTCACCGCGCTGGCCATCCACTCCCTGAATGGCGCCAGCCGAGCCATCACGATTTCCCTCGACAGCAAGAGGACAAAAGCTAATATTCCCGAGCAGTTAGCGATGAATACCCCTCTTTGACCAGGTCCGCATCACCATGAAGACAAAGCTGATCACCCGCGAAGGCTACAACAAGCTGAAAGAAGAGCTCGATTTCCTCTGGCGTCAGGAGCGCCCCGAGGTCACCAGGAAGGTGGCATGGGCCGCCAGCCTGGGGGATCGCAGCGAAAATGCCGACTACCAGTACAACAAGAAGCGGCTGCGGGAGATCGATCGGCGGGTGCGTTACCTGCGCAAATGTCTCGAAGAGCTGGGGATCGTCGACTATGCCCCCGCGCAGGAGGGCAAGGTCTTCTTCGGCGCCTGGGTCGAGGTGGAAAACGAAGAGGGCGAGACCAAGCGCTTTCGCATCGTCGGCTATGACGAGATCTTCGAGCGCAAGGATTACATCTCCATCGACTCCCCCATGGCCCGCGCCCTGCTCAAGAAAGAGGTCGGCGATGAAGCCATCGTCCGTACGCCAGTTGGTGACGTCTGCTGGTATATCAACGAGATCAGCTACCCCAAATAGCCGGACTGCTTGCCACAGGCACATCCTGAGTCACAGTGCAATGGCAAGATAAACGCCCTCCCCTGCGACTTTATCAGTCTGACTAGTGCAGACCCCGGCGCAGGGTGGCATCCCGCAACACGACCCCATATAGTGCTCACACTTGGCGCCTGATGGCGCGGACTCGACCACAGAGGCCCTCAACAACATCATGATGCAAACCATAGAGAGACAGATTGCCGGTGAGCTCAATGCTCGCCCCGAGCAGGTGCAGGCCGCAGTGCGCCTGCTGGATGAAGGCTCGACCGTGCCCTTTATCGCCCGTTACCGTAAAGAGGTGACCGGCGGTCTGGACGACAGCCAGCTACGTACTCTGGAGAGCCGCCTCGGCTATCTGCGTGAACTGGAAGATCGCCGTCAGGTGATCATTCGCTCCATCGAAGAGCAGGGCAAACTGACCCCCGAGCTGGCCCGCGAATTGAATGGCGCCGACAGCAAGACCCGGCTGGAAGATCTCTACCTCCCCTACAAGCCCAAGCGCCGCACCAAGGGGCAGATGGCGATCGAAGCCGGGTTGGAGCCGCTGGCCAACCTGCTACTCAGCGACCCGATGCAGGATCCCGAGCAAGCGGCGGCCGCCTTCCTCAATCCCGAACAGGGCATTGCCGACAACAAGGCCGCCCTCGACGGCGCCCGCTATATCCTGATGGAACGCTTTGCCGAGCAGGCCGACTTGCTGGAGAAGCTGCGTGACTACCTGTGGCAAAATGCCACCCTGCGCGCCCGCGTGGTGGCAGGCAAGGAGCAGGAAGGGGCCAAGTTCAAGGATTACTTCGAACACGACGAACCACTGCACAAGGCCCCCTCCCACCGGGTGCTGGCCATGCTGCGCGGCCGCAATGAAGGGATCCTCAATCTGGCGCTGGTCACCGGTGACGATGAGAGTGCCAGCCCCTGCGAAGGGATCATTGCCCACCACCTCAAGCTCAATCTGCAGAACCGCCCGGCCGATAAATGGCTGCAAGGGGTGGTGAGCTGGACCTGGAAGATCAAGCTGTCGCTCCAGATGGAGACCGAACTGATCGGTCGCATCCGCGAGTCGGCAGAGGACGAGGCGATCAAGGTATTTGCCATGAACCTCAAGGATCTGCTGATGGCGGCTCCGGCCGGCATGCGTTGCACCATGGGGCTGGATCCCGGCATCCGTACCGGCGTCAAGGTGGCCGTGGTCGATGCTACCGGCAAGCTGGTCGACACCGCGACCATCTATCCGTTCGAACCCAAACGCCAGATCGACCAGAGCCTCAAGACCCTGAGCGAGCTGTGCCAGAAGCACAAGGTCGAACTCATCAGCATTGGCAACGGCACCGCCTCGCGGGAGACCGACCGCCTGGTGAGCGATCTGTTCGAACGCTATCCGGCCGCCAAGGCGCAGAAAATTGTGGTAAGCGAAGCGGGAGCCTCTGTCTACTCCGCCTCCGAGCTTGCCTCTCAGGAGTTCCCGGATCTCGATGTCTCGATCCGTGGCGCCGTCTCCATCGCCCGCCGCCTGCAAGACCCGCTGGCCGAGTTGGTCAAGATCGACCCCAAGAGTATCGGGGTGGGCCAGTATCAGCACGACGTCGGCCAGAGCCAGCTGGCCCGCCGGCTGGATGCCGTGGTCGAGGATTGCGTGAACGCAGTCGGTGTGGATGTGAATACTGCCTCGGTCGCCCTGCTCAACCGGGTTTCCGGCCTCTCCCAGACGTTGGCCCAGAACATCGTCGCCTATCGGGATGAGCACGGCGCATTCAAGAGCCGTCAGCAGTTGCTGAAAGTAAGCCGACTCGGCCCCAAAGCCTTCGAACAGTGCGCCGGCTTCCTGCGCATTCGCGGCGGCAGCAATCCCCTCGACAGCTCGGCGGTACACCCGGAGTCCTATCCGGTGGTGGAGCGGATACTCGCCAAGCTGGAGCAGACCGTGGAGAGCCTGCTCGGCAACAGCAGCCTGCTGCGCAGCCTGAAACCGGCCGATTACACCGATGAGCAATTTGGCGTACCTACCGTCACCGACATCATCGGCGAGCTGGACAAGCCGGGCCGCGACCCGCGCCCCGAGTTCAAAACCGCGACCTTCAAGGAAGGGGTGGAGCAGATCAGCGACCTAGTGCCAGAGATGGTACTGGAAGGGGTGGTCACCAACGTCACCAACTTCGGCGCCTTCGTCGATATCGGTGTTCATCAGGACGGGCTGGTGCACATATCCTCCCTGACCGACCGTTTCGTCAAGGATCCCCGCGAGGTGGTCAAGGCGGGCGACATTGTGCGGGTCAAGGTGCTGGAAGTGGACGCCCCGCGCAAGCGGATCAGCCTCACCATGCGCCTCGACGAGAAAGCGGGGCAAGCTTCCCGCAAGCCGGCTGAAGCGCGCAATAGCAGTGCCGGCAACACCAAGCCAAGAAATGAGCCGCGGCAAAGCCCCCCTATGGGTGGTGCCATGGGCAACGCCTTTGCGGCAGCGCTCTCCAAAGCGAAAAAGTAACGACACCGTCCGGAACGCCTCTGAATGCAAAAAGCCCCGCAAGGGGCTTTTTTACACGCGAAGCTCAGGATTACTGCGCCAGGGCAGCAAGAATGCTCTCGGGCTCTCCATGCTGGGCCAGCACCTCCCGCAGTCGGTTGAATGCCTTGCAGGCCTCTTGCGGATACTTGCCGTAAGAGACGACGCCGGTGTGGCTCCAGCCTGCCGCCAGCATCACTTTCTTCTTGAAACTGGTTCCTTCAGTTCCCCCTCCTCCGAGCTGCATCAGAAACTGCTCCATCTGCAGGTGGGGGGGCGGTACACGGGAGAAGGTGGTGAAATCTTCCGCTTTGACTTCATCGAAATGCATGACAGCTCCTGTGAAATTGGAATGGGCCTGATCTTCAGGTTAGTTGCAAAACAGGCAAAGCAGCTGAAAGTTTGGTGAGGGGGATTCAGATATGCAGACTGAGGGACTGGGTCGAGGCCGGGCTGACAGCCTGTCGATAGTGGCCCGCGATAACGCTGTTGCGCTTGTCCATATAGGCACTCAACACACCGCCCGATTTCGCGCTCTGCTCGGCCATCAGCTCTTTGCGTGCCTTGGCCTCACTCGCGGCGGCGCTGCGCGCGACGGCCAGATCCTGCGCGGAAGGCTCGGCAGGCGCCAGCGCTGCAGAGCGGATCTGCTGCATCTTGGCGATGGTAGCGGCAGGGTCACCGGGTACGACACTGGTATCGATCTGGACTTCGCCACCCGTCGCATAACGCTTGCCATCCGGCCCTTGCGTAAACTGATAGGTGGGCGAGCTGGCGTACTCTCCACCCGCAGACTGGTGCGCCTGCTCGTGAGTGCGCACCTCCTTGTCACGCTCGACAAGATCCTGAACCTGCTGCTCTTGCCGCTGTTGCTGCTCCTGCTGTTTGGGATCTTGCTGCTTGCGCTGCCCATCCTCACCGGTGGCCTCGACAAAGCGATTATCTGGCAGTGTCGTCGGGGCTAATTGCCCGGTTTCACGGCTGTTCTGGGAGCTCTGATTGCTGGAGGCCTGACCGGCTTTGGATTTCTCTTTCTGGGAGCCGACTTCAGATTCGGCAACGGAGGCTTGGCCCGCACGGGCCTGCGGGATCAGTTCTGCCCGGCGATTATCCGTCCTCGCCGCTTCCACCTGGGGTTGCAGCTGTGTCGGGATAAGGGGGGGCAGACTGACATTGATGTTCATCTCACACCCGGATGTCGATCAGGGTTCCCATCATATCGCTGGCAGTCTGCACTACCTTGGCGGAAGCGCCAGCCTGCTGCTCGGCCACCTTAAGGTTGACAAGCTCATCGGTCACTTGCACCTGATCCCCGCTGGGGGTGTTGAGGCGGGCGATCTGATTGGATGCCTTGTCGGCAATCTGCTCGGCTCGCTGAAATCCCTGTACCCCGCTGTTGAAAGCAGAATCAATACGCATGGTGTTACTCCTCTGGTCACAGCTTAATTATCCGCCAGACCAGAGGATTAATGAAGCTTTCAGGCTGTTTTTTAGCCAACAAAATCTCGAACGATTTCAATGAATTCGTCAGGATGGGAGATAAAAGGTGCGTGTGAGGCCTTATTGAGGGTCACGCTGCGGCTGGCAGGGTAGAGATCGTCCAGCAGGGGAATGGCCGCCTTGGGTACCAATGAATCCAGTCGCCCATAGATCCGCAACCAGGGCAGATCCAGCTCCCGCAGCGGTTCGCGCAGGTCAATGTCGGCCAACAGCGTCAGCCCGGCCTCGAGTGCGGCAAACTGGGGTGTCGGGCGCTCGGCCAGCCAGTGGCGCAACTGACGGATATCGTCCCGGGCATGTTCACTGCCCATTGCCTGGATCGCCAGAAAGCGCTCTATGGTCTGGCGAAAATCCCCTGCCAGCATCTGGTTGAAACCGGTCAGTACTTTGGGGGCGATCCCCGGCCACTCATCGCGGGCCATGAAACAGGGAGAGCTGGCCACGGTGATCAGGGAGTGCAACCGATCGGGATGAGTCAGCGCCAACTGGCTTGCCACCAGACCGCCGAGCGACCAGCCAAGCAGATGACACTTCTGCGGCAAGATGGCGGCCACCTGCTCGGCAAGCCAGGGCAGGCTGTAATCCACCTCGTCTGCCAGCGGGCTGTTGCCAAAACCGGGCAAATCCACCAGATGAACTCGATAGTGAGACGCCAGCTGTTGGGCAATACCATGCCAGACCGCACCATTCATCCCCCAACCGTGCAACAGCACCAGATCGGGCCCCTGGCCAAACTGCTCTACCGATATGCTCATCTAGACTCAAGATCCCTATTCATGCTCTTGGGGTCAGCATGTTAAAGCGACTGCTCGCTAAAGCAAGCCCGCTGCTCGGCAACCACCGCGACTGGCAAGGGAGTTGCCTGCTCTGCCATCAGCCTTGCGACAACGAGCCCCTGCTCTGCAGCTGGTGTCGGCAGGCGCTGCACCAGTCACAGCCGAGATGCCACCTCTGCGCCGCACCGCTGGCTGACTATATAGAAGAGAACATACCGGTCTGTGGTCGCTGCCAGCGCAGACCCCCCCCCTGGGAGCGGTTGCAGGTAATTGGCGACTACCAAACCCCCTACCCCATGCTGATCCCCCGGCTTAAATATTCCGGCCAGATCCTGCTGGCGCCGCTACTGGCACGCCTCTTGGCCGATCATCTGGATAGCCGCGAGCCGCCGGAGGCGATCATTCCGGTTCCCCTGCACTGGTGGCGGCAGTGGCGGCGTGGGTTCAATCAGGCGGAGGAGATCGCACAAGCCCTTGGCGAGTTCACCGACATTCCCTGCGACAACACTCTGTTGCAACGCATCAAGGCGACCCCGCAACAAACAGCCTTGAGCGCCGGGCAGCGGCGGCGCAATCTGCGCGGGGCATTCCGGATCCGCCCCCACCACTATCGCCATGTCGCCCTGCTCGATGACGTCGTGACCACAGGCGCCACCGCTGGTCAGCTCAGCCGTTTGCTCCATGAGAGCGGCATCACAAAGGTGGAGGTGTGGGCGATCTGTCGTACCCTGCGGCACAGCAAGTAGCCATCGGCATGCTACCCAAGCATTAATAACCGCGTTATCATGAATACCCTAGTCGTACACTCAGGTTTATGAGGATAGTGATGATCAGCATTTCCGACGCCGCCCAGGCCCATTTCCGTAAACTGCTGGAAAAACAGCCTGATGGCACCAATATCCGGGTGTTTGTGGTCAATCCGGGAACCCAGAATGCCGAGTGTGGCGTATCGTATTGCCCACCCGATGCCGTGGACCCGGAAGATCAACACCTGCCCTTCAGCGGCTTCGACTGCATGGTCGATCCCCTGAGCGCCCCCTTCCTGGTGGATGCCACCATCGACTTCGTGACCGATCAGATGGGCTCCCAGCTCACCCTGAAAGCACCGAACGCCAAGATGCGTAAAGTGGCCGATGACGCGCCGCTGATCGAGCGCATCGAGTACGTGTTGATGTCCGAAGTGAACCCCATGCTGGCCGGTCACGGTGGCAAAGTCACCCTGGTCGAGCTGACTGAAGACAAACTGGCCATCCTGCAGTTTGGCGGTGGTTGCAACGGTTGCTCCATGGTCGATTACACCCTGAAAGAGGGGATCGAGAAGCAGCTGCTAGAGAAGTTCCCGGGTGAGCTCAACGGTGTGAAAGACGCCACCGAGCACCAGCGCGGCGACCACTCCTACTACTGATTTGTTGCCATTGCGGCGCAAAGAAAAGGCCCCGCCATCCGGCGGGGCCTTTTGCATGGGCAATCGGCAGATTACTCGTCCTTCTTGTCTCGCGACAGCAGGGCGATGGCCGCCTCTTTCGGGTTCTTACCCTCGTAGAGCACCTTGAAGATCTGCTCGCAGATGGGCATCTCGACGCCGCAGCGGGCCGCCAGCAGATGCACCTCTTTGGTGTTGCGATACCCCTCCACCACCTGACCGATCTCGGTCATGGCGGTGTTCACATCCTTGCCAGCCCCGAGGGCCAGCCCGAAGCGACGGTTGCGCGACTGGTTGTCGGTACATGTGAGCACCAGATCCCCGAGCCCCGCCATCCCCATAAAGGTTTTGGCATCGGCACCCAGCGCCGCCCCCAGACGCTGCATCTCCACCAGACCCCGAGTGATGAGCGCGGTTCTGGCATTGGCGCCAAACCCGAGCCCGTCGGAGAGACCGGCACCGATGGCGATGACGTTCTTCACCGCCCCACCCAGCTGCAGACCGACGAAGTCCGGATTGGTATAGACCCGGAACGAGCGGCCACAGTGCAGCAGGTGGGAGAGATCGTCAGCGAACTCGTCGTGGGTCGAAGCGACCGAGATGGCGGTCGGCAGACCGGCAGCCAGCTCCTTGGCGAAGGTGGGACCGGAGATCACCGCCAGCGGTATCTCGTCACCCAGCACTTCACGGGCCACATCCTGCAACAGACGGCCACTGTCCGGCTCCAGACCCTTGGTGGCCCAGGCGATACGGGTATCGGGGCGCAGGAAGGGTTTGATCCGGGTCAGCACATCGCCAAATACATGGCTCGGCACGACCAGCAGCAGCACGGGGGCAGCTTGTACCGCACGTTGCAGATCCGCAGTCAGCTGCAGATCGGCGGGAAAAGGGACATCAGGCAAAAATGCCTTGTTGCAGCGGTCTTGTTCCAGCTCGGCGACATGAGCGGGGTCGTGACCCCACAGCAGGGTCGGATGACCATTGCGCGCCAGAGAAATGGCAAGGGCGGAGCCATAAGACCCCGCCCCCAAGACCGAGATAGCGATCTGGTCAGCCATTATCAGGCTTCCGCAGTCGCCTGCTGGGCCTGTGCTTGCGCCATGTGCTGGGCAAACAGGGCATCGAAGTTGACCGGTGCCAGGTTCAGCTGCGGGAAGGAACCCTTGCTCACCATGTTGGCCACGGCTTCGCGGGCATACGGGAACAGGATGTTCGGGCAGAAGGCAGCCAGGCAGTGAGCCAGTTGCGGCTCCGGCAGGTTACCGATGGTGAAGATACCGGCTTGCTGTACTTCGCACAGGAAGGCAGTTTCGGTTTCCAGTTTGCAGGTTACGGTCAGGGTCAGGACAACCTCATACACGTTCTCAGCCAGGATGTTGGTCTTGGTATCCATATCCAGCTTGACGTCCGGCTGCCACTCTTTCTGGAAGATGTGCGGGGTGTTCGGCGCTTCGAAAGAGACATCCTTGGTGTAAACACGCTGGATGTGAAATTCCGGTTGTACTTCCTGGTTGTTGATCTCGTCAGCCATTTCGTTTGATTCCTTGTTATATGGATAAGTGGGCTCAGGCCCTGCTTAAATCAGCGTTTCTTGGTTACCGGCAGATTTTCTGCACGCCATTGGGCCATGCCACCGCCGAGCACATAAACCTGCTTGAAGCCAGCTTTGCTCAGCTGACGGCCCGCGCCGCCCGCAGTCATTCCCGACTCGCACACCACTATGATGGGGGCATCTTTATGCTTTTCAACCGGGCCCAGATTATTGCTCTGGATCTGGGTCAGCGGCAGGTGCTGGGCACCGGCCAGATGACCCTTGGCGTACTCTTCCTGACTGCGAATATCCACCACGGTGGCATTCTCGCGGTTGATCAGCAGGGTCGCAGTGTGATTGTTGACGGTTTTTACCGGAGACAAACGGGCACGCACAGTGGTGTAAACCAGGGTGCCAGCCAGACCCAACCAGGCTGCGGTCAGCAGCGGGTTACGGGCCGCAAAATCCAAATACTCTTGCATCTTCTACTATCCAGGGACCAAGACAAGGGCCCGAGTATACATGGGGGTATTGATAAGATCAGCCATCTTGGCGGCAAAGCGCGAGCAGGCTCCCATCATCATTGGGCTGCGAGCATGGCAGGAAGAGCGTAGCTTGCGGGGCCACGGGAGCGCCCCTTGGCTATCAGGTGACTATTTCGGCAGATGTAGTAATATTACGCTAGTTTCATTTCCCGCATTTTTTCCAATCCGAGAGGACATAGTCTTATGTCAACAGCTAAGAAACCTTTGGTTCTGGTCATCATGGACGGTTGGGGCTACAGCACCAAGCAAGAGCACAACGCCGTCGCTGCCGCCAAGACTCCCAACCTCGACCGTCTGGCCCGTGACTACACCAGCACCCTGATCTCCGGCTCCGGTCTGGACGTCGGTCTGCCGGATGGCCAGATGGGCAACTCCGAAGTGGGCCACGTCAACATCGGTGCCGGTCGCATCGTCTATCAGGAGCTGACCCGCATCTCCAAAGACATCCAGGACGGCGAATTCTTCCAGAACGTCGAGCTGGCCAAGGCTGTTGACGCTGCCGTGACCAACGGCAAAGCCGTTCACATCATGGGCCTGATGTCTCCGGGTGGCGTACACAGCCACGAAGAGCACATCATGGGCATGATCGAAATGGCTGCCAAGCGTGGCGCAGAGAAGATCTATCTGCACGCCTTCCTAGATGGCCGTGACGTTCCGCCGCGCTCCGCTCAGTCCTCCATCGAGCTGTTCGATGCCCTGTTCGCCAAGCTCGGCAAGGGTCGTTTCGCCTCCATGATCGGTCGTTACTTCGCCATGGACCGTGACAACCGCTGGGATCGCGTGCAGCAAGCCTATGACCTGATGACCCAGGGCAAGGGCGAGTTCACCGCCGAGAGCGCCACCGAAGCACTGGCTGCCGCCTATGCCCGCGACGAGAACGACGAGTTCGTCAAAGCCACCCGCATCGGCGAAGCTGCACCGATGGAAGATGGTGATGCACTGATTTTCATGAACTTCCGTGCCGACCGTGCCCGTGAAATCACCCGCGCCTTCGTTGACACCGACTTCACCGGCTTCGCCCGTGCCGTTGAGCCGAAGCTGAACTTCGTGATGCTGACCGAATACGCGGCCGACATCAAAACTGCCTGTGCCTACCCGCCGACCGCTCTGGTCAACACCCTGGGTGAGTGGCTGGCCAAGCAGGGCAAGACCCAGCTGCGCATCTCCGAAACCGAGAAGTATGCTCACGTCACCTTCTTCTTCAACGGTGGCGAAGAGTCCTGCTTCACTGGCGAAGATCGCGAGATCGTGGCCAGCCCGAAAGTGGCTACCTATGACCTGCAGCCGGAAATGAGCTCCGAAGAGCTGACCGACAAGCTGGTTGCGGCCATCAAGAGCGGCAAGTACGACGTCATCATCTGTAACTACCCGAATGGCGACATGGTTGGTCACACCGGTGTATTCGATGCCGCCGTCAAAGCCTGTGAAGCCGTTGACCACTGCATCGGTCGCGTCACCGACGCCCTGGCCGAAGTGGGTGGCGAGTGCCTGATCACTGCCGACCACGGCAACGCCGAGAAGATGCTGGACGAAGAGACTGGTCAGGCCCACACCGCCCACACCAATCTGCCGGTTCCGCTCATCTATTTCGGTCGCAAAGCCGAGGTAGTTGAGGGTGGCAAACTGTCCGATCTGGCCCCCACCATGCTGACCCTGATGGGTCTGCCGGTGCCGCCGGAAATGACTGGCAAGCCCCTGATGATTCTGAAATAATCCTTCCCCATGCGGGGATGCGAAGTTATTTCACAGAAAACCAGTCGCGTCGGCCTGTTGGCCGGCGCGCTGTTTTTTTGCCTGTCGTTTGGCGCCAGCAAACCGGCTTTGGCCGCCAATCAGCAGCTGGGGACCATGCAGTCCCAGATCAAGGAACAACAGCAGACCATCAAGCTCAGCAAGCAGGAGCTTGCCAAGCTCAATACCCAGCTCAAGGCTGACGAGCAGGCCATCTCGGCCGCCGCCGCCAAACTCAACCAGACCAGGCAGCAGTTGAAGCAGAACCAGCAGACGCTGGCGACCCTGCAAAAAGACAAGCAGGGGCTGGAAGTTCAAGCCAAACATCAAAAACAGTTGCTGGCCAAACAGGCGGAGAGCGCCTTTCAAGCGGGCAACCACGACTACCTCAAACTGCTGCTCAATCAGCAGGATCCGGCCAAACTGAGCCGCTCACTCGACTACTACGACTACCTCAACAAGGCCCGCATCGAGGCCATCGACGCCCTGCGCGCCACCCGCGACAAGCTGGCGAAAAACCAGCAGGCAACCAAAGAGACCGAAACCAGACTGCAGACCCTGCTTGCCGAACAGCAGGAGCATCACCAGACCCTGCAGGCCAGCCAGCAGAGCCGGGCCAAGGTGCGCAACCAGTTGCAGCAGTCGGTACAGGATGACGAGCAGAAGCTCACCAAGCTGGTCAAGGCGGAGAAAGCGCTGAAAGCCCGGCTGGAAGAGCTGCGTCGCAAGCGGGAAGAGCAGGAGCGCCGTGAACGGGCCGAGCGGGAACGGCTGGCCAAGCTGAAAGCGGAGCAGGAGCGTCAGCGCAAGCTGGCCGAACAGCGCCGCGCCGAGCAGCAACGACTCGCCGCCCAGCAGAATAAAACCGTCAAACCGGCAGAACCTGCCGAAGAGGTGGCCAGCAGCAAACCGGAGCGCGGCTCGGGCATCAGCAGTGCTGGCCACTATAGCGGCCTCAAGACCAATGGCAGCCTGCGCTGGCCGGTGCAGGGACCGATCCTCATCTCCTATGGCTCGCCCCGTACCGCCCAGCTCAAGTGGAAAGGCACCCTGATCGGCGCCAGCGAAGGAACCCAGGTCAAGGCGGTCGCACCGGGACAAGTGGTTTACGCCGACTGGCTCGACGGCTTCGGTATGCTGCTGGTGATCGACCACGGTAAAGGCTATATGAGCCTCTACGGTCACAATCAGTCACTGCTGCGTCAGGTTGGCCAGAATGTGGAACAGGGTGAACCGGTGGCACTGGTCGGTGACAGTGGCGGTCAGGACAGACCGGGCCTCTACTTCGAAATTCGCTATCAGGGCGAGGCGATCAACCCGACCAAATGGCTGGCCAAGGGTTGAGTCAACCCGACCGACAAACGCGTCACACGCTCACTAGCAAAAGCCTGCCTCACGCAGGCTTTTGTTGTTTCAGGAGCGCCCTCCCCACTGTCGGCCCCATTTGATGAAAAATTACCTAATTTTTCGCTCGGCTCAGGGAAAGACAACCAGACCGATCTGCTCCAGCAATACCTGCTGCTGATCCTCGTTAATTTGCACCCCTTGCAGATCGACCCGCCGCAGATCCAGCCCCGGCAGGTCGCACTGGCGCAGATCGCAGCCCTGCAGCTTGAAGCTGGTCCAGTCAATCTGGCCAAACTCGGAGCCGCTGAGATCGGAACCCGCCAGCGAGGCACCAAACAGGTTGGCCCCCTGCCAGCGGTTGCCGGTCAGCTCGCACTTCTCCAGCAGGCAGCCCTCGAAGCTGGCGTAGCTGAAGTTGTTGCCGGTCAGATGGGCCTCGCAGAAGTAGCTTTTGGCGGTGATCTGGTTGGCGAAGCTGGCATGGCTGAAGTTGATACCGACCGCCTGACAGTTGCGCATCTCCAGCCCCAGACACTGGCTGCGGCTACAATCGGCCATGGTGAGATCGCAGCGCAGGAAGCTGGCCTCGCGCAGCTCGCAACCCTGCAACAGGCAGCCCCGTTCACTCTCCCGATCGTAGAAGCTGCAGTCAATGAAGCGGCTATCGCTCAAATCCAGCCAGGAGAAGTTGCAGCCGATAAAGCGGCACTCCGAGAACTGCTCCCCCTCCACATCCTGTTGCTCGAACCGGACATCCACGAACTGCTTGCCTCTGATCATCGGAAAACTCCTGCAAAAACGGCTTCATATGCTGACTTTATCCGCCAAAAACGGTAATGTTACATGTAACATCCACGCTGGACACCCCTATGAGCCCCACCCGCAAGCGCCGCCCCACCCTGCAAGATATCGCCGACCAGACCGGCGTGACCAAGATGACTGTCAGCCGCTATCTGCGCGACCCGCAGACCGTGGCGGAGGGGACCCGCGAGCGGATCGCGGCTGTGGTGGAAGAGCTGGGTTATATCCCCAACCGGGCGCCGGACATTCTCTCCAACGCGACCAGCAAGGCGATCGGCATCCTGATCCCCTCCCTCTCCAACCAGGTCTTCTCGGCGGTGATCCACGGCATCGAGTCGGTGACCCGACCGGCCGGTTACCAGACCCTGCTGGCCCACTACGGCTACAGCCCGGAGCGGGAGGAGGAGCAGGTCGCGTCCCTGCTCTCCTATCACGTGGATGGGCTGATCCTCTCCGACAGCCAGCACACCGAGCGCACCCGCAAGATGATCGCCACCGCCGGCATTCCGGTGGTGGAGACCATGGATCTGCCGCAAACCCCCATCGACATGGTGGTCGGCATGGACCATAGAGCCGCCGCCCGGGCCATGGTAACAGAGATGCTGCACCGGGGCCGGCGCAAGGTGGTCTATCTGGGGGCGCGGCTCGACGTGCGTACCCAGCTGCGGATGGAGGGTTACTATCAGGCGATGACCGACTTCGGCCTCACCGGCCAGCATCTGCTGACCGAACAATCTTCCAGCTTCACTCTGGGGGGCGAGCTGCTGGATCAGGCGCTGGTGCGCTATCCCGACCTCGACGGCCTGTTCTGCACCAACGATGACCTGGCGGTGGGCGCCCTGCTGCAGTGTCAGGCCAAGTGGATCCCGGTTCCCCAGCAGATCGCCATCGCCGGTTGCAACGCCCTCGACATCGGCCACGCCATGACCCCCAAACTGGCCAGTATCGCCACCCCGCGGGAAGCGATCGGTCGGGAGGCGGCCACCATGCTGCTGGCGCGTCTCAACGGCCAATCCCAACCCGATACCCGCAAAGATATCGGCTTCTCCCTCTATGTCGGGGAGAGTCTGGGGTAATCCCTTCCCTCACCCACTTAAGTCACGCTGATAGCAAACAGGCCACCCGAGGGTGGCCTGTTTGGTTTTCTGCACAACTGACGCTTAGCGTTTTACCAGCTCAACCGCTTCGCGGGAGAGGCGGGTCACCTCTTCCCAGTTACCGCTCTTGACCGCATCGGCCGGCAGCATCCAGGAGCCGCCGACGGTGGCCACGCACTTGAGCGCCAGATAGTCGGCCACGTTTTTCGGGCCGATACCACCGGTGGGGCAGAACTTCACCTGGGGCAGTGGGGCGGCAATGGCGGAGAGCGCCTTGGTGCCGCCGTTCGCTTCGGCCGGGAAGAACTTCAGGTGATCATAGCCCGCTTCCAGCGCCTGCATCACTTCAGACGGAGTAGCCACACCCGGGATCAGCGGTGCAGTGCTGTTGGCCGCGTGGGCCAGCAGGGCCGGGGTCATCCCCGGGGAGATGACGAAACGGGCACCGGCAGCAACGGCTGCGTCAAACTGCTCGCAGTTGAGCACGGTACCGGCACCGACCATGGCATCCGGCATCGCCTTGGCAATGAGGGCGATGGCATCGAGCGCCACCGGGGTGCGTAGGGTGATTTCGAAAACGGAGATGCCGCCGTCGAGCAGCGCCTTGGCCATCGGCAGGGCCTGATCCAGCTCGTTGATAACCATCACGGGTACCAGCGGGGAGGCGGCAAACACCTCGGCCGGGGTCACTTTCCAGTTCTGCATAGCTCTTCCTTAGTCAAAGATGGTGGCGCCACACTCGGCGCTCGATACCGCGCGACGCATCACGCTGAACAGTTCACGACCCCACCCCTCTTGTTCCAGAGTGAGGTCAATCTCGGCCTGGGTACGGCCACTCAAATCGGTCAGGCAATCGAGGCTGCCGCTTACCGCGTCAACCCGCAGCAGGTCGCCGTCAGCCAGCAGGCCAATGGCCCCGCCGTGCAGCGCTTCCGGAGTGACGTGGATGGCGGCCGGGATCTTGCCGGAGGCGCCGGAGAGACGACCATCAGTGACCAGCGCCACCTTGTAACCCGCCTTCTGCAGGTTGCCGAGCACCGGCATCAGCTTGTGCAGCTCCGGCATACCGTTGGCGGCCGGGCCATTGTGGCGCACCACGATCACGGCATCCTGATTGAGATCGCCCGCCTTGTAGGCCGCTTCCACCGCATGCTGGGAGGAGAAGACCCGCGCCGGTGCTTCAATCACCCGATACTCGGGAGCCACGGCGGAGACCTTGACCACGGCGCGGCCCAGATTGCCCGCCAGCAGCTTGGTGCCGCCGGTGGCCTGGAATACGCTGCCGGAAAGCGACAGCACGCTCGCGTCGCCGCTCTCGCCCACCGGCTGCCATACCAGCTGGCCATCGACCAGTGCCGGACGGCTGAGGTAATCCTGCATCTCGCCAAAGACCGGAGTGGCATCCATGTGGATCAGCCCCTCTTGCGCCAGACGGCGCATCAGGCCGGGCACGCCGCCCGCCTGTTCGAAGGCGTTGACGTCAGCCGGGCCGTTCGGGTACATGCGAACCAGCAGCGGCACCACGTCGGATAGATCGCTGATGTCATCCCAGGTCAGCACCAGACCGGCGGCGCGGGCCAGCGCCACCATGTGGATACTGTGGTTGGTGCTGCCGCCGGAGGCGAGCAGGGCCACCAGACCGTTGACCAGCGAGCGCTCATCCAGCACCTCGCTCAGGGGGCGATAGGCCGGAGATCCCGGGATCATGGCGCTGATACGGCGAGCCGCCTCGGCGGTCAGGGCGCGGCGCAGCTCGCTGTGCGGATGCACAAAGGCGGAGCCCGGCAGCATCAGGCCCATGGCCTCGAACACCAGCTGGTTGGTGTTGGCGGTGCCGTAGAAGGTACAGGTGCCCGCCGCGTGGTAGGCGCCGCACTCCATCTCCAGCAGGGCATCGCGACCCACTTCACCGGCAGCGTACTTCTGACGCACCTTCACCTTCTCGTCATTGCTGATGCCGCTCGCCATGGGGCCAGCAGGAACAAATGCAGTCGGCAGGTGAGCGTGGGAGAGGGCCCCCATGATCTGACCCGGAGCGATCTTGTCGCAGATACCGAGCAGCAGGGTGGCATCAAAGGTGTTGTGAGAGAGCGACAGCGCGGTCGCCTGGGCGATTAGGTCGCGGGAGAAGAGGGACATGTCCATTCCCGGCTGACCCTGGGTCACGCCATCGCACATGGCGGGCACGCCGCCGGCGACCTGGGCGCTGTGGCCCAGCTCGGCCAGTACCGCCTTGATCTGATCCGGATAGCCCTGATAGGGCTGATGGGCGCTCAGCATATCGTTGTAGGCGGTGACAATGCCGACGTTGGCACGGGTCATATCGAGAATGCGACCCTTCTCGTCACTGCTGCAGGCGGCCACGGCGTGGGCCAGGTTGCCGCAGGCCAGCGCGGCGCGGGTCTTGCCCTGCTCTGCCTGACGCTGGATGCGGGCCAAAAATGCCTGACGACGGGCGACACTGCGCTCGCGGATGCGGGCGGTGACGTTGGAAATTACCTGATGAATCATTGGGCTTGCTCCAATGCTGTGACGGCGCGGTCAACCACCTGTTCGAAGGTGCCGTCTATATCAATGTGGAATACACCGGCTTCGCCATCCGGGCGCTCCAGAGTATCGAACTGACTTTGTACCATGCTTTCGCGCATGAAGTGGCCCTTGCGGGCACGCATCCGCTCGAGGATCAGCGGCTGGCTGCCATCGAGGAAGATGAAGCTGACCGACTCGTTGCCTTCGCGGATCTGGTCGCGGTACTTCTTTTTGAGGGCGGAACAGACAATGATGCCGGTCTCGTTCTTCTGCTCGAGACTGTAGGCGGCGTCGCGGATCCGCTCCAGCCAGGGGGCACGATCCTCATCGTTGAGGGGGTTGCCGCCAGCCATCTTCTGGATGTTGGCCTTAGGGTGCAGGTCATCACCATCGATGAACTTGGCGCCCAGCGCTTCGGCCACTTTCAGACCCACGCTGGATTTGCCGCTACCACACACACCCATCACGATAATGCACTTACCCGCCATAATTTGACCTCTGTCCCACTTTTCAAAAAACCAGCTGTTGATGGGTTCTAATCTAACACGTTACCGGTAACATGTTACCGGTAACGATTGAAAATGTGAAGTCTGCCACAGACTGAGCAAACCCATAGTCACCTGGGCATATGATGTTGAGCCCTTGCCATAAATCTAAATAAATCATAAAGATATGGTTTGCCGACGGATCGGCAAGGTGTCACGACTGAACTTGGAAAAAGGAACGCATAACAATGTCTGACCTCTCCCTGATCATGACAGCCGCCGGCTCGATTGTGCTGCTGCTCTTCCTGGTGATGAAGGCCCGGCTCCACGCCGTGGTAGCCCTGATCCTGGTCTCCATGGTGGCGGGTCTCGCCGCTGGCATGAACCCGGCCGACATCGCCAACACCATCCAGAAAGGGATGGGCGGCACCCTCGGTTTCGTCGCGGTAGTGGTGGCGCTGGGCGCCATGTTCGGCAAGGTGATGGAAGTGACCGGTGCCCTCGACCGGGTAGCACACACCCTGCTCGGCAAGTTCGGCGTCAAGCGCGCCAACTGGGCCATGGCCCTGACCGGCTTTGTCTGCGCCCTGCCGCTCTTCTTTGATGTGGCCGTGGTGCTGCTGATCGGCGTCGCCTTCGCCATCGTCCGTCGTGGCGGCGGCAGTGTGGTGAAGATCGGTATTGCCCTGCTGGCCGGTATCGCCACCTGCCAGGCCTTCCTTATTCCGGCGCCGGGCCCGATCCTGGTGGCATCCCAGCTGGGTGCCGACTTCGGCTACATGATCCTGTTCGGCTTGATCGCCGCCGTGCCGGCGCTGATCCTGGCG
This sequence comes from Aeromonas sp. R2-3, assembly GCF_040908375.1. NCBI lineage: Bacteria > Pseudomonadati > Pseudomonadota > Gammaproteobacteria > Aeromonadales > Aeromonadaceae > Aeromonas > Aeromonas sp. R2-3. The sequence goes on along the minus strand of NZ_JBFODP010000004.1, from coordinate 129,390 downwards.
GGCCCGCTGTTCGGTGACTTCATCAGCAAGATCGTCGATGTGCCGCTGCCTGCCGATGCCCAGAACAGTGTTCACGATGACAGCAAATCCCTGCCCTCTTTCGGGCTGGCCATGGGCCTCATCGGTCTGCCGCTGCTGCTGATCGGCCTCAAGACCATCGTCGGTCGCTTCGTCGAGGCGGGCTCCACCCTGCACAACTGGCTGGAGTTCATCGGCCACCCCTTCACCGCCATCATGGTCGCCTGTCTGGCCGCCTTCTATCTGCTGGGTATTCGCCGTGGCATGTCCCGCGACGAGGTGATGAGCGTCTGCAACAGCGCCATCCAGCCCGCCGGTGTCATCATCCTGGTGACCGGTGCCGGTGGCGTCTTCAAGCAGGTGCTGGTTGATTCCGGCGTAGGCGCCGCGCTGGGCAACATGCTGGCCGACTCCGGTCTGCCTATCGTCGCGCTGGCCTTCATTCTGGCCGCCGCGGTACGGGTGATTCAGGGTTCTGCCACCGTCGCCATGCTGACCGCCTGCGGTCTGGTGCTGCCGATGCTGGAACCCCTCGGCCTGAACGGCGCCCAGCTGGCGGCCGTCACCATCGCCATCGGCGGCGGTGCCATCGTGCTCTCCCACGTCAACGACTCCGGTTTCTGGCTGGCGAACCGCTACCTCGGCCTGACCGAGAAGCAGACTCTGCAGACCTGGACTGTGATGGAGACCATCATCGGCACCACCGGCGGCGTGATGGCGATGATCATCTACAGCTTCCTCTGACAAGGGCGAAATGCTGACAAAAAGGCCTCACTCGTGAGGCCTTTTTCATCTTTCTGATGATTCTTTCTTTGGCTGAGAGGGCGAGATTGCTAGAATCGCCTATTCATCGCTCCGAGTGGAACGCTTAACCCCGTGATTTCAGGTTTATCTATGCATTCATCGGCCCATTATCGACAACTGCTGGCGCGCCTGCCCCAGATCGCCGTCGCAGCGGATCAGTTTGAAGTGCTCTACAGCGCCCAGGATTTCAAACGCCGCATTCTTGCGCTTATCGCCAGTGCCACCCGGCGCATCTATCTGGTCGCGCTCTATCTGCAAGATGACGAAGCAGGCCGGGAGATCCTCGCCGCCCTCTACGCCGCCAAGCAGCGCAATCCGGCCCTCGACATCAAGCTGTTCGTCGACTTCCACCGTGCCCAGCGCGGCCTGATCGGCAAAGGCAAGCAGGGCGGCAACCACCTGATGTATCAGGCCATGGCTGCCGAACACGAGCACCAGATCGAAATCTACGGCGTACCGGTCAAGGGGCGCGAGCTGCTCGGCGTGCTCCACCTCAAGGGCTTCATCTTTGATGATGTGGTGCTCTACTCCGGTGCCAGTCTCAACGACATCTACCTGCACCAGCAGGATCGCTACCGCTTCGATCGCTATCACCAGATCACCAGCCCGGAGCTGGCCCGCAGCATGGTCAACTATGTGGATGACCTGTTCGTGAAGAGCGATGCGGTGCAGCGACTGGATCACAGCGATATCCCCAGCGCCAAACAGCTGAAGGGGCCGATCCGCCGCTTCAAGCAGAACCTGCGCCAGAGCCAGTACCGCTTCAGCACCATGCCGGTCAACACCCAGGAGGTGGCCGTCACCCCCATGGTGGGTCTGGGCAAGCGCAACAACCAGCTCAACCTGATGATCCGCAATCTGGTGCGCGCCACCGAGCGGGAGATCTTCATCTGCACCCCTTACTTCAACCCGCCCAAGGAGTTGAGCAAGGATATCGAGGATCTGCTGCAGCGCGGTTGCAAAGTCACCATCGTAGTGGGCGACAAGACCGCCAACGACTTCTTCATTCCGCCGGAAGAGAAGTTCTCCACTATCGGTGGCCTGCCCTATCTCTACGAGACCAACCTGCGCAAGTTTGCCGAGCGCAACCAGCGCCACATCGACGACGGCCGCCTCAACCTGATGCTCTGGTGTTGCGAGCGCAACTCCTACCATCTCAAGGGGATCTTCGTGGATGACGAGTGGGCCCTGCTCACCGGCAACAACCTCAACCCCCGCGCCTGGGCGCTGGATCTGGAGAATGGCCTGCTGGTACACGATCGTCGCCACCTGCTGCGTCCCCAGTTCAACGCGGAGCGGGAGAACATCCTGACCAACACCAAGCGGATCAGCCACTTCGATCAGGTAGAGCAGATTCAGGACTACCCGGAACAGGTGCGCAAGCTGCTGGGACGGATCCACCGGGTCAAGGCTCACCTGCTGCTCAAACGCATCATCTGACCTTGGGCGCCATGCGCCTGCACCTTGCCTGTTGGCAGCCGCACAAAGGCCTCCCGTTTTCGGCAGGCCTTTGTTATATCCGCCGTATCCCCCGTCTTGGCGGCCCAGCCAGCAGCAACTCGGCTTGCATAGGCACCTCAACAACCCCTATCATCTGGACATATTTACAGTGTTTTCGGGCATCTAATTGATGAAATTGGATAAAATTACTCTCGATAGCCTCAAGGGTGTCGGCAGCAAGATGCTGGAGAAGCTCGAGCGGCTGGGGCTGGCCACGGTACAGGATCTGCTGTTCCACCTCCCCCTGCGCTACGAGGACCGCACCCAGGTGTGGCCCATTGGCGATCTGCCGCCCGGGCTGCACGGCGCCGTCGAGGGCGAAATCCAGGACACTCAGCTGGTGATGGGGCGCCGCCGCATGATGGTCTGTCGCATCAGCGATGGCACCGGCACCCTCACCCTGCGCTTCTTCAACTTCACCGCCGCCCAGAAAAACAGTCTGGCGGCGGGCCGCCTGATCCGCTGTTTTGGCGAGGTTCGCCCCGGTAAATACGGGCTGGAGATGGCCCATCCCGAGTACAAGCTGCTCGGCGAGGAGCAGGCCGGTCAGACCGAAGAGGCGCTCACCCCCGTCTACCCGACTACCGAAGGACTGCGCCAGCTCACCCTGCGCAACCTCACCGATCAGGCGCTGACCCAGCTCGACCTCTACGGCGTGGAGGAGCTGCTGCCCGCCGGACTCTATCCCCATCAGATTGAACTGGCCGCCGCCCTGAAGCTGCTGCATCGCCCGCCTCCCTCGGTGGCGCTGCCGCTGCTGGAAAGCGGCCAGCATCCGGCCCAGCAGCGACTGGTACTGGAGGAGCTGCTGGCGCACAACCTCTCGGTCCTCAAGGTGCGTGCTCAGGCACAAACCCAGCTGGCTCGCGCCCTCAAACCGGCGCCCGAGCTGGTCGAACAGCTGCTCGGCGCCCTACCGTTCAAGCCCACCGGTGCCCAGAGCCGGGTGGTGGCCGAGATAAGTAAGGATCTGCAACAGAGCCACCCCATGATGCGGCTGGTGCAGGGGGATGTGGGCTCCGGCAAGACGCTGGTCGCGGCACTCGCTGCCCTGCAGGCCATCGGCAACGGCTGTCAGGTGGGCTTGATGGCGCCGACCGAGCTGCTGGCGGAACAGCACGCCATCAACTTCGCCAAATGGCTGGAGCCGCTCGGCATCAGAGTCGGCTGGCTGGCTGGCAAACAGAAAGGCAAGGCACGGGAAGAGTCGCTGGCCGCCATCGCCGATGGCAGCGTCAAGATGGTGGTGGGCACCCACGCCATCTTTCAGGAGCAGGTGGTGTTCCAGCGTCTGGCGCTGGTCATCATCGATGAACAGCACAGATTCGGGGTGCATCAGCGCCTCGCCCTGCGCGAGAAAGGGGAGCGGGAAGGGGTACATCCCCATCAGCTCATCATGACCGCCACCCCCATCCCCCGCACCCTGGCGATGACCGCCTATGCCGATCTCGACACCTCGGTCATCGACGAGCTGCCGCCGGGCCGAACCCCCATCACCACAGTCGCGCTGCCCGACAGCCGTCGCGGCGATGTGATCGAGCGGGTCAAGCTCGCCTGCACCGAGGGCAAGCAGGCCTACTGGGTCTGCACCCTGATCGAGGAGTCGGAGGTACTGGAGTGCCAGGCCGCCGAGGATACCGCCGCCGAGCTGCAGAACCTGTTGCCCGGTCTGCATATCGGGCTGGTACACGGCCGGATGCGGCCGGTGGAGAAACAGCGGGTGATGGAGGAGTTCAAGGCAGGCATACTGCAGCTGCTGGTCGCCACCACCGTCATCGAGGTGGGGGTGGATGTGCCCAACGCCAGCCTGATGATCATCGAGAACCCGGAACGGCTCGGGCTGGCGCAGTTGCACCAGCTGCGCGGTCGGGTTGGCCGGGGGGCGGTGGCCTCTCACTGCGTGCTGCTCTATCATGCCCCCTTGTCCAAGACGGCCCAGAGCCGACTCGGGGTGCTGCGGGAGACCAACGACGGCTTCCTCATCGCCCAGCGCGATCTGGAACTGCGCGGCCCGGGGGAACTGCTCGGCACTCGCCAGACCGGTCTGGCCGATCTCAAGATCGCCGATCTGGTGCGGGATCAGCCGCTTATTCCGCAGGTGCAAAAAATGGCGCGCTTCCTCATGGATAGGCACCCAAGCCATGTCGAACCCTTGATTCGCCGTTGGCTCGGCTTACGGGATCACTATTCCAATGCCTGATCGAGGTAGATGCAGAAGATGGGCACATGTCCTTATGGATAGGCATCCGAGTCATGTCGAACCCTTGATACGGCGCTGGCTCGGTCTGCGAGACCACTACTCAAACGCCTGACAACACATCCCAAAACAGGAGGAAAGCAACCATGAATTCCTGGCTACGCGGCCTGCTCTACACCTTCGCCTTCCTGCTGCTGTTTGTCTGGGTTGCCCTCGGCCTGTTCGACGCCGAGCGCGCCAAAGGCCCCATCGCCAGCTGGATCAGCCAGCAGACCGGCGTACCGGTCACCATAGGGCGACTGGTGTTCAACCCGCTCCACCCCTACACCCTGCTGGCAGAGCAGGTACGCTACGGCGATGCGGTCTCCCTCGACAAGATCTATCTGGAGATCGAGAGCATCGACTGGCTGAGCCGCGACGTGCGCATCGCCCATCTCGATCTCATTCGCCCCGCCATCAAGCTGCCGCTGCCCAACCAGCTGCCGAACCTGCCGGTGCACTCCCTCACCATCAGCGACAGCACCATAGACCGGCTCAGTCTGGAGAGCCCCGAGCTGACCCTGCGCGGTCTCAACGCCACCCTGAGCGACTGGGAGCTGATCGATCCGAAACGGCAGCCACAGGCCAACCTGAGCCTCAATATCGGCCAGCTGGAGACTCCGCAGTTCACCTTCGCCCGTCTCAACCTGCAAGGACGGCTGGAAGGAGAAGTGCTGCGCACCGACAAGCTGGTGACCAACCTGTTCGACGGTCTGCTGGAGACCGGCATGGTGCTGGACTGGCCCGCCCGCACCCTGCAACTGCATGACCTCAAGGCGCGCGGCATGCGGGTGGAGCTGGGGGATCTGACACAACAAGGCTTCCCGCAGCGCTTCCCGTTGCAAAGCGTGTCGCTGGATCGCGGCCAGCTGGACGGCGTCAGCCTCAACGACATCAATCAGGAGCTCTCCTTCAACAACTTCAGCGGCCAGCTCACCGCCTTCAACTGGCAGGCGGGCAACCAGCCCACCGGCTATCTGAGCGGCACCCTGGGCGACATGGGCCGTGGCCTGTTCCAGCTGGAGGAGATCAAGGGCAAGCTCGCCTTCTCGCCCCAGCAGATCGACGGCGAACTGCAGGGCAAGGCCTATGAAGGGGAGTTCAATGTCGAGCTCTCCCTCGATAGCCAGCAGCAGAAGCTGACCCTGAAAGACGTGGCGCTGAGCGGCATGGATATCAGCCTGCCACAGGGTTGGTGGCAGGATTGGCAGAGCTGGCGCCCGCAGCAGGTCGATATCCGCAAGCTGGCGTTCGACAAGCTCAAGGTGCTCTCCTTCGACGATACCCTGCCCCTGTCGCTGACCGGCTGGCAGCTCTATCTGAGCGATCTCGCCCTGCGCGATAACCAACCCGGCCCGCTGCTCGGCCGCGCCCGTATCGAGAGCAAGTGGTTCGAGCTGGTGTGGGATGGCCTCAGCGCCCGCAACGGCGAGCTGGATGGGGAACTGACCCCCAGCTCCTGGCAACTGGGAAAACTCACCAGCTCGCTGCCGGATGAGGGCACCTTCAACCTGAGTGGCCAGTGGGGCCGCGAGCCGGGCCAGAGCAGTCGCCTCCAACTGCAGGCGACCAAGCTGGATCTGCAGCAGTGGGGCAAGATATTTCACTCCCCTGTCTCGTTCGCCGGCAAGGCGGACGTGAGTGCCGACCTGCAAGCCGAACACGGCAAAACGGCGGGCGAGTGGCGCCAGACCCTGCAAGGCAGCTTTGCCCTCGATGCCGACGAGCCGTTCTGGGACAAGGTGAAGATAGATCCGCTGCTGGATGAGTGGTTCAAGGGAGCGACCCCGCCCACCCTGACGCCGGAACAGCTGTGGCAGGCGATGCAGGAGGGTGACACCCCCTTCTACCGCATCAAGCTGCAGGGCAAGATCGACAAGGGGCAACTACAAGTCGAGCAGGCTGGCGCCTCCACCATCACCCATCTGCTGGCGCTGCAAGGTGGGATCGATCTGGTCAACGAGCAGTGGCAGCTGGATCTGGGGATCCTCAACGGCAACCGCTGCGCCGAGCTGCTCGGCCAGTGGCGCGGGCCGTTGACGGAACCCACGCTGGCCTGGAGCTTCCCGCAGAAGCAGGACGCCTGCGGCTGGGAAGTGGGAGTACGCTATCCGCCGCAAGGCAACAGCGCCCCGCTCTGGCGACCGGCTCCCGCACCGAAAGCCCAAAACCAGGCCCAAGTGCAGACCCAAGCCGGGCAGACAAGCGAAAGCCAGCAAGGGTAAAAACAGACAAGGCCTCATGATGAGGCCTTGTTGTTTGATGGGGAAACGACGCGGTTACTGGCCCGGACGGCGGGGCGGCTGCACCATGTAGTGGCCGCAGAACTCAGCCGCCAGCTTGCTGCCGCTGAACAGCTGGATCTTGAGGCTGAAGGTGGCAGGCTCCCCCCGTTTGAGCGGCTGCAGCACGGCGGGCATCCCCTCGCGGGCCACTCGCGCCTCGGGCTCCTCATCGACCGGGCCATGATATTTGATGGAGCTCTCGGCCAGCACCGGCTCGCCCACCAGCCCCTCCTCTTTAAGCTGCAACCAGATCAGCCCCCAGCCTGCCAGCACGCACTGGCTGTAGACACTGCCGGCGAACATGCTGCCATGCACGTTGAAATTGGCCGCCAGATTGGCCTTGAGATGGAAGGTCTGGCCGTCGTAGTGGCTGATGTGCATCCCCATCTTCTCGCTGATGGGCACCCCACGTGACCAGCGGGTGGTGAGATCCTGACACCACTCCGGCCGGTACTGGATAGTCTGCAACGGGCTCAGGGATTTGATCATCTGGCGATGGGGAATCCGACCAAATGAGACAGGGCCGCCCCCCACTTCGAGAAAACCGCACTTGCGATAGAACTCCACCGCCTCCTGACGGGCGTTCATCACCAGCCGTTTCACCTTCTCGCTGCGAGCCAGCTGCTCGAGATCCTCCACCATTTTGGCGCCCAGCCCCTGGCCGCGATATTCGGGACGCAGCGCCATGAAGCGGATCTGCGCCTCGTCACCGCCGATAAAGAGGCGCCCCACCGCGATGGGGGTGCCATCGGGTGCCAGCATCAGCCGGTGAATGGCGACCGTGTCGTATTCGTCCCGCTCGGAACCAACCGGCAGATTGAAGGGCTTACGCAGAAGCTCCCAGCGCAACTGGTAGTAGGCATCCAGCTCGGCGACTGTCTGAGGGGTGACTACCCGGTACATAGTTTCATCCTTGAGTTACACTGGTCGGAAACCATCTTGCCGTGCAAATTCATGGACTTCAATCTGCAAGCGTACCAAGCCGATCACTTGTTGCACCTCAGCGTCAAACCCCAGCGCCGCCTCACGGTACAGGAAAATAGCCACCACCGCTGGCTGGAGATAGACGGCGTGGTGCAATCCGCCATGTCGCTCGCCGACCCCGCGACCCTTTGTCTGCCCCATCAACGGGTCATCGCCTGCCTGCTGCCGGAACAGGCCGGGCAGATACTAGAACTCGGGCTGGGTGGCGGCGATCTCACTCGCCATCTCTGCCAACGCTGGCCCGATGCCCGCCACGAGTGCGTCGACCTCGACGAAGAGGTGCTGACCGTTTATCAGCAGTTTTTCCAGCATCAGGAGAGCGATGAACGCGCTGCTCCGGCACTCCATCAGGCCGATGCCCTCGCCTTTTTGGAGCAGAGCGAGCAGCAGTACGACCTCATCCTGCTCGATCTCTTCAGTCAGGATGGCAACCCGCTGCTGCTGTTTCAGGAGCGGCTCTACCGGGCGCTGGCCCCCCGGCTGAACGGCACTCTGGTCATCAACCTGCTGCCACGCACCGCGCTTGAGCTAACCCACGCCCTGACACTGATCGAGCAGTGGATTGGCCCGGCTACCCCCTACCCGGTCGCGGGGCTTATCAACGTGATCGTCCACGTCACACCGCGGGACGAAACATCCTCAGACCTGTAGCCAGAAGGTCGTTGGCCCCTCGTTGACCAGCGCCACCTTCATGTCGGCGGCAAAACGGCCGGTTTCGGTCGGGATGCCGCTGGCTGAAGCCTTGGCCACGAAGTAGTCATAGAGCCGCTCGGCCTCGCTCGGGTGAGCACCGCAGGAGAAGCTGGGACGCATCCCTCGCTTGGTATCCGCCGCCAGCGTGAATTGGGAGACAACCAACAGACTGCCGCCGATCTGGCTGACATTCAGGTTCATCTTGCCCTCTTGATCCGGAAAGATGCGATAACCACTGACCCGATGCAGCAACTTGTCGGCCTTGGCCTCATCATCCCCCAGCTCTACCCCGAGCAGCACCAGCAATCCCTGACCGATGGCGCCGGTCACCTCCCCCTCGACAGTCACGCTGGCCTCGCTGACCCGCTGAATCAATGCAATCACATCCCTCTCCTTTGAAAACAGAACGACCGCCCCCTCGCAGGGGCGGTCGTCGATGCTACCAATAAACCGGTGGGCAAGGCGATGGCTTAGCCCAGCTCCTCACTCGCCGGTTTCTCGTATTCACCGAGGCAGGCCGTGGTTTCAGCCCCCAACAGCACCACCAGCCAGCTGAGATAGACCCAAACAAACAGGATCGGGATGGTGGCCAGCGCGCCGTAGATGGCCTGATAGGAGGGGAAGTTGGTGATGTAGATGGCAAAGCCGCGCTTGGCCAGCTCGAACAGGGTCGCCGCTACCAGCGCACCGATAAAGGCGTGGATCAGCCGCACCTTGCAGTTGGGCACCACGGTATAGACCAGCAGGAAGGTGAGCACCGAGAAGAGGAACGGCAAACCCCGCAACAGCAGATAACCGATACCGAACAGGCTCTCGGCGCCAAACAGCCGCAGCGAGAAGATGTAAGAAGAGATGGCGATACTGGCCCCGATAAGCACGGGCCCCAGGGTGAGGATCATCCAGTACATGGCAAACGCCTGCGCCAGCGGGCGGCCCTGGGTCGAACGCCAGATGTAGTTGAGGTTCTTGTCGATAGCGGAGATCAGCATCAGCGCCACCACCACCAGCGCCCCAATCCCCACTGCCGTGGTGTTGGTGGCATTGGCGACGAAGCCGTCGATGTACTCCTTGAGCATGTCGCCCGCGGTCGGCACGAAGTTGTGGTAGACGAACTGCTCCATCGCCTGCTTGAGGCTCTGGAACACCGGGAAGGCGGACATCATGCCAAAGACCACGGCGATCATCGGCACCAGCGAAAGCAGGGTGACATAGGCCAGATAACCGGCGGTAACCGTCAATCTGTCCTGCTGGAAACGGCCCCAGACAAACTGGGCAAAGTGGCGACCATCATGGCGCAAGAAGGAGAGGGCGTGGGCCAAACGGCCGCTGACAGGCTGCTGCATCTTGATTCTCGTTAGCGTCATAGTGGCAATATTGTGTCAGAGGAGAGCGCTGTTTGACCACCTTTGAACCCGATTTGCCTCCATATGCCCCAACCTGTCGCCCGGCTGGCGTATCTGGCTGTCGCCAGAAGCAGAAATAAAAACGGCCCCGCTATGGGGCCGTTTGCAATGCCGGATTACAGCATGTAGTCCGCGGGCAGCTCGATGCGGGCGACGCCGGAGGCGACCGCCGCCAGCGCCACGGCGCGGGCTACGCGCGGCAGCAGGCGGGCATCCATCGGCTTGGGAATGACGTAATCCTTGCCGAAGGCGAGCTCGCTGACCCCGGCTGCGGTCAGCACCTCGGCCGGCACCGGCTCCTTGGCCAGCGCGCGGATCGCTTCGACCGCAGCAATCTTCATGGCATCGTTGATGCGGCTGGCACGGGCGTCTAGGGCACCGCGGAAGATGAAGGGGAAACAGAGCACGTTGTTGATCTGGTTCGGGTAGTCGGAGCGGCCGGTCCCCATGATGAGGTCGCTGCGCACCGCGTGGGCCAGCGCCGGCTTGATCTCCGGGTCCGGGTTGGAGCAGGCGAAGATCACCGGATTGGGCGCCATCAGGGCGACCGCTTCGGCGGGCAACACGTCGGGGCCTGAAACACCGACAAACACATCCGCCCCTTCGATGACATCCATCAGGGTGCGCAGCGGGGTCTCGTTGGCGAAACGCTGCTTGTACTTGTTGAGATCGCTGCGGCCGGTGTGAATCACCCCCTGACGATCCAGCATAAAGATGTTGTGCGCCCTGGCGCCACACTTGATCAGCAGATCCATGCAGGCGGTGGCGGCAGCCCCCGCCCCCATGCAGACGATGCGGCTGTCACTGATCTGCTTGCCCTGCACTTCCAGCGCGTTGAGCAGACCGGCGGCGGTGACGATAGCGGTACCGTGCTGGTCATCATGGAACACCGGAATGTCGCAGCGCTCGATCAGCGCCTCTTCAATCTCGAAACACTCAGGTGCCTTGATATCTTCCAGATTGATGCCACCGAAGGTATCGGCGATGGCCGCCACCGTGTCGATGAACTGCTGGCTGGTCTCGTGCTTCACCTCGATGTCGATGGCGTCGATGCCGGCGAAGCGCTTGAACAGCAGAGCCTTGCCTTCCATCACCGGCTTGGAGGCGAGCGGCCCCAGATTGCCCAGACCCAGAATGGCGGTGCCGTTGGAGATGACGGCCACCAGATTGCCCTTGCCGGTATAGCGATAGGCATCGGCCGGGTTGGCGGCGATCTCGCGCACCGGCTCGGCAACACCTGGGCTGTAAGCCAGCGCCAGATCACGGGCGGTTTCGGCGGGTTTGGTCAGGGCGATGGCAATTTTGCCCGGTACGGGCTGGGCGTGGTAATCGAGTGCTTCTTGACGCAGATCGGACATGGGGGACCCCGATGTGGTTGGTGCAAATGAGGTGCCGACAGGGGGCACGCAGAAGGGCGGGGATCATAAAAGAAAGCGGTGGGCATGCCCAGCAGATCATGCTGCCACCAGCCAGATCAGACCAGTTATTTCAGTACCTTACCCCGCCCACACCTACCACTTTAGTTATAGATGCTGCTATGCTGGGCAAAAATGGGACAAAAAAGGGCGGCAAGTTAGCCTTGCCGCCCTTTCTGTCAGTTCTGTAGGCCTGACTCAGTTGCCCAGATAGACCGGCAGCAGATTTGCCATCGACAGGAAGTGGAACAGCGCGGTTGCCAATCCGAACAGGATCAGCAGCCAGGCCATCAGCTTGCCGCCTGGGGTAACGAAGTGGGGTGTCACCTCGCCCCGCTCGGCCCGCGCCCGGGTGCGCAGCACCAGCAATGCCGGGATGATGCAGGTCCAGATGGTGGCGGCGGCACCGGCATAGCCGATGGCCAGCAGGAAGCCGAACGGGAAGAGCAGGGAGAGCACTAGCGGCGGCAGGAAGGTGACCGCCCAGGTCTTGCAGCGACCGGCGCGGCTGTTGTCGAACTTGAACAGATCAGCCAGATAGTCGAACACACCGAGCCCTACCCCGATAAAGGAGGAGAGGATGGCCGCCATGGAGAAACCGTTGATGGCGCTGGCCACCTTCTCCGATTCGATCACCCCGGAGAGCGCGGAGAGCAGCACGCTCACGTCACCCCCTTGGGCAATCACGGGGGCAAAATCCTGACGGGGCAGGTTGCCGAAGATCCCCAGCAGCCAGAGCACGTATAGCGCCAGCGCGATCAGGGCTCCCCCCAGAATGGCCCATCTGGCCTGCTGCTCGTTCTGGTAATAGGCACGCAGGGAGGCAACAGAGTGGTGATAGCCGAACGAGGTGAGCGCCACCGGCAGCATCGCCATGGCATAGGGGGCGTAGCGACTCTCGCTGCCCGCCAGATCGAGCAGGGTCGGCAGCTTGATACTGCCGAGCAGACCGGCCACACCGAGAGCGAAGCTGAGGATCATAAAGGCGATCAGCACCACCGAAATACGGTCAACGGCGCGAGTCGAGTGCCACACCACCGCAGAGAAGAGCGCCACGAACAACACGGATGCGAGCTTGCTGTCGATCCCCAGAATGCCCTGCAGGATGGCACCAGAGGAGGTGATATAGGCGTAGAGCAGAATGCCGCCAACAAAGTAGACCGAGAGGTTGTTGAGGAGATTGAGCTTCTCCCCCAGCAGCTCGCGAGTCACGGTATTGAAGGAGACCCGCATGTCGTGGTGCTGGAAGGATTCCAGCAGCATCCAGCCGGAGAGAGTCATCATCACCATGGTGACGGTCAGCGCCAGCACCGACCAGAGGGTCCAGGCCCCCGCCCCCGAACTCGGCAGACCGAGCATGCCGGCTCCCACGCAGACGCTGGCAATGATGCAGGCGCCCCCCAAAATTGACGGTTTTTTCTTCATAATCCCTTCTTTTTCTGACTGATTATCTATCCGCGGTAAACAAGACCGCGGCATGATGCCAGCCTTTGCCATGAGACGCCTACCACTATCTGCCATAACCGGGCATGGCCGCCGCATAAAAAGTGCCCCGAACGGGGCACTCTATCAGCGGGAATGATGTGAAGAGGGTTAATCCATCACCGGGATACCTGCCCTCGCCTCGGCCTGACGGGCGATGGCCTCGGTCATCCCCTGAAAGATAAAGAGGTGGAACGGCAGCATGGCAAGCCAGTAGGCCAGCCCCCAGGCGCCCTGCGGGTGCCAGTGAGCGGTGACCCGGATGCGGGTCAACCCGGACTCCTCCGGTAGGATGTTGAACTCCAGCCGCCCGACGCCCGGGGCCTTCATGTTGAACAAGAGATCGAGCCTGCGCCCCTCATCCACCCCGAGGATCTGCCAGGAGTCGAGCATATCTCCTTTCACGAAGCGATCGGGATTGGTGCGGCCACGGGTACGGGCCGGGCCGCCTATCAGGTGATCCATCCATTCGCGCACCACCCACAGCTCGTTCATGTAGAAGTAGCGCTGCTCACCCCCCAGCTGCTGCAACACCTGCCACACCACCTCGGGCGAGGCGAGACAGATGGCATCGCCGCTGGCGGTGCGGTCGTAGAAGCCATATTCGGGATGGCGCCAGCGCAGGCCAAGCGGCGTCTCCTGCCCCTGCTGCTCAGCCCCCAGCTTCTGCTCCAGCGCCAGACTCTCCGCCAGCGCCTCGTCGAAGCTGAGCAGAGTCTGCGGCAGCAAGGTGCGCAGCGGGCCATCATCGGCCGGGATATCGTGCTTGAGACCGCCCACCAGCGCCTTGGCCACCGGCTGCGGCACCGAGGTGACAAACTGCAGCCACCAGGCGGAGAGGCGCGGACTCAGAAACGGGATGGGAATGATGGGGCAGCGCTTGCCGATATGGGCGGCGAACTTCTGCAACTGCTGCTGATAGCTGAGCAGCTCGGGGCCGACCGCATTGAAGATGCGGCCATCCACTTCGTCGGCCTCTACCAGCCCGCCCAGATAGTGAAGCAGGTTGGACAGCGCAATCGGCGGCGTGCGCGAGCGCACCCATTTGGGCGTCACCATCATCGGCAGGTTGAACACCAGATCCCGCATCACCTCGAACGCCGCCGAACCGGGCCCGATGATGATGCCGGCGCGCAGTTCCACCGTCGGCACGCCGGAGTCACGAAACAGCTCGCCACAGTGGCGGCGGGAGTTGAGATGGCGGCTGTTGCACTGTTCAGGCTGGATCGCCCCCAGATAGATGATGCGGCGCACCCCGGCGGCGCGGGCAGCGGCGGCAAAATTCTTTACCCCCTGCTGCTCCAGCCGGTGAAAATCGGCCCCCGCCCCCATGGCATGCACCAGATAGAAGACAGTATCGATGCCCGCCAGCGCTGGCAGCAAGGTGATCGGCTTGAGGCTATCGGCGAGGCGAAACTCGACTCCCTCAGGCAAGCGGCAGGGACGGCGCGCCCCGGCAATCACCTTGTAGCCCAGCGTTTGCAGGTGAGGCACCAGATAGGAACCGATATAGCCTGCCGCTCCCATCACCAGACAATTTCTCATGTAATTCTCCCTATCCTCACCGATGCCGCTTGTCAGCCAGCGTGCGCAGCGCTACCTGAAAATGTTCAACTAGAGCGCCACTATCCAGTCTCTTGCCATCCTGCCACGCCACTACCTTGCAACCTAGTACTAACCACCTCTCTGATTAGTCCGATTTGGTGTTAAGCCCTGCTCATTGGCTGGTCGATAACTGACCAGATGTATAGCGCCGAGGGCGAACGTATGCGCATCGATCACTACGACCTCCAGGGGGAGGTGCAATACCGGCAACAACAGGCCCAGAGCCGCAAGGTGCGCAACCTCGGGCCCGTGCCACCCGCCGTCAATCCACCGGAGGGCAACAACACGGCTGCGGCCGGCGAACGCAGCAGCACTCTGACTCTCACCAGCGCCCTGACGCTGCAAACAGCGAGGCAATCCGCCGCCAGCCAGCAAGCGGCAACACCTCCCGCCCCGCCCGCAGCGGACGTCGGCAAAGAGCAGGATGGTATTCCCGACGATGGACTGGATAACCGCCAGCGGCTGATCAAGCTGATGATCGAGGCGATGCTGGGCCACGAAATCGAGCTGCCCAAGCCGATCAAACCCTCCGAAGAAGGAGGCGATGGAGTGACCCAAGGAGACGCCGCTGCTCAAGCCGCCGAGCCGGATCAACTGGTGGAGGTGACTGACACCCTGCTGCAACAGGAGCAGCTCAACGTGGTGGCATCGGCCAGCGTAGCGACTCGGGATGGTCAGACTATTCAGCTCGATCTCGGCTTTGTGCTCGACTGGCGTCAACTGGAGGTGAGCCAGCGGCGCACCACCCTCAATGCCCTCAAAGATCCGCTGGTGCTCAGTCTGGATGGCAAGATCGCCGATCTGACCGAGGCTCGGGTCAATTTCGACATCGATCAGGATGGCAAGGAGGACAGCCTGCCGGGCTTGAGTGAAGGGAGCGGCTTTGTGGCGTTGGATCGCAATGGCAACGGCACCATAGACGATGGGGGCGAGCTGTTTGGTGCTCGCTCCGGCAATGGCTTCGGCGAGTTGGCCACCCTGGATGAGGATGGCAACGGGGTGCTGGATGAGGGGGATAGCCAGTTTTCAGCCCTGCAGTTCTGGCATCCGGAGCACGCACCTATCGCGCTGGTCGAACTGGGGATCGGCGCCATCCTGCTGCGCCCCCTCGACACCCCCTTCAACCATCTGGGGGAGAGCGGCAATCAGGGGGTGCTGCGCCAATCCGGCCTCTATCTCACCGAACAGGGCAAGGGGGGGTGGGTGCAGCAGATCGATCTGCGGGTCTGAGCCTTGAAATGAAATCACCCATCGGTCGCTGACGAGCACTGCCAGCGACCGGCGCCGGTGCCACCATCAACTCAGCTCGGTGGGGTCGATATCCAGACTCCAGCGCACCCTTTTGGTCTCAGGCCAGCCTTCCAGCTCCTTCAGCGCCCAATCCAGCAGTTGGGCCAGCGGTGCCCGGTTCGGCCCCTGCACCAGCAACTGCATGCGAAACTTGCCCGCCTTGCGCTCCATAAAGCCGCTGATGGGCCCCAGCACCTGAACGTGGGGATAGCGGGCGCTGCGCAGGGTATCGGCGAGGCGGGCGAGGAACAGCTGCACATCGTCACGGCCATTGGCCTCGGCCCGGAACAGCCCCTGATAGCTGAAGGGCGGCAGCCCCAGCAGACGGCGTTCTTTCAACGCCGTATCGGCGAAATGGCCGTAACCGTTCTGGGTCAGATCCTGCAGCAGGGCGTGCTCCGGATGGTGGCTCTGCAGCACCACCAGCCCGGGTTTGCTGGCGCGACCGGCACGGCCCGCCACCTGGGTGTAGAGCTGGGCCAGCTTCTCGGCGGCGCGAAAATCGGCGCTGAACAGGGCACCATCCACATCCAGCAGACCCACTAGCGTCACGTCCGGAAAGTGGTGGCCCTTGGCCAGCATCTGGGTGCCGATCAGGATCTTGTACTTGCCCGCCTTGATGTCGCCGAGATGGGCCTCCAACTCCCCCTTGCGGCGGGTATTGTCCCGATCGATGCGTACTACGGGATATTGCGGGAAAACCGTAGTGAGCAGTTGCTCCAGCTGCTCTGTGCCCACTCCCGATCCGATCAGCTCGTTGCTGCCACACTCGGGGCAGTGGTGGGGCAGCGGGCGCACGCTGTCACAGTGGTGGCAGTGCAGTCGCCGCCCGGCCTGATGCCAGGTGTACCAGGCATCGCAACGCTCGCAAGCGGCGCTCCAGCCACACTGGTGGCAAATCAGAGCCGGGGCATAGCCACGGCGGTTGAGGAACAGCATCACCTGATTGCCCGCCGCCAGATGCTCCGCCATCAGTTGCTCCAGCTGGGGAGAGAGCCCGGCCTGCAGCCGCACGTTTTTGATATCCAGGATCACCTGACGGGCGGTCTGGGCGTTACCGGCGCGACGGGTCAGGGAGAGATGGTGATATTTGCCGGTGCGGGCGTTGTGCAATGTCTCCAGCGACGGGGTAGCCGAGCCAAGCAGGATGGGGATACCGGCACGATGGGCCCGCATCACCGCCAGATCCCGCGCGTGGTAGCGAAAACCGTCCTGCTGCTTGAAGGAGCCGTCGTGCTCCTCGTCGATGATGATGATGCCGAGGTTGTGAAACGGGGTGAACACCGCAGAGCGAGTGCCGATCAGGATGGCGGCGGCGCCGTCTCGGCAGGCGAGCCAGGCGTCGAGCCGCTCCCTGTCGTTCATGGCGGAGTTCATCGCTACCACCGGCACGTTGAAGCGGCGCCGGAAGCGGTTGATGGTCTGCGGGGTGAGGCCGATCTCCGGCACCATCACCAGCGCCTGCTTGCCCGCCTTGAGCAACGGCTCGAGGATGCTTAAATACACCTCGGTTTTGCCGGAGCCGGTGATGCCATCCAGCAGGAAGGCACCGAACTTGTCGCTCTGGCTGGTGACGGCGGAGACCGCCAGCGCCTGTTCGCCGTTGAGACGCAGCCCCTCCCCCGGCTCGAAACGGGTAGCCCAATCGCCGTCGTGACTCTGCTCCAGCGAGCGCTTCTCCAGCAGCCCCTTCTTCTCCAGCGCAGTGAGGGCTGCGCTCTGGATCTCCTCCTGTTTGAGGGCGGAGGGGGTCTGCGGCCCCTTGCGCAGCAAGGCGAGCGCTTGCTGCTGCTTGGCCGCCCGCTTGAGCTCGTTGAGGTCGATGGCCATGCCAGCCTCGGTAGCAAACCAGAACTCCAGCTCCCGATAGGCGGCTGGCTCCCCCTTGCGCACCAGCACCGGCAAGGCGTGAGGCAACACTTCCCCCAGCGGATGCTGGTAGTAGCTGGCGCTCCAGTTCATCAGCGCCAGAATATCCGGCCCCAGCACCGGAGCCGTGTCCAATACCCGTTTGATGGGCTTGAGCTTGTTGCGGGGCACCTGGCTGTCGGCCGGATGATCTACCACCAGCCCGACCAGGGTCTGGGGACCGAAAGGGATCTCGACCCGGCAACCGGGGGCAGGTAACGGCAGGGGAGAGAGATAGTCGAAGTGACGGCGTAACGGTACCGGGACAGCGACACGAACCAGATCCAGCGTTTGGGAAGAATTCACCAGGGGTTGCCTATTTTTTCTGCGAAGCCACTTGCCTGATCTCAGGCATTTCCTATATTATTCGCAGCCTTTGAAACTGTGTTCAACAATCGTGTGGTGTCCGACAAGAGATCGGATGGCGACACGGCCTATTAATTGAGGTTGTCCATGAAAGCTGGTATCCATCCTGACTACGTAGCCATCACCGCCAAGTGCTCTTGCGGTAACGTCATCAACACTTTCTCTACCATCGGTAAAGATCTGAACCTGGACGTGTGCTCCGAGTGCCACCCGTTCTACACCGGCAAGCAGAAAGAAGTTTCTAGCGGCGGCCGCGTAGACAAGTTCAACAAGCGTTTCGGTGCGATGACCACCAAGAAGTAATTTTACTTCTGAAGAATTCTGAAAAAGGCGCCCAATGGGCGCCTTTTTTACGATCCCTGTTTTTCATCCTTCATGTTCCCGCAGCCAGACGCACTCTCCCCTACTGGCCAAATCCTTTGGAACGACGCAAATAGACATACCCCTCACCCGGGCTGCCCCAGCGCGGGCTCCCTGCGTTGTCATAGGCGCGATCCAGCAATCTGACGCTATCGGGGCCAATCCAGATATGCTGCACCAGCGTCGTGGCACCGCCAAAATCGGTGGAGCAATGGCCCACCCGGGTATGACCGGCATATTCGCCGGAGGGGGTGCGGGTCAGCCAGATCTCGCAACCGTGGCGCAAGGAGAGCTGCTGCGGGGTCAGACTGTCGAGCAGGGCGGGATCATGCCAGGCACCGGCAAAATCGGTGGCTCGGGGCATAGTCAGCTCTGCCATCAGGATCCGCCCGTCAGGTGCGGGTGAGAAGCGATAGATGCGCTGGCGGAAAGGACGGACGGAGCGCATGCTCAGATACTGCTCGGCATAGACCCAGCGGTAGCCCTGATAGCCGGGCCAGATCTCCATCAGGCGCAGCTCGGCACTGGTAAAGCGGCTGTCGTAACTGGCCTGCTCCCGGCTCGTAAAGGCCCCGTTGAACCAGCTGAGCAGCGGCTCCATGCCAGGCTTGAGTGGGGTAGCCTGAGGCGCCGAACCTGCCAACACCAGACAGGAACAGAGCAGCCCGAATACGGCCACCAGCAACTTTGCCATCGAATCCTTCCGAATCATCATAGTGGCGGCGATTATATGAGCGAATTCCCCCAATAACAGCCATTACGATCAAATCATTGCCACTCTGGTGCAAAAACATCACAAGGATGCCAGTCCGGTCACTAAACCTTGTATTTTGCCACCGCCTTGTTGAGCAGTTGGGCCTGCTCGTTGAGGCCCTCGCTGGATCTCGCATTTTCCTCCGCCATGATACTCGACTCCTGGGCGATGTCGCGGATGTTGTTGACGTTGCGGTTCACCTCGTTGGCCACCAGACTCTGCTGTTCGATGGCTGCCGCAATCTGGGTGCTCATATCCATGATGTGGGTAACATCCTGAGTGATCTGCCCCAGCAACTCCCCTGCAGTACTGGCCTGATCCGAGCTGCGGTTGCCCTGCTCGCGGCAGGTCGCCATCACCTCGACGATGCTGCCGGTCTGTTTCTGCAGCGAGCTGATGATGCCGGCAATCTCTTGGGTCGATTTCTGGGTACGGATGGCCAGATTGCGCACCTCATCGGCCACCACCGCAAAACCGCGTCCCTGATCTCCTGCCCGAGCTGCTTCGATGGCTGCGTTGAGGGCCAGCAGGTTGGTCTGCTCGGCAATGCCACGGATCACGTCAAGCACGGAGCCGATGGTCTCACTCTCTTTTTGCAGCTGGCTCACCTCGCGAGATGAGCTCTCCAGATTGCCCGCCAGCGAGCGGATCTGCTCGACAGTATTCTCGACCGCAGCCCGCCCCTCCATCGCCTTGTTGTTGGTCGCCTGTGCATTGTTGGCCGCCTGCTCGGTGTTGCGGGCGATCTCTTCGATGGTGGAGCCCATCTCGGTGGACGCGGTCGCCACCATGTCGGTCTCCTGCAGCTGACGCGCCGCCCCTTCACTGGTGCGCTTGACGTTGGCCGAGAGGTGATCAGCCGCTTCGGTCAGGGTGTGCACGCTCTGCTTCACATCGCCAATCAGGTTGCGAAACCCGCCCAGCATCACGTCGAGATTGCCTGCCAGCTGGGCCATTTCATCTGCCCCGCGCAGCTCTATCTTCAGGCGCAGGTCATTATCCTGACGAATGCGGTTGACGGTATCATTCACCTGAGTAATGGGGCGGTCGATGCTGCGCCCCAGCAGCACGCTCATGATGCCGATCAGCACCACAATCACCCCGCCACAGACCAGCATCAGGCTGTTGAGGCGAGCGCTCTGCCGCTCCAGCTCAGCGACAATGTGCTGATCGACGGCGGCAAACCCCTGTTCGGTCTGATGCACCAGATCCCGCATCTGGTTGCGCAGCCCCTCATCCTCTTTCAGCCCCAGTACCTGCATCCCCTGCACCAGCGCCACAAAGTCCTGCCGGTACTGCTTGCTGGCCTGCTCCAACCTGCCGCGCTCCCCCTCCGGCAAAGTGGCAAGACTATCCTGAAAACTCTTGTGCAAGGTCTCGAAACGCTCCAGATACTGGATATCGGAGCGAAGCATGAAGTCTTTCTCCGCCCGCCTCAGTTGCAGCATGGTGATGAGCAACCCCTGCTGATCCAGCTGCTTGAGCCCATTCTCCACCTCATGCACCGCCGCTCGCAGCTTGCCATAGAGCCCCTCCTCCGGCCCCAGACCAATCTTCTGCTGCTGGGCCACCAGATCGTTGAAGGCTTTGCCATAGCCGCTGATCTGCTGATCCAGTCTGGTCAGCTCCCCCTCGACGGCCGCCAGATTGTCATCGGTCACCAGCTCCCGGTTGTGCTGGTGAAAGTCAGACAGCCCCTGATTGAAGCGCTCGACGAAGGCCATATCCTTGCGGATCAGAAAATCCTTCTCGGCCCGCCGCAGGTTGAGCATGGAGATCTCCAGCTGGTCGATATTACGCTGAGCTTCGGTCAGGTGACGATGCACCTGGCTGGAGTAGATAAACAGGCCGCTCAGTACCAGCATGGCAACGGCAACCAGCAGGGTATTCAGGATCAACTTATGACGGATAAGCACGATAGACCTCTCGCAAACTGGCAGTGAACTGCATTGAGCTTATGCAGAAAAGCGGCGACAGGTGATCTGTGCAAGGAATATTCATTGAAATGCCACACCCACTCCTTATACTGGTTGCACCTGTTTCCAGCCGTGGATTTGACACTATGGAATACAATACTTCTGAACTGTGCGACATCTATCAGGACATGGTGGATGTGCTTGAACCCATGCTCTGCTCCTTTGGCGGCCGCGCCTCTTTCGGCGGCGTCATCACCACCGTCAAATGCTTCGAATCAAATGGCCTGATCCGTGAACTCGTCAAAGAGAACGGGCTGGGACGCGTCTTGCTGATCGATGGCGGTGGCTCCATGCGCCGCGCTCTGATCGACAGCGACATCGCCACCACGGCGGCCGAGAATGATTGGGAAGGGATTGTCTGCTACGGCTGCGTCCGCGAAGTCGATATTCTGGAAGATCTGGATATCGGTATTCAGGCACTGGCAGCCATTCCGGTCGGTGCCGACAGCAAGGATGTAGGGGAGACCGATCTGCCGGTCAACTTCGGTGGCGTGACCTTCCTGCCTGACGACCACCTCTACGCCGATACCACAGGGGTGATCCTCTCCCCCGAGGCACTCGATATCGAGTAAGCCACAGACAGCGTGACGACGGGAGCCTTGGCTCCCGTTTTTTATGTCTGCAACTTGCTGAAAAATGACAAAAAAAGAGGGCCAGATAAACTGGCCCTTAACTGGAAGCAATGTGAGCAATGTCGTGCCTTCACAAGAAGTCCATCACGTTGGAACGAATGAAGTCTTTCCCGGAAAACAAGTTAACAATAATCATTCTCATTTAACTAGGCAAGCGCTATTTGCAGAAAGTGCAAAAAAATTGACCACCGCGAAGGGTGGTCAATCTGGTCAGGCTTGCCGGGTGGCCGTTTGCAGGCTGGATAATCCGGCCTCGCCCACCAGCTTGCGGCTGAGGTAGCGCAGCAAGACACCGTAGAGCGGCACGAACAAACCAAGGCTTATCAGCAACTTGAATACGTAATCGACGGTTGCGATCTCGACCCAGTGCTCTGCCATGAAAGGATCTGTGGTGCGCCAGAAGGCCACACTGAAGAAAGCGATGGTATCGACCAGATTACCGAACAGGGTGGAGGCCGCAGGTGCAATCCACCACTGCTTGAGCAGACGCAGCCGGTTGAACACCACCACATCCATGAACTGCCCTACCAGATAGGCCATAAAGCTGGCCAGCGCGATACGCGCCACGAACAGGTTGAACTCGGCCAGATGACCAACGCCCTGGAAGCTCCCTTCGAAGAAGAGTACGGAGAGCGCATAGGAGACCGCCAGTGCTGGCAGCATCACGGTCTGGATAATCTTGCGTGCCAGACCGGCACCGAAGATCCGCACTGTCAGGTCGGTCGCCAGGAAGATAAACGGGAAGCTGAACGCACCCCAGGTGGTATGGAAGCCAAACACGGTGATCGGCAGCTGCACCAGATAGTTGCTGCTGGCAATGATCAGGATGTGGAACAACGACAGGCGAACGAGCGCCGTGTGGTACTGCGCAGGGGTCAGATTCATCTTGTGACCTTTTTGGTTAATGGGGTTAGGGAACCCATATCGCCACCATTGGCGATAATCGAGGGGCGAGATTATACGCCCCCAAATCGATAGTTCAATCTTTATGCGATTAGGCTCATCTAGGTTGGCCAGTGGTAGAGCTGGCCTTGTGGTCGATATTCACGCCTTGTGCTGTCTGGCGAGCCAGAGCAGCGCCTCCCGATCCGCCGGGCGCACCGCCTCCAGCCAGCAGCAGCTGTAGTGTTCGTACTCCAGCCGAAACTGGCTCCCTTCAAACTCCAGCAACCAGCTATGGCGGTCGGCCCCCGCATCCTGCTCGAGCGGCTGTAGCTCCCACTCTCGCAGCAAGGCCTGCGCCAACAGCGGGAACGTGTCCCAGTCGAGTGCCCGACAATCCAGCGTCACCACGCCAGCTTCGCTATCTACCTGTTTGATTTGCCAACTCATTCCCTGTCTCTCAGCTACTGCAGGAGAGCTCACCACCGCAATACCATGCCGGAGTCGGGGTGGCGAGATCCTCATATTCGGGTTGTTCATCATAGGGGCGCTGCAAGGCGGTGAACAGCCGCTCAAACGGCTGCATATCCCCTGCGTCGGCGGCATCTATCACCTGCTGGGCCAGCGCATTGCGCAGCACATATTTGGGATTGATGGCATCCATCTGCGCCTTGCGCACGGCATCCTCGCTGCCTTCGCGCATCAGCCGCGCCCGATAGCGTTCCAGCCACGCCTGCCAACCCAGCGGTTCAGGCAACAGGGCCAGCAGAGATGCAGGCCACGCCACCTCTTGCGTCACCTCACCGAGACGGCGCAGGAACAGGTGGTAATCCACCTTGTGGGACGCCAGCAACCGGAACAGCTCGCGGAACAGAGCCGGGTCATCCTCCTCCCACACTGCCAGTCCGAGCTTGGCCCGCATCAGCTCGGAGTAGTGCAGCATCAGCTGCTGCTCGTACTGGGCCAACGCTGCAGCCAGCGCATCACCGTCTACATGGCCAGCCAGCGCCTGCGCCAGTTTTTGCAGATTCCAGTAACCGACCGCGGGCTGCTGATCCAGCGCGTAGCGGCCCGCCGGATCCGAGTGGTTGCAGACAAAATCGGGCACGTAAGCATCGATAAAGCCGTATGGCCCGTAATCCAGCGTCAAGCCGAGCAGCGACATGTTATCGGTGTTCATTACCCCGTGACAGAAGCCCGCCGCCTGCCATTTGGCAATCAGCCGCGCGGTGCGGCGCACTACCTCGGTAAACAGTTCGGCACCACTCTCCTGTTCGGGGAAATGGTGGCGCAGCATATAGTCAATGAGATGCGGGATCTTCTCTCCCTGCCCGCTCCAGGCGAAATACTCGATATGACCGAAGCGCAGATGGCTGGGGGCGGTGCGCAGCACAGTCGCCCCTGTCTCAACCTGCTCGCGATAAACAGGCTCCTGACTGCCCACCAGCACCAGCGCTCGCGTGGTCGGGATGCCGAGAGCATGGAGCGCCTCGGAGGCAAGATATTCGCGAATGCTGGAGCGCAGCACGGCGCGGCCGTCACCAAAACGGGAGAACTGGGTTTTACCCGCCCCCTTCAGGTGCAGATCCCAGCGCTGACCATCCGGCGCCTGCTGCTCACCCAGCAGCAGCGCCCGACCATCCCCGAGCCGGGGGCTATAACCCCCGAACTGATGGCCCGCATAGACCTGAGCTACCGGCTGCATGCCTGGCAGCACTTTTCCCTCGCCACAACAGGCGATCCAGTCAGCCTCGCTGACGCCTCCCAACCCCAACTCATCCAGCAAAGCCCGGTTGAGATGAAGCAACCGGGGCTGCTGCAGCGGCTGGGGGACCACGGGTTCACAGGCCCAGGGCAACTCGGTCGCAAAAGTGTTGATCAACTTCATGGTTGTGCCATTCGTCCCTGCGTATGCTCGTGTCACTCTTTATACTGCCGTCAGCCATGCTTGTGCTCACTGGCAACCATCATTTTTCAATTCAAGGAGAAGAAGATGCAAAAATGGGTATATGCCCTGCCCTTGCTGGCACTGGCGTGGGGTCATCAGGCCAAGGCTGCCGATATTGAAGCCGGCAAAGCCAAGGCAGCGGTCTGTGCCGCCTGTCACGGCGTGGAAGGCAAGGCGATGATCCCCAACTATCCCCATCTGGCGGGTCAGAATGCCGCCTATCTGGTGAAACAGTTGAAAGCGTTCAAGGATGGCACCCGCAAAGAGCCCTTGATGGACCCCTTCATGGCGCCGCTGACCGATGCGGATATCGACAATCTGGCCGCCTTCTACGCCAGCCTGAAATAACCTCGCGTCTGACCCCAGGTTCTTCCGAGCCGCGCTTACCGTGGTCGATTAGGCTGCCTAATCGACCCTAACGACGGCAGTAGTCGATGATCAGGTCCATAAAGGCTTCGCCGAAGCGCTCCAGCTTGCGGTGCCCGACACCGTTGATTGCCAGCATCTCGTCTTCGGTCATCGGCATCAGTTGAGCCATCTCCACCAGGGTCGCATCGTTGAACACCACGTAGGGCGGCACCTCTTCGTCCTCGGCAATCTGCTTGCGCAGGCCGCGTAGCTCCTTGAACAACCGTTTGTCGTAGTTGGCGTTATCAAGCAGACCGTTGCGCTTCTCCTTGCGGCTGGAGATAGGCTGCAGGCGGGGTACCGCCAGTTCCAGCTTCACCTCGCCACGCAGTACGGGGCGGGCCGCTTCGGTCAGCTGCAGCACCAGATTGCGAGTGATGTTCTGGGTCAGCAGCCCCTTGTGGATCAGCTGGCGGATCACGCTCATCCAGTATTCGTGGCTCTGATCCTTGCCGATGCCATAGGTCGACAGCTTGTCGTGGCCGTGATCCTTGATGCGCTGGTTGAGGGAACCACGCAGCACCTCCACCACATAGCCCACCCCGAAATTCTGCCCCACCCGCCAGACGCAGGAGAGCGCCTTCTGGGCATCTTCGGTACCGTCATAACTTTTGGGCGGATCGAGGCAGATATCGCAGTTGCCGCACGGCTTGTCGTTGTACTCGCCGAAGTAGTTGAGCAGCACCTGACGGCGGCAGGTTTGCGCCTCGGCAAACGCCGCCATCACGTTGAGCTTGTACTGCTCCACCTGCAACTGCTGGGGATTCTCGATGTTGTCGAGCAGGCGGCGCACCCGACCGATGTCGGCAGGATCGTAGAGCAGCAACGCCTCGGCGGGAGTCCCATCACGCCCGGCGCGACCGGTCTCCTGATAGTAGGATTCGATGTTCTTCGGGATGTCGTAGTGGACCACGAAGCGCACATTGGGCTTGTCGATGCCCATGCCGAACGCCACCGTCGCCACCACTATCTCGATGTCATCCTTGAGGAAGGCATCCTGCGTCTGCTGGCGCTGCTCGAGTGGCAGACCGGCATGATAGGGCGCCGCCTTGCAACCGTGGCGGGATAGCCGCTCGGCCACCTCCTCCACCCGGTTGCGGCTGGAGCAGTAGACGATGCCGCAGTTGCCCTTCTGGCTCTGCACGTAGCGCAGCAGCTGCTCAGCCGCCTTGAACTTCTCCACCAGGCTGTAGCGGATATTGGGACGATCGAAGCTGGCGGTGTGGATGAAGGGATCGTTCAGCTCTAGGCGGTGCAGCATGTCGCTGCGGGTCGCCTCGTCGGCGGTGGCGGTCAGCGCCACCACCGGCACCTGCGGGAACCACTGTTTTAGCCGCCCCAGCGCCGCATACTCAGGCCGGAAATCGTGGCCCCACTGGGAGACGCAGTGCGCCTCGTCGATGGCAAACAACCCGAGCGGCAGCTCGGCTAGCCGATCCATAAACTCGTGCTGCAACAGTCGCTCGGGGGAGACATAGACCAGCTTGATCTCACCGCGACGCATGGCGGCGAAGTTCTGGATCATCTCCTCCCGACTGAGGGCCGAGTTGATGTAGACCGCCGCTACACCGTTGGCGCGCAGGCTGTCGACCTGATCCTTCATCAGCGAAATAAGGGGAGAGACCACCACACCGAGCCCGGGCCGCAGCAGTGCCGGGATCTGGTAGCAGAGCGACTTGCCGCCACCGGTGGGCTTGAGGACTAGCGCATCGCGCCCCGCAACGATCTGCTCGATGATCTCGAGCTGACCCGGCCGAAACTGCTGATAGCCGAAGACCGCCTGCAGCAAGGCAAGCGGACTCTCTGGCTGAGGATCTGGCAGGGTTTCGGCAATCGCGGTCATGGGCTCTCCTTTGGGGTCGCCATTCTAAAGCAGCCGCCGCCCACAATAAACCTGCCATTGCGACTGTTAAGGAGCTGTTGCAGACTGGATGGAGTTTTTACTCGGCTTTGATGACAAGGATTGGGATCAGAGAATGAAACAGATGCTCAAGAAGATGGCGCTCAGTGGCATTGCCAACCTGTTTGCCGAGAAGATGCCATTCAACAAGCTGATCGGCATGCAGGTGACCCACTACGACTTCGACAAGGTGGAGTTGCGCATCAAGATGGACGAGAAGCTGATCGGCAACCCCTTCCACAACATCCTGCACGGCGGCGTCACCGCCACGCTGCTGGATGTGGCGGGCGGCATGATAGTCGCGGCCTCCTGCATCGACGATCTGGAAGATTTCTCCCCCAGTTATCTCAAGGAGCGATTCTCCCGCCTCGGCACCATAGATCTGCGGGTGGACTATCTGCGCCCGGGGCGCGGCAACGAGTTTATCGCCACCGCCCACATCATCCGGGCTGGCAGCAAGGTCGCCGTCGCCCGGATGGAGCTGCACAACGAAGAGGGCACCCACATCGCCTTCGGCACCGGAACCTATCTGGTGGGTTGAACCAAGTTAGTGCATAAAAACCACGCGGCTAATCCACTTTTAATCATTAGATTCCTTACCCCCTCTGGCCGAACAAGGTCCATACTGATAGTCGGGATTGTGTGCAGAGGGAGGATTGCAGGCGATGAGTGCGAAACTGGCCATCAAACCATCCAGAGCCTTGTTGACACAGCTCGAGTCCATGCTCGACGAGGTGCAGACACCCGAGTGTCGCCACTGGTTGGAACAGGAGCTTGAGGGGTATTCTCTCTCCTCACCCCTGCCTTGGTATCGCATCGTACCCTGTCGGCAACGCGGTCACTTTCTGGATCTGAAAACGGGAAAATATTTGACCTGTCACATCAACAGTCAAACGCTATGCCAACGCGATCTGGCCCAAATTCAGTTCATTTATGCCCGTGAACCCGCCGCCCACTATTTGCTGCAACGCAATTCCGGTATTGAACCCTGGCCAGAACAGCTGCTGGAAGATTATCAGGAGCAGTTGATCCCCGGCCATCTATGCCTGCAAGCCTGGCATGAGCCCGTTATTTCATTACGTGCACAACTGATGGAGGGAATAGAACATTTCATTAGTGAGTACCCCAAGCACGCGGCCTTGCTGCCTCAACACAGTTTCAAGGCTTTGCGGCATCAGCACTGGCATATCTGAGTAAGCGCCTGGCGCGCAAGGAGGGCACCATAGACAAGACCCATAGCGAGATTGCCACAATCTAGAGTGCCGGAGTCAGGATCAGACTCCACCGATGGGCCACCGAGCGGTGGCCCTTTTAATGTCCGTGGTCTTACTTCGACTCTGCATACATGCATACAGCAGGTCAGATCACTTGGCCAGGTAACAGGTCAGCAGCTAAAAAAAATTAGGAAAACAGGAAGGATAAAAGCAAAAAGGCCGCTCTATTGAGCGGCCTTTTCAAATTTGGTCGGTGTGAGAGGATTCGAACCTCCGACCCCTTCGTCCCGAACGAAGTGCGCTACCAAGCTGCGCTACACACCGATGTCTGCGGGACGGAAATTTACCGAAAGCCCAGACTCGACACAAGCCTTTTTTGCGTTTGGCAGGAAAAAAAGTGCCATTTGCTCAACTATTCAGCACTTTTTTCACCCGTTTACCGGACTGCAGCCAGCAGGTGACATTCCGGTAACCGGCCGTCAGGCCAGGCGCAGGGATGCTGGCCCCAGCAGACGGCGCTGCCAGTCAGCCACAGTGCCATGCTCTAGCCAGTCTGCTGCATGCTGGCGCCAGTTGGGGGAGAGGGCCGGATTCTCCAGCAACATCAGCAGATCCGCTTCATTGCGCACCTGATTGAACAGAATGTCCGCCGTGCGCTTCACCGTCAGTTCGGGATAGGGTCTGTCTATCAGCTCCATGGCCGTGTCAGGCGCGATCATGCCCTCCTCCAGCACCCGCAGCAACCAGCCACAGCGGCCACCCAGCTGCATCACCTGCGACATCTGGCCATAGCCAAAGCGCTGGTTGAGCTTGAAACAGGGGGATCTCGGCTGGCTGATCTGGATCAGTGACTCACCGAGCCGATAGACATCGCCGATGCAGGCTTGCGCCTCGGTCAGCCCGATACCGGAGAGGTTCTCGCCAAAGGCGGCAGGTTGCCAGGGTGTACGTGGCGCAGGCAAGCCCAGTGCGGTTTGCCAGGTCTGCCACCAGAGATAGTGATCGGCAGGATAGTAGTGGAGCGCCCGATCCGGGCCACCGTGGTGGCGCAGGTCACACTGATCATCCCCTTCCAGACCGGCAAAGGTACAGCGAACTGGTGCAGAGATCGGTTGCTTGTGAATAGCGCTGGTGAGGCCGGGCACCAGCTCGGTGCCACGACCGCTAAAAAGAGAGACCCGCATACTCATCCTCCAGGTTGACGAGAGTAGGCGGATCTTATCATGGCGTCAGACCACGGCCTGCATCTGGGTGGTCATGGCGATCTCGGCACGACGGCGCTTCTCTGCCTTGGCCATCAGATACCAGCTGCCGAAGGTAAAGAGCGATACCGACAACAGGATCAGGCTGGCCACCGCGTTGATCTCGGGTTTCACCCCGAGCCGTACCGCCGAGAAGACCTCCATCGGCAAGGTAGTGGAGCCCGGGCCGGAGACGAAGCTAGCCAGCACCAGATCATCCAGCGACAGGGCGAACGACATCATGCCGCCTGCTGCCAGCGAGGGGGCGATCATCGGGATAGTGATCAGGAAGAACACCTTCCACGGCTTGGCGCCGAGATCCATTGCCGCCTCCTCGATGGAGAGATCCAGCTCCCGCAACCGCGCCGACACCACGATCGCCACGTAGGCGGTACAGAAGGTGGTGTGGGCGATCCAGATGGTCAGCATGCCCCGCTCGGCGGGCCAGCCCACCAGCTGGGCCATCGCCACGAATAGCAGCAGCAGCGACAGACCGGTGATCACCTCGGGCATCACCAGCGGCGCCGTCACCATGCCACCGAACAGGGTGCGACCACGGAAGTGGGGAATACGGGTCAGCACGAAGGCCGCCACCGTCCCCAGCGCCACCGCGGCGATCGCGGTGTAGAAGGCGATCTCCAGCGAGCGGAACACAGACCCGATCAGCTGCTTGTTGTCGAGCAGGCCGAAGTACCACTTGAGCGACCAGCCACCCCACACCGTCACCAGCTTGGAGGCGTTGAAGGAGTAGATCACCATGATGATCATGGGCAGGTAGATAAACAGCAGCCCCAGCCAGAGCATCAGCTTGGCAAAACCGAAACGTCTCATCATGCCTTGCCCTCCAGCTCTTTGGCCTGGTTACGGTTGAAGAGGATGATCGGAATGATCAGCACCGCCAGCATCACCACCGCCAGTGCAGAGGCTACCGGCCAGTCGCGGTTGTTGAAGAACTCCTGCCACAGCACCTTGCCGATCATCAGGGTCTCCGGGCCGCCCAGCATTTCCGGAATAACGAACTCCCCCACCACCGGAATGAACACCAGCATGCAGCCGGCGATAATGCCGTTTTTGGAGAGCGGCACCGTGATCTGCCAGAAACGGGTCAGGTTGCGGGCCCCCAGGTCGGAAGCAGCCTCCAGCAGGCTCTGATCGTGTTTGACCAGATTGGCGTAGAGCGGCAGCACCATGAAGGGCAGGTAGGAGTAAACGATGCCGATATAGACCGCCAGGTTGGTGTTGAGGATCTGCAGCGGTTCGTCGATCACCCCGATCCCCAGCAAAACGCTGTTGAGCAGGCCGTTGTTGCTGAGGATCCCCATCCACGCATAGACCCGGATCAGAATGGCGGTCCAGGTCGGCATCATGATCAGCAGCAGCAGAACGGTCTGGGTCTCCTTGTTGGCCCGAGCGATGGAGTAGGCCATCGGATAGCCAATCAGCAGGCAGAGCAAAGTGCTGATGAAGGCCATCTTGAGGGAGCCGAGATAGGCCGCGATATAGAGCTCATCCTCCTGCAGCAGCAGGTAGTTGCCCATGTTGAGCAGGATGGTGAGCTGATTGTCGGCCCAGCTCACCACATCGGTGTAGGGCGGGATCGCCACATCCGCTTCCGCAAAACTGATCTTCACCACGATGACGAAGGGCAGCAGGAAGAAGAGGAACAGCCAGAAGAAGGGGATGCCAATCACCAGTCGGCGCCCCCCGACCCGCTTCAGTCGTTGCAAGAACTTCATGATTGCAGCACCACGCCGCTGTCATCTTCCCAGTAGAGGAACACCTGGTCATCCCAGGTTGGCCGCTTGCCGTGGCGTTCGGCATTGGCGATGAAAGCCTGAACGATTTTGCCCGAGGGCAGCTGGATGTGATAAACCGAGTGACCGCCCAGATAAGCGATGTCATAGACCTCACCCTTGGTCCAGTTGAAATCCGGGTGCTCGATCTCCTCCGGCTTTTGCAGACTCATCAGCAGTTTTTCCGGCCGCAGGGCATAGGTCACCTTCTTGTTCTCGGCGCGGGAGCTGATGCCGTGGCCCACATAGATGGGCTGCTCCAGGTCGGCGCAGGCGATGGTGGCGTGGTCCTGCTCATCCTCCACCAGCAGGCCGTCAAACA
Source organism: Aeromonas sp. R2-3 (assembly GCF_040908375.1). NCBI lineage: Bacteria > Pseudomonadati > Pseudomonadota > Gammaproteobacteria > Aeromonadales > Aeromonadaceae > Aeromonas > Aeromonas sp. R2-3. The sequence continues at coordinate 97,971 of NZ_JBFODP010000004.1, read as the reverse complement.
GGTTGACGTTGCCGATAAATTCGCACACCAGCCGACTGGCCGGAGTCTCGTAGATATCCATCGGGCTGCCGATCTGCTCGATGCAACCGAGGTGCATGATGGCGATCCGCTCCGCCATGGTCATGGCCTCTTCCTGATCGTGAGTCACCATGACACAGGTCACCCCGACCCGCTCGATGATCTCAACCAGCTCCAGCTGCATCTTGGAACGCAGCTTCTTGTCGAGCGCCCCCATGGGTTCATCCAGCAGCAACAGTTTGGGACGCTTGGCTAGCGAGCGAGCCAACGCCACCCGCTGGCGCTGGCCACCGGAGAGCTGATGCGGTTTGCGGCGGGCATACTGGGTCATCTGCACCAGCTTGAGCATCTCCTCCACCCGGGCATCGATCTCGGCCTTGGGCAGGCCATCCTGCTTGAGGCCAAAGGCGATGTTCTGGGCCACCGTCATATGGGGGAACAGGGCGTAGGACTGGAACATCATGTTGATGGGGCGTTCATAGGGGGGCATGTCGGTGATGTCGACCCCGTCGAGGAACAGCCGCCCCTCGGTCGGGCGTTCGAAACCGGCCAGCATCCGCAGCAGGGTCGATTTGCCGGAACCGGAGCCACCGAGCAGGGCGAAAATCTCTCCCTTGTGAATATTGAGAGATACGTTATCGACCGCCAGCGTTTCGTCGAACTGCTTGCTTACCCGATCAATTTTCACCAGCACTTCTTTGCGCTGCTGACTGCCCTCGAGGGCTTTCTTGTAGGCACTGGAGGCTATCGCCATTACCAAACTCCCCAACGTGATACCGGCCTTGCAGCCGATCCATAAAAGCGATTTGGCGCCCCCGAACGGGCACCAAGGTTAGGTACCGGACTTGATCTTGGTCCAACTCCGGGTGATTAGACGCTGTACGGAGCGGGGATGTGCTTCCTGCACATAGAGTCGCTCCAGCACGGCCTGAGGGGGATAAACCTCCTCATTGTTGCGCACCGCCTCATCCATAAACTCGCCCGCCCTTGAGTTGGGATTCGCGTAGCCCACATAGTCGCTGACCTTGGCGATCACTTCGGGCTGCAGGACGTAGTTGATGAGGGCGTGCGCCTCTTTGACATTGGTGGCATCGGACGGGATCGCCATCATGTCGAACCAGAGATTGCCCCCCTCTTTCGGAATGCTGTAGGCAATTTTCACCCCCTTGCCAGCTTCATCGGCGCGGGCAGCGGCTTGCAGGATGTCGCCGGAAAAACCGGCTGCCACGCAGATGTCGCCATTGGCGAGATCGCCGATGTATTTGGAGGAGTGGAAGTAGGCCACATAGGGCCGTACCTTGAGCAGCAGCGCCTCGGCCTGCTTGATATCCCCCGTCGCATGACTGTTGGGATCGAGCCCGAGGTAGTTGAGGGCAGCAGGGATCATCTCGTCGGCAGAGTCGAGGAAGGCGACGCCGCAGCGAGAGAGTTTCGCCATATTTTCCGGTTCGAAGATGGTGGCCCAGGAGTCAATCTTGTCGACCCCCAGCACCGCCTTGATTTTGTCGACGTTGTAGCCAATGCCGTTGGTCCCCCACAGATAGGGCACCGCGTACTGATGACCCGGATCCACCTTGTCGAGCTGCTTGAGCAGCACGGGATCCAGGTTGGCCAGATTGGGCAGCAGGGATTTATCCAGCTTCTGGAAGGCTCCCGCCTTAATCTGCTTGGCCAGGAAATTATTGGAGGGCACCACCAGATCGTAACCGGTCCGCCCCGTCAGCAACTTGCCTTCCAGGGTCTCGTTGGAGTCAAACACGTCATAGACGGTCTTGATCCCGGTCGCCTGCTGGAAATCGCTGAGGGTGGTCTCGCCGATATAGTCAGACCAGTTGTAGAAGTGCAGCACAGGGGCAGCCTGGGCCACATTCGCCAATCCCATGGTCAGCGCTATGGTTAGCAATCTGGTTGTATTCACGGTGTCAGTTCTCCTGTTTCAGTGGTTGACCGTCTGCGCATCCATTCGCGCGGCCCATCCGGATGGATGGCATCACTACCCTCCCGGCCGAACTGCGGACCGGGAGGGGCATTCGTTACTTACTTGCCGGACTTGATCTTGGTCCAGCTGCGGGTCATCAGACGCTGCACCTTGGCCGGCAGATCCGGGAAGGTGTAGATCTTCTGCAGGGTCGCCGCATCGGGGTAGATACCCGGATCGGTGCGGATCGCCTCATCCACCAGCGGGGTCGCAGCCTTGTTGCCGTTCGGGAACTGCACCACGTTGGTGATGTTGGCGATCACCTCGGGCTTCATCAGATAGTTGATGAAGGTGTGGGCCGCCTCGACGTTCTTGGCATCCGCCGGAATGGCGATCATGTCAAAGAAGCTGCCTGCCCCCTCTTTCGGAATGGTGTAGGTGAGCGCTACGCCATTCTTGGCCTCGGCTGCCCGCGCCTTGGACTGCTGCAAGTCACCGGAGTAACCGACCGCTACGCAAAGGTTGCCGTTGGCCAGATCCGAGATGTACTTGGAGGAGTGGAAATAGGCGGTATAGGGACGGATGGAGAGGAACAGCTCCTCAGCCTTCTTCAACTCGGCCGGTTTCTGGCTATCCGGTTTGAAGCCCAGATATTGCAGGGCAGCCGGCAGCATTTCGGTCGGTGAATCGAGGAAGGAGACGCCACACTCTTTCAACTTGGCCATGTTCTCCGGCTTGAACACCAGATCCCAGGAGTTGACCGGGGCATCGGCCCCCAGCACGGCTTTCACCTTCTCGGCGTTGTAGGCATAGCCGATGGTGCCCCACAAATAGGGGATGGAGTACTGGTTGCCCGGATCGCTCGGCTCGAGCGCCTTGAGCAGGTCGACATCCATGTTTTGCCAGTTGGAGAGCTTGGACTTGTCCAGTTTCTGGAACACGCCCGCCTTGATCTGCTTGGCCAGGAAGGGGTTGGATGGCACCACGATATCGTAGCCCGAACTACCCGCCAGCAACTTGGCTTCCAGTACCTCGTTACTGTCGAACACGTCATAGACCACCTTGATCCCCGTCTCCTTCTGGAAGTTATCCAGAGTATCCGGCGCTATGTAGTCGCTCCAGTTGTAGACGTGCAGCACCTTCTCTTCAGCCATTGCTCCGGCACTTGCCATGACCAGAGCCACAGAGGCAGCGATCACTCCTGTTTTGAAAGACATCATCCTTGTCTCCTAAGCAAATTGTATGCGCATGCCAACCTGCCCGACCTGCCTCAACCCTTCAGCTTTGCGGCTGTCAGATCCAGACTGCGCCTGGCCAGATCGACCAATTCATCAACCTGTTCCTCGGTGATGACCAAGGGGGGCGATATGATCATGGTATCGCCTACCGCCCTCATCACCAAGCCATTGTTAAAGCAGAACTCCCGGCAAGTCATCCCCGCATTTGCCTGAGCCGGAAAACGCCGGTTGGTCTGCTTGTCCTCAACGATTTCCAGCGCGGCGACCAATCCTTTGCCTCGGGTTTCTCCCACCAGCGGATGATCGGCCAGCTCCGCCCAGCGGCGCTGCAAATAGGGGCCGATAGTATCATGCACTCGCTTAACTATGCTCTCTTTCTGCATAAGCTGGATATTGGCCACCGCCACGGCGCAAGAGACCGGATGGCCCGAGTAGGTGAAGCCGTGGTTGAACTCGCCCCCCTCCTCCACCAGCCCCTTGGCAACCCGGTCACTCACCATCACAGCGCCGAGCGGCAGATAACCGGAGGTGATCCCCTTGGCCAGACACATCAGGTCCGGCTTGATGCCAAACCCTTCGCTGGCAAACCAGTGGCCGGTGCGGCCAAAGCCGCAGATCACCTCGTCGGCGATCAGCAAAATGCCGTAGTGATCGCAGATGCGCTGGATCTCCGGCCAGTAGCTGTCAGGCGGAATGATGACGCCGCCCGCCCCCTGGATCGGCTCGCCGATAAAGGCAGCCACCTTGTCCACCCCCAGCTCCAGAATCTTCTGCTCCAGCTGACGGGCCCGCTCCAGCCCGAAGTCGTGGGCGCTAATCCCCTGCCCCTCACCGAAGTGGTAAGGCTGATCGATGTGCACTATGCCGGGAATGGGCAGACCACCCTGGGCATGCATCCCCTTCATGCCGCCCAGGCTCGCCCCCGCCACGGTAGAACCGTGGTAGGCGTTGTGGCGACTGATGATCACCTGTTTGTCAGGCTGACCCTTGCTGGCCCAGTAGTGGCGCACCATCCGCAGCACGGTGTCGTTGCACTCGGAGCCGGAGCCGGTGAAGAAGACGTGGTTGAGATGGGCTGGCGTCACCTCGGCCAGCAGGGTCGCCAGCTCGATCACCGGCGGGTGAGCGGTCTGGAAGAAGAGGTTGTAGTAGGGCAACTGCTGCATCTGGCGGGTAGCGGCATCCACCAGCTCCTGGCGGCCATAGCCCATATTGACGCACCACAGCCCCGCCATGCCGTCGAGAATGCGTTTGCCCTCGGAATCCTCCAGATAGACGCCGCTGGCTTTGGTAATAATGCGCGAACCCTTCTTGTTCAGGGCCTGAAAGTCGGTAAAGGGGTGCAGGTGGTGGCTGGCATCCAGTTGTTGCCACTCACGGGTTATCTGCTGCATTTGTTGCTCCTCGGTTCCTTCGATTTGGCAATATTCAGTCGTCAAATAGTCAGGTGGGTAGTCAGGCGGGCTTGCATGCTCGCAGCCACAACCACTCACAGGTGGCTACCGCCACCTGACTCGCGTTCAGGTCTCTTCGATACAGGGATCGGGGAGGCCGACTCCGACCTCCCCGTTACAGGGGGATCAGACGTTCAGCAGCAGGAACTCCCGCTCCCAGCGACTGATCACCCCGAAGTAGGTCTCGTACTCTTTGCGTTTGACCGCGACGAAGGCGCGGGTGAAGCGCTCCCCCAGCATCTCCTTGATGGGCTCGCACTGTTCGAGATGGCTGAGTGCCTCCTCCAGCGAGCGGGGCAGGCTGTAGGGCAGGTCATAGGCGCTCGACTTCATCTCCGGCAGCGGCTCCAGCTTCTCCATCATGCCGAGATAGCCACATGCCAGAGTGGCGGCCAGCGCCAGATAGGGGTTGGCATCGGCACCGGCGAAGCGGTTCTCCACCCGCCGTGCGCTCGGGTCGGAGAAGGGCACCCGCAGGCCACAAGTGCGGTTCTCAACCCCCCACTGGACGTTGCGCGGCGCGCTTTCGCCAAAGGTGAGGCGGCGGTAGGAGTTGACGTTGGGAGCCAGCAGGGCGGTCACCGCCGGGGTGTATTTCTGCAAACCGGCGATAAAGTGCATGAACTGTTCGCTGTTGCCGCCGCTCGAGGTGCCGAACAGGTTGTGGCCGTTCACATCTTCCAGACTCTGGTGGATGTGCATGGCCGACCCCGGTTCGTCGCTCATCGGCTTGGCCATGAAGGTGGCATAGATGCCGTGGCGGTGAGCGGCCTCACGCATGGTGCGCTTGAACAGGAACACCTGATCCGCCAGATCGATGGCATCACCATGCAGGAAGTTGATCTCCATCTGGGCGGCGCCCGACTCGTGGATCAGGGTGTCCACCTCCAGCTCCTGCGCCTCGCAGTAGTCATACATGTCTTCAAAAATGGGGTCGAACTCGTTGACCGCATCGATACTGAACGACTGGCGGGCGGTCTCAGGGCGGCCGTTGCGACCCACCGGCGGCACCAGCGGATAGTCGGGGTCCTCGTTGCGGGTGACCAGATAGAATTCCAGCTCGGGCGCCACCACCGGCTTCCAGCCCTGCTTCTCGTAAAATGACAGAACCCGACGCAGCACGGAGCGCGGCGCGATGTCGATCAGCTTGCCGTTGACGTCGAAACAGTCGTGGATCACCTGTGCAGTGGGCTCCAGCGCCCAGGGGACGAAACGGATGGTGTTGGGGTCGGGATAGAGCTGCATGTCCCGCTCCAGCGGGTCGATCATGCTGTCGTCATCCGGATATTCGCCGGTCACCGTCTGGGTGAAAATCACCTCGGGCAGACGCATGCCCCCTTCGCGCAAAAACTTGTTGGCTGGGATGATCTTGCCCCGGGCGTTGCCGGTGAAATCCGGGAACAGGCACTCCACTTCCGTGATGCGATTACTCTCCATCCAGCCTTTGATACTGTCCATGTTAAACCCCGACTTTACGGTTGCCATTGGCAAGGGTGTCTAATATATGGAACACCCTTGTTATAAAATTGTAATCAACATCACCATAAAAGCCCGCCATCAAGGGCAATGTCAAGCGGGCGTGTTTAAAAAACTATAAATAACGGCGCATATAATGACCAAGGCGGCACCAAATACTAAACACTCAAATCCGTACGAAACCCACCCTTCTCATCGTTGCAAAGGCGATGCCAACAGAGGGTGAAGCAGGCGCCAGATCCCGACCAATCCCCCGCAGGAACGGACCATTTTTTTGCAAGGGCGCACAATCCTTATCCTATTTGCTTTGCTTGGCTGCATTTTTTTGGTACAAGGCCCGCCCTGATTTGCACTCTCTTGCATGAAACAGGTGCAAATCGGGATACAAGGGCTTGGTCTGTAGGCAGACAGCCCCCATAAACAGGGATAATTGGGTTAGTAAACTGACTGGTAGTTAATCGTATGTGTGATTTCATGACTGAAGACCAACTGGCCTTTTACAAGGGGCAGATCGAGCGACAGATCGTCGAGCTCGAAGAGCGCCTGAACTCCCAGGCCAGCCAGGCCATCGCCACCGACACCAACGAGATGGCTGATGAAATTGACCGTGCCAGTATCGAGGAAGCCCGCCGTCTGGAGCTGAACCGCATCGAGCACGACAAGCTGCACCTGCGCAAGCTGCGGGGCGCATTGAAGCGCATCAGCGAAGGGGATTTTGGTTACTGCGAATCTTGCGGTGACGAGATCTCCCTCAAGCGGCTGCATGCCCGTCCGGAATCCCGTTTCTGCGTCGAATGCCAGAGCACCAAGGAATTTAACGATACCCACGTGTTCCGTCGCGTCGCCTGATTCTTCGAAGAACCGTCACCATTCTGGTGCAACAGACGCCAGCAAGGCAGGGCACCGCGCTCAAACCTTGCACAACGCCTCGCAGCAAGATGGTGACAAGTTCTGTTAGACTCCGGACACCTTCCGGAATCTACAGGAGAACAGAGAGTGAAATGGCTCATCAAGCTGTGTTTGTGCCTGCCACTGCTGGCACAAGCACAGGTTCTGACGGTCAAGGTCCCCAGCCGTCCCGTCAACAATCTTGACCAGGAGTACCAGTACAAGCTGCTGGAACTGGCCCTGACCCGCTCCGGGCAACCCTTTCGCATCCAGCCTGTCGAACTCGACCTCAACCAGTTCACCCTCCAGCAGCAGCTGAGCAAGGGCAAGACCATCAACGTCTTCTGGATGGGCACCTCCAGCGCACTCGAATCCTCCCTGATTGCCGTCCCCATTCCGCTGTTTCGCGGGCTGGAAGGATTGCGACTGTCCTTCATCCACGCGGATGCCCAAGAGAAGTTCAACCAGATCAATACCCTGGCCGACCTCAAACAGCTGAAAGCGGCGCAAGGGGTCGGTTGGGCCGATAACAAAATTCTGGAAAATGCGGGCATCCCGACCTTCTCCGGCCGATACAGCAGCCTGTTTCGCCTTATCAACGACGGCGACAAGATCGACTTCTTCCCGCGCGCCCTGGTGGAGATCTTCGCCGAGCGCAGCGAGCTGGTGGCGCAGTATCCCAACCTCGCTATCGAGCAGCATCTGCTGATCCGCTACCCCTTCGCCCAGTTCTTCTTCGTCAGCCCCGAATACCCCAAGCTGGCCAAGGCGATTCAGACCGGGCTGGAGCGGGCCTATGCCGATGGCAGCTTTATGAAGTTCTTCAATGACAACCCCAAGATCCGCGAAGCGCTCGCCAGCGCCAACCTCGATCAGCGGGTCACCATCGCCCTGCCCAATCCGGACATGACCCCGTTGCTAAAATCCATTCCGGCCCAATATTGGGAGTATCCACCGCAGGGATAAGCATCCCGAGCGCCTGACCACGAAGGTCAGGCAGCGAGAACACAGTGCGCCAGGGAGGTGTCATGAAGGGAATGCAGGAGTGGTTTGAGGAGTATGGCCAGAGTCATCGCCATCCGGTCAACGTCGCCATCCACAAGCTGGCGGTACCGGGCATCTATCTCTGCTCGCTGACACTGCTCTGGTGTCTGCCACACGGGCCCTTGCCAGAGCCCCTCAACTGGGCGGCAGTGGCAGCTATTCCGGTGCTGCTGTTCTACCTGCAGCTGTCGTTTTCGCTGTTCGCGGGGATGGCCGGGCTGACCGCACTGGGATTGTGGATCTGCCACCAATGGCAGGGGCCGCTGTTGTGGCCCACCGTGGCAGCGTTCGTGCTGCTCTGGATAGCCCAGTTTGTCGGCCACAAGATCGAGGGCAAACGCCCCTCCTTCCTCGCTGACCTGCAATTTCTGCTGATAGGCCCCGCCTGGGTGCTTGCCAGCCTCTATCGTCGTCTGGGCATCCCCTATTGAGGAGTGCCGGGCCAACAGGAGAGACCATGACACATAACCACACGCGACATAACGCCCTGCGCCGCGCCCTGCCCCTGCTGCTGGGGGCCCTGTTTGCCGGCCCGGCGCTGGCTGACAAGGCTGATACCGTCGGTGAAGTGAGCACCGCCTTCAAGCTGTTTGGCCCCAACCACAAGATCCTGGTGGAGGCGTTCGACGACCCGCGCATCGACGGCGTCGCCTGCTATCTGGCGCGCCCCAAGACCGGCGGCGTCAAAGGCGGGCTGGGACTGGCGGAAGATCCCTCCCACGCCTCCCTGTCGTGCCACCAGACCGGCCCCATCACCCTGCCCGAAAAGCTGAAAGCGGGGGAAGAGGTGTTCGATGTCAGCACTTCACTGGTGTTCAAGGAGCAGAAAGTGGTGCGTTTTTACGACAAGAAACGCAATGCACTGGTTTACCTGACCTACAGCACCAAACTGGTGGATGGTTCGTACAAGAGTGCAGTCAGCGCCGTTCCCATTATGCCGTGGGGACAATAACCAGCCGGTTTGTCCGGTGATAGCTGACCCATTTTGTTGTAATTTGACGACACACACGCTGCGGAGCACATACCATGAAAGTCGCCGTATTCAGTACCAAGAGCTATGACAAAGAGCATTTCAACCAGGCCAACAGCCAGTACGGCTTCGACCTGGAGTTTTTCGATGTGCGGCTGGAGGCCAAAACGGCCCGACTGGCTCACGGCTTCCCGGTGGTGTGTCTGTTCGTCAATGACGATGCCGACCGCGAGGTATTGACCGAACTGGCTGCCAACGGCACCCAGGTGATTGCCCTGCGCTGCGCCGGTTACAACAACGTGGATCTGGCCGCCGCCAAAGAGCTGGGGCTGAAAGTGGTGCGGGTGCCCGCCTACTCCCCCGAGGCGACCGCAGAACACGCCGTCGGCATGATGATGTGCCTCAACCGCCGCATCCATAAGGCTTATCAGCGCACCCGCGACGCCAACTTCTCGCTGGAAGGGCTGGTCGGCTTCAACATGCATGGCAAGACCATTGGCGTCATCGGCACCGGCAAGATCGGTCTGGCCGCCCTGCGCATCCTCAAGGGGTTCGGGGTTCGCCTGCTGGTCAACGATCCTTACCAGAATCCGGCAGCCATCGAGCTGGGAGCCGAGTACGTGGATCTCGATACCCTGTTCCGCCAATCCGACATCATCAGCCTGCACTGCCCGCTGTTCAAAGAGAACTACCACCTGTTGAACAAGGAGGCGTTCGCCAAGATGAAGGACGGGGTGATGATCATCAACACCAGCCGTGGCGGCCTGCTCGACTCCAACGCCGCCATCGAGGCACTCAAAACCTCCCGTATCGGTGCGCTGGGGCTGGACGTCTACGAAGAGGAAGAGGATCTCTTCTTCTCCGACAAGTCCAACGAAGTGATCACCGATGACGTATTCCGCCGTCTGTCCGCCTGCCACAACGTGCTGTTCACCGGCCATCAGGCGTTCCTGACCCGCGAGGCGCTGCACGCCATCGCCGATACCACCCTCGGCAATATCCGCGCTATCGAGAGCCTGGGCCGCTGCGACAACGAAGTGGAATAAGGGCTAATCCCTTCATCCTGTTCTTCATTGCGGTGCGCCGGGTTGTGAGACCCGGCGCCTTCGGGTAGGCTAGCCCCCCTTTTTTATTCAGGAGTCTGGCGCCCATGTTTATCGGATTTGATTACGGCACCTCCAACTGTGCCGTGGCCGTGATGGAACAAGGTAGCCCCAGGCTGCTGAATCTTGGCGCATCCCGCTATCTCCCCTCCACCCTGCATGCGCCCCACCGGGATGCTATCGCCGGTCTGTTGGCCGAAGGGCTGGCCCCCGCCCAGCAGGCGGAGTACCTCAAGCTGCGTGGCCCCGTGGTCACCCGCGCCCAGATGGTTCGCCGCCAGATGCGCGAAGAGGGACTGATCGACGAGCTGAGCTTTGGCGGGGCCGCGCTGGAGCGCTATCTGGAAGAGCCGGACGACGGCTACTACATCAAGTCGCCGAAATCCTTCCTCGGCGCCTATGGCCTCAAGGCCCCCCAGATCGCACTGTTTGAAGATATCGTCTGCGCCATGATGCTCCACGTCCGCCAGCAGGCGGAGCAGCAGCTCGGTGCCCCGATCCGTCAGGCGGTGATCGGCAGACCGGTCAACTTCCAGGGCCTGGCGGGGGAAGAGAGCAACCAGCAAGCTATCGCCATCCTGACCGAGGCGGCCCGTCTGGCCGGTTTCGAGCAGGTGGAGTTCCTCTATGAGCCGGTGGCAGCCGGGTTTGAATTCGAGGCGCGCCTCACCGAAGATGCCGTGGTACTGGTGGTGGATATCGGCGGCGGTACCACCGACTGCTCCATGCTGCGGATGGGTCCCAGCTACCGCGATCAGCTGGATCGCAGCGGCGATCTGCTCGGCCACAGCGGCCAGCGGATCGGCGGCAACGACTTCGACATCCGTCTGACGGTGGAGGGGATGATGCCGCTGCTCGGCATGCACGAGACCCTCAAGACCGGCAAGCCGCTGCCCCACCCGCTGTTCTGGGATGCGGCCGCCATCAACGACGTCAGCGCCCAGAGCCGCTTCTACAGCCTCGACACCGCCCGCCAGCTGCAGGATCTGCAGCTCGACAGCCAACCCGGCAGCAAGTTGGGGCGTCTGGCCAACCTGCGGGCCCACAAGCTGAGCCACCAGCTGGTATGGCGTGCCGAGCAGGGCAAGATCGCCCTCTCGGAGCAGGAGCTCAATCGCCAGTCGCTGGCCGAGCTGGAAAAAGGGCTGGAAGCCGAACTGACCCGCGAACAGCTGGCCAACGCCTCCGCCCTGCTGCTGGAGAAGATTGGCGAGCTGATGGACGAAGCGATTGCTGCTGCCGGTGTGCAGCCGGATCGCATCTTCGTCACTGGCGGTAGCGCCCGCTCGCCGCTGATCGCCAGCTTTATCCGCCAGAAGCTCCCGTCCATCCCGCTTGAGGGTGGCGATGACTTTGGCTCGGTGGCCGCGGGTCTTGCCCGTTATGCCGAGCGGCTGTTCGCCAACTGAGCCCTGAGGCCGCGTTAATCGATGGCAACATCACCAAGGTGTTGCCATTAAGCGACAGTCGTGCGGGACAAGGGGCGACAGAAGCGGTCGGTCGTCCCCTCTCCCGCCCTGCTCCCGACTGCCCAAAAAGGGTATTCTTGACGCTCCCCCAACCGGAGCCCCCTCATGCCCAGATTGCCCTTTTTGCTGATCCCCCTGTTACTGCTCGCTGGCTGCAGCTCGACCGCCTTTGTTCAGCAAGATCTGCAACACCACCACTGGGTACTGAGCAAACTGAATGGCGAACAGATCAAGGCCCCCCGCGACAATCCTCCCGATTTCGAGATCGGCGAGCACTTCACCGTCAACGGCATCGCCGGTTGCAACCGCTACTTCGGTCAGGGCCATCTGGAAGATGACAAACTGTGGGTCACCAGTCTGGGCAGCACCGAAATGGCCTGCATGCCGCCGCTCGACACTATCGAACAGGCCGTGCTGACCACCCTTACCGAGGGTGCAACCCTGAGCGGCACCAGTCAGAACCTGATCCTGCAGGGCAAACAGCACCGTTTGGAATACACCTTGCGCGACTGGGTGTTCTAGCGCTCACAAAGCCGCATCACAAACAGGAACATGTTGTCCGGCTGTGGCACAATATGAGGCAGAGTTTGCAACGGAGGCTGCCTCAGCCATGTCGATGGATCGCCTGTTTGACAAGATCAAACAACTCCCCACTATTCCCAAGCTGCTGCACGAGTTGATGCAGAGCTTCAACGACGAGAATGCCCGCATCGACGAGATTGCGGCCAAGATCGCCATGGATCAGGTGATCAGCGTCAAGGTGCTGCGGATGGCCAACTCGGCCGCCCTGCGCCGGGGCAACGAAGTGACCTCCATCGAACAGGCGGTGATCCGGCTCGGCTTCAACCGGCTGCGCTCCGTGGTGGTCGCCTCCGGCATCATCGGCACCTTCAAGGCCCCGCCCAGCTTCGACAAGAACAAGTTCTGGACCGAGACCTTCCAGGTCGCCACCATCGCCAAGACCCTGGCGCAGGAGGCCAAGGTGATGGATCCCGAGACCGCCTTCACCTGCGCCCTGATCCACAACATCGGCGAGCTGCTTATCCAGAGCACCTTGCCGGAAGAGGCCGAGCTCATCAACATGGCGATCCAGAACGGCAGCAGCCGGGTCGAGGCACAGCGGGAGATGCTGGGTTACGACTACGCCCAGCTCGGTGCCGAGCTGGCGCGGCGCTGGAACCTCTCCGAGGCCTTCGTCGATGCCATCTCCCAACAGCTTGACCCGCTCTCCCACGATCCGGTCAGCAAGGAGGCGGTGCTGATCCGCCTCGCCGTGTTTATCTCCTTCGCCTGGAACGCGGGCGTGCCTGCCCAGGCCATCATCGCCCGCTTCCCCAAACCGCTCGCCGACCAGTTGGGACTGGATCCCAAGTCGCTGGCAGGCCAGCTCGAAACATTGCATGAACAGGGTAATGCCCTCGCCGATCTTCTGACTCAATAAGCATCATGACCCATCCGTTTCTGTTTCATCCCCAGGTGGCGCCCTGGTTCAAAGAGAGCGCCGACGCACTGCAATTGACCCTTTTTAGCGAGCTGGATGCGCCGATCCACGAGGTGTGGCTGCGCCACGAGCCGGATAACGAGGAGTACCTGATCCCGATGACAGCGGTCTCCACCCGCGATCGGCTGCAGGTGTGGCAGGCGACCCTGCCGCTCATCAAGGGACAGGATATCCACCTCTATAGCTTCAAGTGCCTCACCGACGAGGAGCAGTGGTGGCTGCACGGGGCGGGCGTCAGCGCGTCCATGCCGCCACGGGAACAGCATTTTCGCTTCAACAGCCTGCACCAGCCACCGGCCTGGGTGCAGGATCAGGTGTTCTACCAGATCTTCCCCGACCGTTTCTGCAACGGCGATCCGTCGCTGAGCGTCAAGCATCACGAGTACGAATATCGCGGCAAGGCGGTGATCAGCAAGGCGTGGGGCGAGCCGGTCAGTCGCCACGAAGAGGGCCACGGCGCCTGCGAATTCTATGGCGGCGATCTGGCGGGGATCGATGCCAAGCTGCACTATCTGCAATCTCTCGGGGTAACGGCGCTCTACCTCAACCCCATCTTCGATTCGCCGAGCAACCACAAGTACGACACTCAGGACTACTTCAAGGTGGATGCCCACCTCGGCAGCAACGAGCAGTTCGCCGAGCTGACCCGCAACCTGCACCAGCGTGGCATGAAGATCATCCTCGATGCGGTGGTCAACCACACCTCTACCGAGCACCCCTGGTTCTGCCCGCCACTGGGCGCCCAGAGCAACCCGGACTCCCCGTGGCGCAGCTTCTACACCTTTGACAAAGAAGGGGATTACGTCAGTTGGAAGGGCATTCGCAGCCTGCCCAAGCTGGACTTCTCCTGCGAGAAGGTACAGGACGCCGTCTATCGGGCTGACGACGCCATCCTCCGTTACTGGATGCGCGCCCCCTACCAGATCGACGGCTGGCGCTTCGACGTCATCCACATGCTGGGTGAGCGCGGCACCGCCGAGGGCAACAGTGGTCACGTGCGCGCCATTCGCGGGGCGGTGAAGCAGGAGAACCCGGACGCCTACGTGCTGGGTGAGCACTTCTTCGAGGCGAGCCAGTGGCTGCAAGGGGATCAGGAGGATGGTGCCATGAACTACTATGGCTTCGCCCACCCGATCCGTGCCTTCCTGGCTGGCAAGGACATCGCCTACCACCCCATCAAGATCAGCGCCGAAGAGCTGGATCGCTGGCTCAAGCTGGCGCGGGCCCACATCCCGTTCAAGAACCAGCTTGCACAGTTCAACCTGCTGGACAGCCACGACACCGCCCGTTTCCTCCATCTGCTGGGTGAAGACAAGCAGCGGATGCAGCTGGCCGCCACCCTGCTGCTCACCTATATCGGTGTACCCTCCATCTACTACGGCGATGAAGTGGGGCTCTCCGGCGGCAACGACCCGGACTGCCGCCGCTGCTTCCCGTGGGATACCACAGACTGGGATCACGTGCTGCACGACCACTATCGTCGGCTGATCCAGATCCGCCGCCAGCGCCCCTCCCTGCGCCGTGGCGATATCCAGACTCTCTACGCCGGGCCCCACAGCTATGTGTTCGCCCGTACCCTGCAAAGCGATCAGGTGGTAGTGGCCTGCAACCGCCATCCGAGCGAGCCACGCACCATCAGCCTGCCCCTGTGGCAGACCGCGAGCCCCGCCAGCCGCTTCACCGACGCCTTCAACGGCGAGAAGTTTGAAGTGGTGCAGGGCGAGGCACAGCTCACCATCCCAGCCAACTCGGCGAGAGTGCTGCTGTCGAGCTGAACAATCGAGGTTATCAAATACATGGCGGGCTATATCCCGCCATAATTCCCAGTAGACCGAAATATCCTACCAGTAAATTTAAAATTATTTACTACACGTCATTCGGACAATCTGCCCCCCTGCACCTTTAATCAGGCATCACTAAACACTTCCACATGTTCATAAGTGATACCGTGAGATTTCATTGTCTCAAATATCTCTTTATAAAAGCTTGAAGCAATTACAAGGTTGCTGACATGCTTATTACTGAACGTCTCGAAATAACTCACATTGAGATTAACACCGGGAATAGTACAGGCGACCTTACTCTTGTCACCATCAACGACAATGATCTCGGTATTGTCCAAAATGTCTTTCTCGACTCCGTTCAGCAGAATAACTGACGCAGAACCGGCCCCCCACCAAACGACACGGCCTGCTCTTCTGAGAAAATCATTGACTCTGCTGCGAGATGCATCGCACCGCTGTTTGAAAATCGATAGATTCTCAATATAACTGACTTTATCAAAGGCCGTTTCAATGCCATTGAAACGTGTATTTTCAGCCTTGACAAAAACGACCCTCAAACTGTCATTTTCAACACGGTGATATATTATTTTGAGATTATTATCACGGGCCAAAACGTGCATGAAGTAGATGTTATAGTAGAAAAGGTGCTGTATATGGAAGCCTCCGAAATCAGGGACCTCAATGACAATCCTTCCTGTATCATTCAATGTTTCCGACATTAATTTAAAGATGGAAAAGGGATCTTCAAAATGCTCAAAAACATGCATAAGATAGTAACCATCTACCTTATCCTGAACATGGCATGCATTAAAATAGCCTTTTATCACTTTAAGTCCCAAGTCCCTCGCAATATCGGCTTGGGGGCCAGGCTCAATTCCTGTCACATTGGAAAATCCGTTCTCTTTAAGTTTTTTCAGCAAATAGCCTTCTGAACAACCAATTTCATATATTTTTTCATCTTTACCGAAATGACTTGTGATGGTACCAATCATGCCGTCATACTTGGAAGATCCGATATTATTAAGCGGAGAAATATATAGATAGTTGTCATATATTTCCGTTAGTTCTTCCGATGATAACTTCTTGGATGCAAACCCTACCAGGCAATCCTTGCAGGCACTGACCTGCAATTCCGATACTTTTACTTGGAAATTACCAGAGTACGCAGATAAAACGGCTGGCATTGTACGTTCAAGGAAAACCAATGTATTATCACTGTGACAATATGGACATCTCATGATCCTCTCCTAAAGATATGATCAGGATTGATGAAACAAGGTTGTTCTAACGAGTTGTCTCTGGATTTTCATCCATCACATCATGCAACGAAGTACCTCTTCTCAACGACGACTACATCTGCGCAGAACACCTGCATCGATAAGCTTTTTAGCCAAGGGCTCGACCCGCCAAAATGGTACTTTGATGATCTCGGCAATCTCAAAAAGGCTCAGATGGCCATCGCTGTACGCCAGCAAGTTCATCATGTCCTTTACCTGCTCGCCGGAATCACGTGTAGACAGATTCGGATAGAGGCCACGTCGTCCCAGTTGGGGCTCGCCCAATACGGTGGCCTCACAACATTCATCCAACTCCAGACACTCGATCGCTCGCCGCAGCGCCAAGAAGCTATCCGCAAGGCCCCTTGGCGTAACCAGGGCAAGGTCATCTAACGAAGTGTGATATTCAGCATAACAACCGTATTTGCTACGCATAATAGTAGTGACTGGCAGGTCTATTCCAGGGGCACACAGCTGACGTTCGTTAGAGCCTCGGTCAAGATAGCTGTACGCTATATAATCAGGTGCAATATGCCCCAAAACATGGCGTCCAATACGATCAGCTAAGGAATTCCCCTGCCTGGACGGTAAGAACGAGTAACACCTCTCGTCCCCCATGCAGGTCAGATTAAAACCTGCCAACGTATGAGACTTGAGGTGCTCCAGATGACGAGAGAGATAAACGATAGCTCCGATCGTCTCTGGAACAAGCATCAATCGATAGCTATAACGTCGCTTGGGCAAGGAGGCAAGCCAAGCCATCAGAAACACCCCGATGCCTGGGCCAGACAACTCGTTATTGGCCATGGAGGGATGGCAAACATAGCTGGATAACAAGATCTCCTCCTCACTCTCCCCAGGTAGCACCCACTCTGCATAAGTCAGTGAGCCCGGTTGCAAACTGGTATCGATCACTACCTCATAATTTCCTTCCTGCAACGCTTCTCGCGCATTATGGGGTAAGCAAAAGCCCCAACGGCGCTGGTAATAAGACGTGATATAGGGGATAGCATCCGGCAGTTCGGGCAATGAATGCAGATATGGCTGTAATTCTGCCAGTGACAGGGTACAACGCACCGGCTCAGAATAACCAACCAGGTGCAAGTTGCTGTCCTTGAAATCAACGACCTTGTGTCCGTCAGGCCCTACGATATAAGCCTGCTTTACATTCCACTCATCGGGCACTGTCCAATCGAAGCATGTGGTCCCGCTTTCCACCTCATGGATGATCAAATCAGGCAAGCAGTGCTGCCGGATCAAGGACAGTGTTTGCCGAACCCCCTCACCAGTCAGGCTACGATTGAGTGGAAAAAGTAAGGTTAAAAATCGATGCAGTTGTTCACCGAGCTGAGCCTGATCGTCCCAGTCTGTGGGAAGATAACCAGCGGTATGCATCTGTGTTGTCATTGTCACGCAACGTCCTCAATCAGCTCAACAATATGGCCCAAGGGGCTGAGAAAAAACTGGACATGAGCCCCTCCAAACGCCACTGCAGGTTGGCTGGGCCCAAGGGGAAGATGACGTTGTTCGCGTAGTCTGGTGGCCCCCTCCTGCAGACTTTGTACACGATAGGCGAGATGGTTGATGACATTACGCCGGGTCTTGATCACCTGGGTCACAGGGCTGTCCTCACCGGCAGGGGCGACCAGTTCGTAACACAACCCATGCTCATCGTGCACAAACTGCACCCAGACTCTCTGCAGAGGGTCTTCCACCGCCGTCGAAAAACGGCTCAGCCCTAACACGTCGCGGCAATAGGCCACACCACTCGCCAGATCCGGCACCACCAGTCCGATGTGATCAAACTGCATGGGACTCTCCTCCAGCCCGGATCAGGGCGTATGGGGCCGACGCCAGCAACTCGCTGGTAATCTGGATAAAGTCTCGGCACGAGACCGCCCAGACTGGCACCCGCTGACACAGCGTCTGACGCCAGGCTCCTCGCTCCTGAAGCAGAGCCACCAGCCGGGAGAGATCGATCTCGCTGGCCAGCGACAAGTCGCGTACATAATAATCCGCCTGCCACTCCCGCACTCCACCATCGACGCACACCTGACCCGCAAACCCCTTGTGATAGCGGTAGGAGACGGCCAGCCGCTGCTCCACATAGTGGGTGAAGGTGATGCGGTCAGGGTGACAACCCAGCCCCAGCAGCCAACCGTCCTGCTCTTCCAGCCAGCCAAACGGGCTCTCTTGGCCGAAGCAATCGTGGCACTCTCTAGCGACCAGCGCAGATCCCTGCGGGCCGCTAATCGCTATGCTGAAGATAGGATCCAACGTGCGCACAACGCCTTCGCGCAGCCGGAACAGCTCTGTCATCAGCCCCACCTTGCTCGGTGTCTGCACAGGATCAAAGCACTCTCCTGTCATCGGGCTGTAACTAAAAGTCGGCACCAGCAGGTGCCCCCCCAGCCACTGTTCGAGATATGCCCAAAAGGCCGAAATACCCGCAGCGTTGCCCATACCGGCAAACTGGGCCACCACCATAGCATCCGAGTGAACCATCAGGGCGACGCCTCTGGGAATCCCCAGCTCGGTGAGCGCCTGCTCGAGAGCCTGCTTCACACAGCAACCCCTTTGCTCAACAAGGCTTGCTGGATCTCGGCCAGACTCTTCAACTCGGTCAGCTCATTCGGTTCGAAACGCACGCCATAGTGCTGCTCGATCAGTAACAGAAGATTGAAATGGCCCAGAGAATCCCACTCTGGAAAACTTCCTAGCGCTGAATGCGCGTTGACATTTGCCTGAGGAAACTGCTGGCGTACAAGCAAAATAAGGTCATTCATTGGTATAAAACTCCAAAAACGGGAGAGAAAGAGAAGTCAGATCCAGACTAAGGAATACCTCATCCGTCAGCGGTATCAATCCCGCTGGAATGGTTATCGGCCGAGTTGGCAGATTCGCCAGAAAATCCCGTGCTGGCAAGTTGCGTTCCGTAGTAACCAAACTAATGACCAGCTCGGTCACATTCTGCGCCAGCAACCGATCAACCAGTTGGGCCAGCAGCCAATATTCAAAGCCACGCCCCAGCACACGACAGCTGATGGCCAAGGTGTCCAACAGCACTCTTCCCTCATCGAGCGGACGCACCACCAGCAGGGCAGTCATGCCGTGATCGGCAAACCTGTCCCGCAAGCTGGCCAGCCAGACCTCGCAGCCCTCGGCGGCCAGCCGGGCCAGCTCAGCAGCCTGATAACGACGGGAAGATAGGTTGAACTGATTGGTCTTCTGACTGAGCTGTTCGGCTCGCAACTGGTTGCCAGGGGATAGCGACTGCCAGTTGGCGTGTAATGCCAATTGCCGCAAGAAGGCACACTCATCGCCCAGTTTCCTCCGTACAGCCTCAGCCTCAGCCTTTGCTTGGTAGGAACGCTGCCGCAAGCCATCATCCCGGCTGCTCGGGTGGCGACTACACAGGGCTGGCAGCGTCATCAGGGCATCCGGCCACGTCCAAAGGTCGGCTGGGGGGGTGACTACCATCACCTCAGGGCAGTTGGCCTGCACCTCGGCCCGCTCCAGCTCGCTGTCATCCCAAAATACCAGGCTATCCAACCCAACATTGAGTTGCGTGGCCAGCCGCCTCAGCCCGCGGGATTTGGGCTCCCAGCCGATCTCGGCAGCAGCGATATGCTGACGTGTCAGCACCATGCCCGGATGCCCATCAAAAAGTTGCCACACATCGTCCGCCATATTCTTGGAGCAGAGCGCCAACACTATGCCCTGCCCGTGCCAATGACTGGCCGCCTGCTGGAAGGCCTGATAGAGCCGGCCCATTCCGTCCTGTCCCAGCAGGACGCCGCCGACACCGTCTTCGCCAACCACGCCGCCCCACAAGGTATTGTCACAGTCGAGCACCAGCACCTTGTGGGCGGATCGCTTCAATCGCTGCAGCAAGGGTAGAATCCACTGCGCCAGGCTGGCCAGACCGGCCATGGAGAAGGGGCATGACATCAGATAGAGGTTGCGCCGATCGAAGCAGTGCTGGCGGCCATACTGTTGCAGCCAGAGCGGCAGGTGCAGGTCGTCCAGGCCGGGTTGCTGCTGGCGCAGGCGGGCCATCTGCAGCTCAAACGCACTGGCCAGCGCAGCGAGCACGGCAGGGGCCGGGCCATAGGCGGAGAGCGGGGCATGGCTGCAGGCCCCCACCAGCACATGATCCTGCGGGCGGCGCTGCAGATGCTGCAACAGAGGCAAGCAGAGCGCATCGACGAAAGCGGCGGCCGCCAGCTGCTGCTCGTCCTGCGTCAGACGACCCCACTCCTGCAGGGTCTGAGCGGGCACCAAATCTTCCCACAGCCAGATGATGATGTGAGTTTGCGAATTGGCATCGATGCCCTGATTCATTAAGGTCTGCAACCACTGGCCATAAGGTGCAACCTGCACCTCGTCATATTCAGCCAGAGTCCGCCAGGCAAAATTGCCCGGCATCAAGAACGAACTACCACAGAGATGAATCATTCTAATGACCTCCCTATTGTGTTACCGGAACCATACCGAGTACGAGCACATGAGACTATCGTGTTTAAACCTCATGAAAAACAAAAGCTTTTTCTGCCGCCATCAGTAATTGATGCTGACGTAGGGCACTTCCGGCACCTGCCAGCGCTGCTTGAGGTAGACGGTAAGCACGAAGAAGAAGTTGGCCAGCAGGTTGGCGAAGCGATAGAGAATGGGATCGAAGGCCACCCCGCTCTCTTCCAGCCGGACCAGCAGCCGCACCACCTTCTTGCTGCCGCAGCGGCACAGATGGAGGGTTGGAATGGGCTGCGGCCCCTGTGGCAGCACGAAACCGGTGACGCTGCCGCGACTCGCCTCGTTGTAGTGGTCGTAACGTGCCTTGAGCCACTCAAGGTCTGCATCGAAGATCCCCAGCTTGCCGCGCACCGAGCCGTTGAGGTTGTAGATAAGTCGCTGCAACGCCGCGAGATCCGCCAGCATGGGCTCGGTATCGGCATCCGGTGCAAGGTGTGACAGCACGGCCCCGACCTGACAGCAGAGCTCGTCGGTGGCGATTTCAAAATCACATTTGAGCGAGGTTTCGAAGATAAAGGGGTAGCAGAGCTCGCGCTTGTCTCTTGGCTTCTTGGGGTTCATGGGGCAACCGGATTGGAGAAAAGGCCAGTGTGCCAGCCCCGGGAAGGGCTGGCAAACGGCAGCTTATTACTTGCGTAACGCGCTGTGGCTCAGACGCGCTTGCTGGCAGGCTCGGTGGAGGGCTGGAACTGGTTGATCATCCGCAGCGCCTCCAGCATCCGCTGGTTGAAGCTGGTGAAGCGATCGATCTGTGCAGGTTCCCCTTCCCCTCTCGCCGCCAACACGGCCGGGGTCAGCGCCTGTTGCTGGGATGGTGGCAGCAGGGTATCTGCCTGTTTCTGCACCTGATCCAGCTTGGGCAGGTAGTCGGCAAACGGCTTGATCAGATCCTGCAGGGAGTGCGCCCCCTGATAGGTCTGGCTCAGCTTGACGCTCTGCTTGAGCTTGAGGGAGTAGGAGGCCAACTGGCTGTCATCCAGTTTCAGCTCGCCCGCCTTGTCCAGCAGATCCTCGAAGTTGCCGGAGAAGAAGCTCCCCGCCAGCTCGTCGATCCCCTTGACCAGCTTACCGATGGACTCCATCTCGTCGCTGTTGAGATCCCCCTCCAGCGAGAAGCTGAAGCTCTGGCTCGACTTGAGGCTGAACTGGCTGCCGCTCTCGCTGGTCTGGGACTTGGTCTGCCAGCTGTCGTTAAAGCGCAGCACCACTTTGTCGCCATCCTTGGTCTGGATCTCCAGATACCCCTGCTGGCGACTGGCCATCTCGGCCTGCCCCATGTCGGTCGGAGAGACCTTGCCGAAGAACTCCTTCTCGAACTCCTCGAGCCCTTTCTGGATCAGCTTGTAGCTCTGATCGATACCGGTTTTGATATCGTCGTTGTCAGTCGCCCACTTGCCGAGCTGCTTCTTCGCCTCGTCAAAGCCCTTGTCGACCCCCTTGCGGGCCTGCTCCATCATCCCGGTCAGGTCGTCGTCGGATTTGCCATCGGCGCGCGCGGCACCGAGCCGCCCGGTCACGAACTGCAGCACGTTGTCCGCCACCGACTGGAAGTCGAACAGGGTCTCCGGGGTGATCTCTTCGGGCTCTTTCACCTTCGGCGCCTGATAACCCTGGCCGTTGATCTCCAGCGAGAACTGCAACGCCTGCTGGATCAGCACCTGCGCCCACTTGGGCGGCTTGTGCAAGGAGACCTCCTCCTCGCTCTTGACCTGTTTCTGCTCCGCCTGTTGGGGCGATTTGGGAGAAACCCCCACTCCCTTGGGTTGGGCTACGCCCACGCCTTCGATCTGCATAATGTGTCCTCCCACCATGCCTGTAGATCAGCTATCGGCCTGACTGAACACTTCTTGACCACAAAATGCTGGACAATCTGCGGCTGGCTTTTAAAATCGGGCCCCTTTGGGTGGCCTGTTGCCTTCCCCCGATTTCGACCCGGCCCGGCCGGTGTGCATGTGAGGTATTTATGACCCAATCCCAACAGCCTTCCGCGAACGCTCCGGCGCCTAGAACCGCGGCCGACTATCAGGCCCAACTCGACGAAAAGCGCGCTCGCCTCACCGAGCTGTTTGCCGGCTTCACCCTCCCGGCGCTGGAAGTGCACAGCTCACCGGCGGAGTACTACCGGATGCGCGCCGAATTTCGCATCTGGCACGAAGGGGATGACCTCTTCCACTGCATGTATGCCCCGGCGACCAAAGAGATCATCAAGATAGACCACTTCCCTACCGCCAGCCGCCTCATCAACCAGTTGATGCCGCTGCTGCTGGAGGGGCTGCGCCCACACCCGGTGCTGCGCCGCAAGCTGTTCCAGATCGACTACCTCTCCACCCAGTCCGGCCAGATCATTGTCAGCCTGCTCTATCACCGCAAGCTGGAGGCCGAATGGCAACAAGCCGCCGAAGTGCTGCAGGCCGATCTGCGCGCCAAGGGGTTCGAGCTACAGCTGATTGGCCGCGCCCACAAGCAGAAGATCTGTCTGGGGGATGACTTCGTCATCGAACAGCTCAACGTGGCGGGTCGCCAGCTCATCTACAAGCAGGTGGAGAACAGCTTCACCCAACCCAACGCCGCCATCAACGAGCAGATGCTGGCCTGGGCGCTGGATGTGACCAAGGGGAGCGAAGGGGACCTGCTGGAGCTCTATTGCGGCAATGGCAACTTCTCCATCGCGCTGGCGCAGAACTTCCGCAAGGTGCTGGCTACCGAAATAGCCAAGCCGAGCGTCGACTCCGCCCAGTTCAACATCGCCGCCAACGGCGTCGACAACCTGATCATCCTGCGCATGTCGGCCGAGGAGTTCACCATGGCGATGCGTGGCGAGCGGGAGTTCAACCGCCTCAAGGGGGTCGATCTCAAGAGCTACCAGTGCAACACCATCTTCGTCGACCCGCCCCGCGCCGGTCTCGATGATGCCACCGTCAAGCTGGTGCAGGAGTACGACAACATCCTCTACATCTCCTGCAACCCCGAGACTCTGCAGGCCAACATGGCGGTACTGGGCGAGACCCACGAGATCGCCCGTTTCGCCCTGTTCGACCAGTTCCCCTGGACCCATCACATGGAAGCCGGGGTCTATCTGCGCCGCAAGGCCGGTTGATTCAGGCAGACAGGAAAACAACAACAGGGCCGGATGGCCCTGTTTTGTTATTGACTGAACACCGGCCTCACTCCAGCCGGAAGTGGCCCACGATCTCCCGCAGCCGGTCGTAGGTCTGCTGCATCGCAGCGGAGCTGGCAACCGTCGCTTCGCCATTGTGGGTCAGCTGGCGGATCACTTCGGCGATGGCGCTCATGTTGCGATTGATCTCTTCGGCCACCGCACTCTGCTGCTCCGCCGCCGTGGCGATATGGCTGATGAGATCGTTGATCTCCACCACTTCCCCTGCCATCAGATCCAGCGACTCGTTGACCCTGGTAGTGTTCTCGGCCGCCCCCTGACAGCTCTGCTTGGTGTTGCCCATGGCATCCACCACAGTTCTGGTGCCCCGCTGCAGACTGGCCAGCATGGTCTGGATCTCGGCTGTACTCTGCTGGGTACGGGCTGCGAGGGAACGCACCTCGTCTGCCACCACCGCAAAACCGCGCCCCTGTTCACCGGCGCGGGCCGCCTCGATGGCGGCGTTGAGCGCCAGCAGGTTGGTCTGTTCGGCAATGCTGCCGATCACCCCGAGCACTGAGCCAATCTGCTGCACATCCTGCTGCATCGCCTCGATGGAGCGGGCAGTGGCTTCCACTTCATCCACCAGCGCCATCACGCTGGCCATCGCCTGATCCACCACCTGACGAGACTGGCTCGCCAGCTGCTGGCTCTGGCCGGTGAGCTGGGCGGTGCTGGCCGCACTCTCGGAGACGGAGACCGCGGTGCGGCTCATCTCGTTGATAGCGGTCACCACCTGCTCGGTCTCGCGTACGTGGTCCGCCAGCAGGGACTGGGCGGCGCCGGTCTGGCTGGCCAACCCCTCGATGCCGCTGTTGAGCTGGCCGCTCGCCTGCCGCACCTCCCCCATCATCTCCTGCAGCCGCTCGATAAAGCGGTTGATGCCGGCCGAGATCTGGCCCAGATCATCCTTGCTGGTTACCGCCAGTCGGCGGGTGAGATCGCCGCTGCCGCGAGAGAGCTCCAGCACCAGATCCCGCAACGAGAGGATAGGGCGATATGCCACATTGAGCGCCAACATCGCCAGCACCATCACCACGATCGCCACGCCGAACAGCGCCATGATGATCTGGCCGTTGAGGGCCCGGGTCATGGCCCGGATGTAGTCAAGATCGATGTAGCCAGTCAGCGTCCAGCTGCTGCCACGGATATCCAGCTGGTTGGGGCGTGCTTCACTCTCCCCCTGCGGCTTGCTGTCATAGAGGCTGTTGCCCTGACTGTCGGCCAACGAGAAGTAGCGGCCATCGCCACTCATCTTCTCCAGCAGGCTTTTGAACTCGCTCATGTCGAGGTAGTAGAGATAGGCAGAATCGGCACCGCGCGGCACCAGAATGGTGATGACCGGCTTGCCATCCACCTGTTGCAGCGGGCTGACGGTGATCTGGTTGTTGGCGGCGGGGATCAGCTTGCGCAGGGCATCGACCTTGGCGTTGTCGTTGATGACCCCGCTCACGTCGAAGGCCATGTCGCCGATCACCTTGACGATGTTGTGAAAGCCGGTCTCTTGCAGGGTCTTCTTGACGTTGGTCACCCCGAAGTTGAGGTTGGCGGCCAACAGGATTTTCTGATTGATGTCGCTGGCCAGCTTCTCTTTGACCAGAGTGATCTGCTCGTTGATGTTGTGGGTGGCCTGAGTGCGAATATAGCCACTGATGAAGTGATTCACGCTGAGCCCGGCGGTGCCGATGGTGACCAGAATGGCCAGTAGCAGCAAGAGGTAAATCTTGACCTTGAATGGCATGGGTTCCCTCCAGAAGAGAGGGCTGGCAACGCCAACCCTCTCTGCCAATCGTTATTTCTTCTTGGCGTACTTCATGGAATCCAATGCCACCGCCAGAATGATGATGCCGCCCTTGATGATGAACTGCCAGTAAGGGCTGACCCCGATATAGGTCAAACCATAGTTGATCAGGGTGAAGATAAGTACGCCGGTGATCACACCCGCGACCGTTCCCACCCCGCCTGCAAACGACACGCCGCCCACCACGCACGCCGCGATGGCATCCAGCTCGTACATGAAGCCGAGGTTGTTGGTGGCGCTACCGATACGGCCCGCTTCCAGCATGCCGCCGAAAGCGTAGAAGACCCCCGCCAGCGCATAGATCATCACCAGATTGACCGCCACGTTGACGCCGGAGACCTTGGCAGCCTCGGGGTTGCCACCGATGGCGAAGATGTTTTTGCCAAAGCGGGTCTTGTTCCACAGTACCCAGACAAAGACGCTGGCGATGGCCGCATAGAAGGTAAGATAGGAGAGCTTGAATCCTCCTATCCGGATAAACCCTTGGGCGAAGCTGGAGAAGCGAGGGTCAAACCCGGCCACCGGCGAAGCACCCACCGAGTCAAAGTAGAGGGAGTTGATACCGTAGACGATGATCATGGTGCCCAGGGTGGTAATGAACGGGGTGACGTTCAAGTAGGCCACGATCAGACCGTTGACCAGACCAATCAGCGCCCCCACAACACACACCAGCAGGATCACCGCCGGAATGGGCACCTCCCCCAACGTCGGGAACACCTTGTTGACGTTGGTCAGCGCCTGCAACATGGTTGCTGCTATGAGTGCCGCCAGACCGACCTGACGACCGGCCGAGAGATCCGTCCCCTGGGTGATGATGATGCCCGCCACCCCCAGCGCTATGATGACCCGCACCGAGGACTGGGTCAGGATGTTGCTGAAGTTGGTGAGGCTCAGGAAGGAGGGCTCCTGGATCACGATGACCATGAGCAGCACCAGCAGCACCAGATAGATGGCGTTTTCCTTGAGCGCCTGCATCAGATTGAAATTTTTAGCCGACTCCATAAATGTCTTCCTGTCTCTAGAGGTACAGAGATGCCAGGCGCAGTATCTCGCTCTGGTCAGTTTCTTTGGTATTGACGATCCCGGCGACCCGGCCGTTGCTCATCACCATGATGCGGTCGGTGATCCCCAGCAATTCCGGCATCTCTGACGAGATGATGATGATCCCTTTGTCCTTCTTCGCCAACTCCAGGATGAGCTGGTAGATCTCGAACTTGGCCCCGACGTCTATGCCGCGGGTGGGCTCGTCGAGCATCAGGATCTCCGGCTGGGTCAGCAGCCAGCGACCGATGATCACCTTCTGCTGGTTGCCCCCGGAGAGGGAACCGATCTGGGTCTGCTGGGTCGGCGTCTTGACCCGCATGGAGTCGATCACCCACTGGGTATCGCTCTTCATCTTGTTGTCGCTGAGCAGCCCCATGGAGCCCTTGTAGCTGTCCATGTTGGCGATCAGGGAGTTGAAGGCGATATCGAGCCGGGAGTAGATACCGGTGGAGCGGCGCTCTTCCGTCACCAGCGCAAAGCCGTTGCGGATCGCTTCGTGGGCGTTGTGGTTGGCTACCTCTTTGCCGTGCAGCTTGATGCTGCCCTGACTGCGATCGCGAATACCGAACAGGGTCTCGACGATGTCGGTGCGCTTGGCCCCCACCAGTCCGGCGATGCCGAGGATCTCCCCCTTGTGCAGGTTGAAGGTCACATCCTGAATGGAGGGCTGGTTCTTCGCCGTCAGGTGTTCGATCTCAAGGATCACCTCTTTCGGCTGGTTGGTCTTTTCCGGGAAACGCTGGGTCAGTTCACGGCCGACCATCATGCCGATGATCTGATCCATGGTCATGCCCTTGAGCGGCTGGGTTGCCACCCACTGGCCATCCCGCAATATGGTGATCTCGTCACAGAGCTGGAAGATCTCCTCCATCTTGTGAGAGATGTAGACGATGCCGCACCCCTTATCCTTCAACTTGTTGATGATCTTGAAGAGGTGATTCACCTCTTTCTCGGTCAGGGAGGAGGTGGGTTCGTCCATGATGACGATCTTGGCATCGTAGGAGAACGCCTTGGCGATCTCGATCATCTGCATCTGGGAGACCGACAGGGTCGCGACCTTCACCTTGGGGTCGATGTCGATATCCAGCTCATCGAAGATGCGCTTGGTGTCGTCATACATCTTGCCGTGGTCGATAAACCACCCCTTGGTGGGGTAGCGGCCGAGCCACATGTTGTCCATCACGGTACGCTGCAACACCAGGTTGAGCTCCTGATGCACCATGGAGACGCCATTTTCCAGCGCCTCTTTCGAGGAGGTGAAGTTGATCTCCTGCCCCTTGAAGAAGATCTTGCCCTGATCCTTCTCGTAAATGCCGAACAGGCACTTGAGCAGTGTGGATTTTCCCGCTCCGTTCTCGCCCATCAACGCATGCACAGAATGAGGACGGACCCGTAAATTGACATTATCGAGTGCCTTGACGCCGGGAAAGCTCTTACTGACGTCAATCATCTCCAACAGCCATTCTGATTGTTGCTGTGTTGTCATATCAGCCATCACATCTGGTTGAAAAAAGGGCAAGGGGATCTCCCTTGCCCTGGAGGAGGGAATTACTCGAATTGGGACAGGTTGTCTTTATCCACACCGACGTAGGCAACACGCACTACCTTGTCGACGATATTCCACTTGGTGCCTTCACCGGCCGGTTTGCCTTCAGCCAGGTTCTTGGTCAGCTCGAAGGTGGCTTTGGCCTGGTTGGCCGCATCGTTCAGCACGGTACCCGCCATGGCACCGCTCTTGACCATGGCCAGCGCTTCCGGCAGCGCATCGACGCCGAATACCGGAATGGCAGTCTTACCCTGGGCTTTCAGTGACTCGACTGCACCCATTGCCATGCCGTCGTTGTTGGCGATGACCACTTCGATCTTGTTGGCGTTGGGGCCGGAGATCCAGGCGTCCATCTTGTCTTTCGCCATCGCGGTATCCCACATACCGGTATCCATGTGCAGTTGCTCGGTCTTGACGCCGCCATCGTTCAGGGTCTTGACCACGTAGGAGGTGCGCGCTTCCGCATCCGGGTGGCCCGGCTCCCCTTTCAGCAGCACGAACTGGATCACGCCATCCTTGTTCAGATCCCACTCCGGATGGGCTTTCCAGTGTTTGGCAATCAGCTGACCCTGGATGATCCCTGACTCCTTGGAGTCAGTGCCCACGTAGTAGGCCTTGTCGTAGCTGGCCAGATCGGTAGCACTCGGCTCCTTGTTGTAGAAGACCACCGGGATATCTTCGCCACGGGCTTTCTCAATCACCACCGGCGCCGCAGCCGGGTCAACCAGGTTGATGGCCAGCGCCTTCACCCCTTTGGCCAGCAGCACATCGATCTGGTCGTTCTGCTTGGACTGGTCGTTCTGGGAGTCGTTCATCAGCAGCTCCACCCCCGGAGTGGCTGCCGCCTCCTTCTCGATGGCCTTGCGCACGACCGCCATGAAGTTGTCGTCGTACTTGTAGACGGTTACCCCGATACGGGTGTCAGCCTGGGCATTGGCTCCAGCCATCATGCCCATCAGCAGGGCGGCAACTGTGGTCAGTTTTTTCATTATGTGTGCTCCGATGTGTCTATCTGTGTTGTAGGGTGGCGAGCAATTGAGCAAGCGCCAATCAATGTAATCAGTTTGTTGTCATTTCTTCTGTGATCATGACGACAAAATGAAAACGTTTACACTCTGTTACATTGAAACTTTATATTTATTTTTCAAATACATATAAATAAAAATCAGATTTGAGACTCAATCTTTCCCACAGCATTGAGGCTAGTCGTTACTGGTCTGTTGTCAAAATGGCGCACTGGCTCGACAGTCGCCTCCATAGCTGGCTTAACGGAGAGTGCAGCCCCAACGGTAACGGCGCTCAAGCAGTTGATACTCGGGACGCACGCTCTGGCTCCAGGAGTCATCACCGCCCACCCCCATGTGGGCGCCATCGAGACAGACCCACAGCCCCTCTTCGGCCACCAGATCGCTCTGGTGACGAGCAGCGGCCAGCTGTTGCTGACTGAAGCGGCTGGCACTGAAATGGAAGGTGCCGCTCACCGTCGTGCTGCCCAACTGCAACTGGCGGGTATCGCAGCGCAAGCCGTTGTCACTCGGGAAAACATAAGGGGTGTGCATGGCCTCCAGCGGCAAACTCCAGCGCCCCAGATCGGCGCCCAGCAGGCGATCCGGATAGTTCTCGTGAGGGCCACGCCCCAGCCATTCTGCTCGCGCTGGCACCTCGGCCAGATGGAGCAGCAGACCGATCCGCGGCAGCGAAGGCAGCGCTTGCGCCAGCTCGGTCTCTATCTCCAGGCTCATGGCGCCATCGTCGGTAAAGCGGTGATGCCAGTGACTCACCAGCAGCAGCTCATCGTGGTGGAAGTAGCCATGACTGACCCGGATATCCCCTCCGGCGACCGCGATCCCCAGACAGCGGTGCAGCCACTGGCCGAGGCCACAACCCTGCCAGCGGGCAATCCAGGAGTGGGGGTCGGCGTGATCCGCTTCGCTGGTGCCAATGTCGTTGTCGAGCGGCGCGCGGTAGAAGTGATCCATGATCGGCGCCAGCAGCTGCTCCTGCCCCAATTTTTGCCAACTGGTGATACGGCCGCTCTGCTTGTCGAGCCACCACTGGCTGTTGGCGGCAGTGATCCGCCAGCCATCCGGCTGTTCGGTCAGGGTGGCGGCAGCGGCAGGAGCAGGCAGGGCAAGGGGGGTCGGCAGAGTGAACTGCTGACGGGCGACCTTGTGATCCGCCTGCGACCAGAGGGTGGCCTGTGGCTGAACGATCGCCAGATCGAGCCAGGCCAGTGAGCCTGCCGCAAAGGTGGGCAACGCCTCGCTCAGGGTCAACTCGACCACCCCTTGCGGCACCAGCATGAGGGAAACCTCCCCTTGCTGCTGCACATGGCCGTTCTCGCACAGCTGCCAGCAAAGCCGCTCGTTATCGGTGGAGCGGAACAAGTATTCGCTCTCGATCCGCACCCGCAACGGGGTGTGCTCAAGCAGAGTGAAGCGGAACGGCTGCTGGGCACGCTTTGCCTCGCACAGGGCTGGATGGGGGGTGCGATCCGGGAACAGCAGGCCGTTGCAGCAGAACTGGCGATCGTTTTGCACATCACCGAAGTCGCCGCCGAAGCCCCAGTAGTGGCGACCATCGGCGGTGTATTTGTCGAGCCCCTGATCGACCCAATCCCAGACAAACCCGCCTTGCAGACGTGGATGATCGCGAAACGCCTGCCAATAGTGGGCGTAGCCCCCCAGACTGTTGCCCATGGCGTGGGCATATTCGCAGAGGATCAGCGGCCGGTGCTCGCCAGGCAGGCCGATCCACTTGGCCAGCGCCCATTTGGGCACCGCCGGGAAGGGTTGATCCTGATGGGTTCTGGCATACATGGGGCAGATGATGTCGGTGGCCGGGGTATCGGCCCCGCCCCCCTCGTACTGCACCGGACGGCTCGGGTCGCTGCGCTTGATCCAGCCATACATGGCATCGTGGGCCGGGCCGTACCCCGACTCGTTGCCCAGCGACCAGATGATGATCGAGGGGTGGTTGAAATCCCGTGCCACCATGCGGGTCGCCCGCTCCAGAAAGGCGTTGCTCCAGGCAGGATCCCGCGCCAGCCGCCCCATGGGGGTCATGCCGTGGGTCTCCAGATTCGCCTCGTCCACCACATAGAGGCCAAGCCGATCGCACAGGCGATAAAAATCGGGATGGTTGGGATAGTGGGAACAGCGCACCGCATTGAAGTTGTGCCGCTTCATCAGCAGCAGATCCCGCTCCATGGTGGCGCGATCGATAGCATAGCCTTTGGCGGGGTGATGCTCGTGACGGTTGGCACCGCGAACAAGCAGCGGCTGACCATTGACCCGCAGCAGGCCGCCACGGATCTCCACCACCCGAAAGCCCACATCGCACGCCTCGCTCTCGATGGCTTTGCCCTGCTCGTCCAGCAGGGTCAGGGTCAGGCGATAGAGATGGGGCGTCTCGGTGCTCCACTTGCGCGGCGCAGCCACGTCGAGCCACAGCTCGGCATGATCGTCATACGCCCCTTTCTCATCAACGGCTTGGGTGCCTATCGGCTGGCGCAGGGTCGCGACCCGCTCGCCGCCGTCATAGAGATTGGCCTCCACCGACAGACCGGCCCCATTGGCGACCTGCAGGGCAATCTTGAGACGGCCATCCCGATAGCAGGCATCCAGTTCAGGCGTCACCCGCATATCCATCAGATGACGGGCCGGTTTGTGCAGCAGGCTGACGGAGCGGAAGATCCCCGACAGCCACCACATATCCTGATCTTCCAGATAGGAGCCGTCGGACCAGCGCAGTACCAGCACCGCCAACCGGTTGCGACCGGCTTGCAGATAAGGAGTCAGATCGAACTCGGCGGGCAGGCGGCTGTCCTGGGAGTAGCCGACCCAGCGGCCGTTGCAGAACAGGTGGAAGGCGCTGCTCACCCCGTCAAAGATGATCCGGCTCTGGCCGCTGGCCAGCCACTCGGCGGGCAGTTCGAACTCGCGGGAGTAGCAACCGGTGGGGTTCTCTGCTGGCACTCGCGGTGGATCGCAGGGAAAGGGGTATTTGATATTGGTGTAGATGGGGCCATCGGTGAGCGGCCGCGTAGCCGGATAGGCGGCATCCAGCTGCCAGTTACCCGGCACTGTAATGGGGCAAGCATCCGCCAGATCCTGCGCCAGCCAGCTCTCGGGCACCAATTCGGGAGCGGCAAAGAAGGAGAAGCGCCACTCGCCATCGAGCAAGAGACGGGAGGAAGAGGCCAGATCACCCCTGGCATCCGCTTCGCTGCGCCAGCTGAACATGGGGGTATGGGCAGCCAGACGGTTTACCGACGTAATGGCCTGAGTCTGCCAATCCTGACGCGCCACTATCTCCCTGAGCATTCACTCTCTCCCTGCTGATTGAAAAACGTATTCAGTCTAGAGAAGTATGACGCAGGGAACGGCGATCTCGCTCACACAGATGTAAACGATTACACTAATTTTGTTAAGTAAAGCGGAGTAAAAATGATTAAAAACAGGTAAAACAATAACTGTGCAAGAAACGGCCCCGAACAGGGCCTAAAAAGGGGGCTATCCGGCCCGAACCGGTGCCACCGAGTGGCGATTGATCAGGGTGGGGGTATAGATCCGGCTCTGGGTCGCGTCACTCTCCCCCGCCGCCAGCTGAATGGCCAGCTTGGCCGCCTGGGCCGCCATCAACTCGATGGGATAGCGCATGGTGGAGAGCTTGGGCCTCAGGTATCTGGCATAGATGATGTCATCGAAGCCCACCACCGAAACCTCCTCCGGCACTCGCAGGCCGTTGTCGGCCAGCACGGAGATGGCGCCCGCCGCCATGGCATCGTTATAGGCCACCACAGCGGTCACCTTGAGCCCCTTGGCCAGCAGGTTGAGCATGGCGCGCTCGCCCCCCTCCTCGTTCGGGGTGCCACTCTCGATAAGCTCGGGATCGGCTGCCAGACCGGCTTCCATCAATCCATCCTGATAGCCCTGCAGGCGCAAGGTGGCATCCTCGATGGCATGATCCGAGCTGATAAAGGCGATATGGCGGTGACCCAGTTCAATCAGGTAGCGAGTCGCCGTAGCCGCACCCAGCCGGTTGTTGAGGGCGATGCAGCGCCCCTTGAGGGCCGGAATATCGCGGTTGATCAACACCATACCGGGCACCCGCATGGCGTAATCGTAAAGTTCCTCGTCGCTCAGCGCCTTGCTGTGCACCACCAGCGCCTCGCAGCGCTTGCCGATCAGCAGCTCGATCGCCTCACGCTCCTGACGCGCCTTGTGAAAACCGTTACCCATCAGCAGGTGAAGGTTCTGCTCGACGGCGATGCCGGAGACCCCCTTCACCAGTGCACCGAAGAAGGGATCCGCCACGTCACCAACCACCACCCCCATGGTGTCGCAAGTCTGGCTGACCAGTGCCCGCGCGTTGGCGTTGGGGGTATAGCCCAGTTCAGCCATGGCCTTCTGCACCACTTCGCGAGACGCGGCACTGGCCTTGGGGGAGTTGTTCATCACCCGTGAAACCGTTGCCACCGACACATTGGCCAAACGGGCGACATCCTTGATGGTGCTCATGCTGTTTTCACTTCTTTCACTGTGCAATAGAGCGCCATTATACCCAGCAAACCCATTGAAAACAGGGGTGAAACGCATATCTGCCGTCAGGGTGACCATAAAAACAGTGTAATCGTTTACACTATTTTGCAAGCAAGCTCACAGTTTGGTCGCCACACCCTCGGCTAGACTCCTTCCAGACACT
The DNA here is from genome assembly GCF_040908375.1 of Aeromonas sp. R2-3. NCBI lineage: Bacteria > Pseudomonadati > Pseudomonadota > Gammaproteobacteria > Aeromonadales > Aeromonadaceae > Aeromonas > Aeromonas sp. R2-3. The sequence goes on along the minus strand of NZ_JBFODP010000004.1, from coordinate 64,044 downwards.
TTTCAGTGGAGAGCAAGATGAAGGTTCTGGTCACCGGCGGTTGCGGATATATCGGCAGCCACACCTGTCTGGCCCTGCAAGCGGCAGGCATGAATCCCGTGGTGGTCGACAACCTCGGCAACAGCAAACGCAGCGTGCTGGCCCGAGTCGCTGCCAACAGCGGCCAGCAACCCCTGTTCTATCAAGGGGATATTCGCGATGCGGCCCTGCTGGACCGGATCTTCGCCGAGCAGCATATCGATGCAGTGATCCACTTTGCCGCCCTCAAGGCGGTCGGCGAGTCGACCCGCATTCCACTGGATTACTACGAGAACAACCTCGGCGGCACCCTCACCCTGCTGCAGGCGATGAAGCGGGCCAATGTGCACAATCTGGTGTTCAGCTCCTCGGCCACCGTCTATGGCGATCCCGCCAGCCTGCCGATCCGCGAGGATTTCCCTCGCAGCGCCACCAACCCTTACGGGCGATCCAAGCTGATCATCGAGGAGATCCTCGAAGATCTGCAGCTGGCCGAACCCCACTGGAGCATGACCCTGCTGCGCTACTTCAATCCGGTCGGCGCCCACGAATCGGGCACCATGGGTGAAGACCCGCAGGGGATCCCCAACAACCTGATGCCCTATATCACCCAGGTCGCCATCGGCCGTCGCGACTACCTGTCGGTCTTTGGAAACGATTACCCCACCCCGGACGGCACCGGCGTACGCGACTACATCCACGTGATGGATCTCGCCGAGGGGCACGTCAAGGCGCTGCAACACTGCGCCGACAAGGGTGGCGTGCACACCTACAACCTGGGCACCGGCAAGGGCCAGAGCGTGTTGCAGCTGGTCGCCGCCTTCTCCGCTGCCTGTGGCAAGCCGCTGCCATTTCGCATCGAACCGCGCCGCCCTGGCGACATCGCCGCCTGCTGGGCCGATCCGGCCAAGGCCGAGCGTGAGCTGGGCTGGCAGGCGACCCGCGACATCGACGCCATGTGTGCCGACAGCTGGCGCTGGCAATCCACCAATCCGAACGGTTACGAGGAGTAGGCCTGCCTGCTCCCCGTTAATAAACGACTTTAATTTTCCATATATTATTCAGGAGAGATGATGTTCAACCCCGTCGATCATCCCCATCGCCGCTTTAATCCGCTGACCGGCCAGTATGTGCTGGTCTCCCCCCACCGGGCCAAACGCCCCTGGCAGGGACAGGTGGAGAAGGTGAATCAAGCCCCCAAGCAGACCCACGATCCCGACTGCTTCCTCTGCGCCGGCAACACCCGGGTCACTGGCGACATCAACCCCGACTACCAGGGCACCTTCGTCTTTACCAACGACTTCGCCGCCCTGATGCAGGATACCCCGGCCGCCGACAACGCAGGTGATCCTCTGCTGAAGCTGGAAGCCGCCCGCGGCACCAGCCGGGTGATCTGCTTCTCGCCGGATCACGGCAAGACCCTGCCCGAGCTGCCGCTGCCCGCCATCGAGGGGGTGATCACCACCTGGATGGATCAGGTCGCCGAGCTGTCAGCCCAGTGGGAATGGGTGCAGGTCTTTGAAAACAAAGGGGCCGTCATGGGCTGCTCCAACCCGCACCCCCACGGCCAGATCTGGGGCAGCGACTTCCTGCCCAACGAGATCGCCCGCGAAGAGCAGCACCAGCGAGGCTGGCTGGCCGAGCATGGCCGCCCCATGCTGCTGGAGTATGTAGAGCGGGAGCTGGCGGATCGCTCGCGCATCGTGGTGGAGACCGAGCACTGGCTCGCCGTAGTTCCCTTCTGGGCCGCCTGGCCGTTCGAAACCCTGCTGCTGCCCAAGGCGCACGTCCCCTCCATGCTCAATCTGACCAAGGCCCAGCAACAGGATCTGGCGGTAGCGCTCAAGGAGCTCACCAGCCGCTACGACAACCTGTTCGAGTGCAGCTTCCCCTACTCCATGGGCTGGCACTTTGCACCGCCCAAATCGGATTGCCCCGAGGCGTGGCAGCTGCACGCCCACTTCTATCCGCCACTGCTGCGCTCCGCCACCGTGCGCAAATTCATGGTCGGCTTCGAGATGCTGGCCGAGACCCAGCGCGACCTTACCCCCGAGCAGGCTGCCGAGCGGCTGCGTGCCCTGAGCCCCGTTCACTACAACCAGACCAGCCACACCAATGAGGAGGCCCTATGACCCCCAGCCAACGCGTCAGCACCGTTTTTGCCGAGCAATTTGCCAAAGCGCCCGATCTGCTGGTGCGCGCCCCCGGCCGCGTCAACCTCATCGGTGAACATACCGACTACAACGACGGCTTCGTGCTGCCCTGCGCCATCGACTACGAGACCTGCGTCGCCATCGGTCTGCGCGATGACCGGCAAGTGCAGGTGATCGCCGCCGACTACAACAACCAGCGCGACCAGTTCGACCTCGACCAGCCCATCGAGCACCACCCCAGCCAACGCTGGAGCGACTACATCCGTGGCGTCGTGAAATATCTGCAAGCGCGTGGTTATGCCCTGCGCGGCCTTGATCTGGTGGTCTCCGGCAACGTGCCGCAGGGGGCGGGGCTCTCCTCCTCTGCCTCGCTGGAAGTAGCCATCGGTCAGGCCTTCAAGGAGGCGCTGGGGCTCGACATCAGCCAGGCCGAGATCGCCCTCAATGGCCAGCAGGCGGAGAACAAGTTCGTCGGCTGCAACTGCGGCATCATGGATCAGATGATATCCGCCAGCGGCAAAACCGATCATGCCCTGCTGCTCGACTGCCGCTCGCTGGAGACCCGTCTCATCCCCATGCCCAACGATCTGGCAGTGCTGATCGTCAACTCCAATGTGCGTCGCGGTCTGGTGGACAGCGAATACAACACCCGCCGCCAGCAGTGCGAAGCGGCCGCCCGTCACTACGGAGTCAAGGCGCTGCGCGACCTCGATCTGGCCGGACTGGAAGCGGGCAAGGCCGGGCTGGATGATGCTTGCTATCGTCGTGCCCGCCACATTGTCGGTGAAAACGCCCGCACCCTGGCGGCGGCCGATGCACTGGCGAGCCACGATCTGACCCGACTCGGCGAGCTGATGGCCGAATCACACGCCGCCATGCGCGATGATTTCGAGATCACAGTGCCCGCCATCGACGGTCTGGTGGAGATCATCAAGGCCAGGATCGGCACAAATGGCGGCGTGCGGATGACCGGCGGCGGCTTCGGCGGCTGCGTGGTCGCCCTGCTGCGCCCCGACAAGGTGGCCGAAGTGATCGCCGCCGTCGAGGCGGAGTATCCGGCCATCTCGGGCCTCAAGGCCGACTGCTACGTCTGCCGCGCCAGCGCCGGTGCAGGCAAGCTATGAGCAGCGCCATGACCCCGTTCGAACTGGAAAACGAGGAGGGGCTGCGCCTGCGCGGCCTCGACTTCGGCGCAACCCTCACCTCCCTCACCCTGCCGGTAGCGGGCAAACGGCGCGAAGTGCTGCTGGGCTGTGCCGACGACGCCTATCCCACCCAACAGGTGTGGCTGGGGGCGGTGGCAGGACGCTTTGCCAACCGCATCGGCGGTGCCGAGCTGGTGCGTGATGGACAGCACTGGCCGCTGAATGCCAATCAGGCACCCAACTGTCTGCACGGCGGGCAGGCTGGCTTTCATCGCCAGCGCTGGCAAATCAAGGAACTGGAGGCGGATCGGGTCAAGCTGGCGTTGCTCTCCCGGGCGGGGGATCAGGGCTTTCCCGGCAATCTGCGGGTAACCTTGGAGTACCGGCTTGAGCAGAACGATCTGGTGGTGGATTTCATCGCCAGCACGGATGCCACAACGCCGGTCAGCCTCACCAGCCACGCCTACTTCAATCTCGATGGGCAAACCGATGGTGACGATGTCCGTGACCACCTCATCAGCATCAATGCCGATCACTTCCTGCCCACCGATCCGAGCGGTTTGCCGATCGCCATCACTACGGTGGAGGGGCCGTTCGATCTGCGCCAAGAGCGCCTTGTCGGGCAGGATTGGCTGAGTCATCCCCAGCAGCAACAGGCCAAGGGGTACGATCATGCCTTTGTGCTCAACGGCCCAACGCAAGTGTGGGCTGCTCGCGTGGTATCAGGGGACAGGCAGCTGGCGATGGAGGTCTATACCAACCAACCCTCGCTACAGTTCTATACCGGCAACTGGCTGGCCAATACCCCGAACCGCAGCGGCCTGTCGCACCGGGATCACGACGGCTTCTGTCTTGAGGCGCAACAGCTACCGGACAGCCCCAATCGCCCCGAGCTGGGCAACCCCTGGCTGCTGCCTAGCGAGCGTTATCACCACCAGACCCGCTACCGCTTTATCCGCGACTAACTTAAAGAATTCATGATTTTTACATAGCCTCAGCAGTCACAATCGAGCAAGATATGCCGCCCCGAGACCCTTTCGGGGCGTTTTTACATCAACGAAGTTAAGGATTGTTTGTTCGATGACTGACACTTATAGCCTGCTGGTCGCCTTTATTCTGGGCGTCGTCGAGGGGCTGACCGAGTTCCTCCCCGTCTCCTCCACCGGCCACATGATTATCGTCGGCCATCTGCTGGGCTTTGAAGGGCCCAAGGCTGCCACTTTCGAAGTGGTGATCCAGCTTGGCTCCATCCTCGCCGTGGTCGCCGTCTTCTGGCGCCGCCTGTTTGGCCTGATTGGCATCCACTTCGGCCAGAAGCCGTCCCGGGATCACGCGACCCTGTCGCTGGTGCATGTCATCCTCGGCATGATGCCCGCCATCGTGGTCGGTCTGGCCATCCACAGCTGGATCAAGGCCAACCTGTTTGGTCCGCAGACCGTCATGTACGCGCTGGTCGCGGGGGGCATCCTGCTGATCATCGCCGAGAAGTTCCGCCCGGCCGTCACAGCAGAAACCCTGGATGACATCAGCTACAAGCAGGCGTTCGGCATCGGTCTGTTCCAGTGTCTGGCCCTGTGGCCCGGCTTCTCCCGCTCCGGCGCCACCATCAGTGGTGGCATGCTGATGGGGATCAGTCGTCACGCCGCCGCCGAGTTCTCTTTCATCATGGCGGTGCCCATGATGGTGGCGGCCAGTGGGCTTGATCTCTACAAGAGCCGCGATTTCCTCTCGATGGCCGACTTCCCGATGTTTGCTGTGGGCTTTATCACCGCCTTCGTGGTGGCGATGTTTGCGATCAAGACCTTCCTGACATTGATCCGCCGCATCGACTTTATCCCGTTCGCCATCTACCGCTTTATCGTGGCATTCGCCGTCTATCTGGTGTTTGTAGCCTGACCGGCAACCAGCAATCAAATGAAAAAAGGGACCAATGTGGTCCCTTTTTCTATGGCGTCATGGTGCTTAGTAAAGGTGCTGGCTGATGCCGTTCAGCAGCCGTGACAGCCCCTTGGTGAACTGCACTGGCGCATCCTGTACCGTGTAGCAGAGGCAGCCATCGGGCGTATGCGGGCTGTGGGAGTGGCTGGCATCGCGCCAGATGAAATCTCCCGCCTTGTAAAGGGTATCGCCATCCTGAATATTGCCAGCCAGCAGCAAGGTCAGCTCATAGCCCTGATGGGTGTGCTCGGGGATGCGACCGCCCGCTTCGATATGGAGCAAGCTGGCGCGCGCCCCCATCTCGTCCAGCGGCAAACTCTGCTGACGAATAGCCCCGATATGGCGCCACTTGGGCGAACGATAGCGGGCCAGCACCCGTGGCAAACGGTAGGCGTGACCGGCTACCTCCAGCTCGCCGTGCTGGGCTCGGGGCTGGTCATGTGCTGGCTCGGAGAGGGGCTCAGCCAGCGGCTGGGCCAGAATATCCGCCAGCATGGCGTCGAATCCGGCATCCAGCGCTACTTCATCTTCATCGCGGGAGTCCAGCTCGGGCTCTGCTGGCGAGGCAAGATATTGCTGCGCCAGCTCCTCTTCGAATGTCTTCAGTCGGGCAGCACAATCGGGGCAGAGTTCACAGTGAGCGGAGAGCCCCACCGCCAGCGGCAGAGGGAGCTCGTCGGCGGCGAAGGCGCGCAGCATAGGGTCGGTCGGATGGGCTTTAATCATGGCCTTGCTCCACTTGCTCTTTCAGTTTCTGTAGCGCCAGCCGGAGGCGGGACTTGATAGTGCCGAGCGGCACGCCAAGGCGCTCCGCCAGCTCCTGCTGGGAGAACTCCTGCAGATAGATGCCACGCACCACCTGCTGTTGCGGCTCCGGCAGGGTGCCCAGATAGTGGGCCATCTGACGGGTCAGCACCGCATCCTCACCCCCGCTCAGATGCTCCTCTTCGGCCTGAAACTCCAGCACCGGCCACAGCTCCTCGGCACAGAGATCCTCCTTGCTGGCGCGACGACGGCGCAGCATGTCGAAGCACTGGTTGCGCATCACGGTGTAGATCCAGGTGGTCGGCGCCCCCTTCTCGGGGTGGTAGAGGCGCGCCTTTTGCCACACCAGCAGCATGGTCTCCTGCACCAGCTCCATGGCGTTGGCTTCGCTGCCGAGGTGGCGCAGGCCGTAGCTGCGAATGCGCGGCGCAAAGTGTTGGAACAGGCGGGCAAAAGCAGCCTTGTCGGCCTGCTCTGCCACCCTGATCAGCAGAGATTTGAGGTCGCCATCCGGGTTATCCATCACGGGCGAGGTCCTGCGTATGGTCGAGTGTGGTTGGCCAGTATATGCCATTGCGCCATCCCTTTGGTGTGCTGTCGAACATGCTGTGGTGATGACTTGTACGGCGCTGCGGCAGTGGCGGATCAGCGGGTCAGGAAAAAATCAGTGGCTGGCCACCAGTACCCCCTTGAGCAGGGCGATGGCGGGCTGATTGTCGGCGGCGGCCAGCAGCAGTTGTTTCTGTTCAGGGGGGATCGGCAACACCTCCAGCCAGCGCTGGGCCACCCAGTTGCCATCGTCCCAGCGGGGGGCGGGATAGAGGGCGGCATAGTCGGGATAGTCGGCAAACACCTCCCGCAGCGCATCAACCAGTGGTTGCTGATCGGGATGGAGCCGGCGGGGCGGCCAGGCCGGCAGCGGCGTCACCTCGCCGATACGCAGGCCATCCTGCTCCTGCCACAGATCCTCTATCTGCACCCGCTCCATCCCCTGCACCGTGATCCCCAGCATGCCGTCCGGCAACCGGTCGAAGTCGATGATGGTGACCCGGGTGGCGATGGGCAGCATGTTGCGCAGGGCGTCGGGCTGGCGAGGGTCCACCATGCAGAGGGCAAAGCCGGACTCCCCCGCCTCGGCGATCATCCGCTGGTATCTCGGTTCGAAGATCCGCAGCGGCATGATGCCGCCGGGCAGCAGGTGGGCAGATAGGGGAAACAGCGCCAGTCGCATCGCAAACTCCTCGGTTGGGAACGTATGTTGATACGCTGGGCCAGAGGGAGGAGATCATTCCCGTCAGCGGAAAGGAAAAACCCTTAACAATCAGGGGAAAATAGCCTGGACAAGCCGCTTCGATATGCAGTAGAAATGGATAAGCACCGTAATTTCCGCCCAATATTCTGGAATATGGCGCCAAACGCAGTGAAATATCCGCCCGACAGCGAGCGGCGGGTCATCCCTATAGTTTTCTCGAGCCGATGCGGGTAAAATTCACGCCCTTATATATCAGTCATTTTTCGACGCGCAACCTTGGTGGTCAGTTATGAAAGAGCATATTCATCATCTACTTGAACAAACGGTAGCCAATCTCAAGTCAGCAGGCGTCCTGCCGGCGGACCTGGAAGCCCGCGTGCAAGTAGACCGATGCAAGGAAAAAGCTCACGGCGACCTGGCTACCAACCTGGCCATGCTGCTGGCCAAACCGGCCCGCAAGAATCCCCGTGAGCTGGCGGCTGCCATCATCGAGCACCTGCCTGCCTCCGACCTGATCGCCAAGGTCGAGATCGCCGGTCCCGGCTTCATCAACTTCTTCTTCGACCAGCGCTGGCTGGCCGGTCAGGTCGAGGCCATGGTGACCTCTGCCAACGCCAACGTACGGTTGCCCGCGCCACAAACCGTGGTGGTGGACTACTCCGCCCCCAACGTGGCCAAAGAGATGGCGGTGCACCACATCCGCTCCACCGTACTCGGTGACGTAGCTGCGCGCGCGCTGGAATTCCTCGGCCACAAAGTGATCCGTGCCAACCACATCGGCGACTGGGGCACCCAGTTCGGCATGCTGATCGCCTACCTGGAGAAGATGTCCAACGAACACGCCAGCGACATGGCGCTCAAGGATCTGGAAGCCTTCTACACCCAGGCCAAGCGTTGCTACGACGAAGACGAAGCCTTCGCCGAGCGCGCCCGTAACTACGTGGTCAAGCTGCAGGGCGGCGACGAATACTGCCGTACCATGTGGAAGAAGCTGGTCGACATGACCATGGAACAGAACCAGATCAACTACGACCGCCTCAATGTCTCCCTGACCAACAAGGACATCATGGGCGAGTCCATGTACAACGACATGCTGCCGGAGATCGTTGCAGACCTGAAAGCCAAGGGGCTGGCGGTCGAGAGCGAAGGCGCCACCGTTGTCTTCCTGGACGAGTTCAAGAACAAGGATGGCGAGGCCATGGGCGTCATCATCCAGAAGAGCGATGGCGGTTTCCTCTACACCACCACCGACATCGCCTGTGCCAAATACCGTTATGAAACCCTGGGCGCCGACCGTGTCATGTACTTCATCGACTCACGTCAGCACCAGCACCTGATGCAGGCCTGGACCATCACCCGCAAGGCGGGCTATGTGCCGGAATCCGTCCCCCTCGAGCACCACGCCTTCGGCATGATGCTGGGCAAGGATGGTCGTCCCTACAAGACCCGCTCCGGTGGTACCGTCAAGCTGGTTGACCTGCTGAACGAAGCGGAAGAGCGCGCCGCCGCCCTGCTGGAGAGCCGCAACAGCGACCTCTCTGCCGAAGAGAAGGCCAACGTGGTCAACGCCATCGCCATGGGCGCGGTCAAGTATGCGGATCTCTCCAAGAACCGTACTACCGACTACATCTTCGACTGGGATCTGATGCTCTCCTTTGAAGGCAACACCGCCCCTTACCTGCAGTACGCCTACACCCGTATACAGTCCATCTTCCGCAAGGCCAACATCGATGCCGAAACGCTGACCGGCAACGTGACCCTGAACGAAGAGGCCGAAGAGGTGCTGGCCCAGAAGCTGATCCAGTTCTCCGACGCGGTCAACGGCGTGGCCGACAAAGGCATGCCGCACCTGCTCTGTACCTACCTGTACGAGTTGTCCGGCAACTTCATGACCTTCTATGAAGCCTGCCCGATCAACAAGGATGGCGTGGACGAGGCAACCCGTCAGAGCCGTCTGCTGCTGTGCGCCGCCACCGCCAAGGTGCTGAAGCTGGGCCTCGGCGTACTGGGCATCCATACCCTGGAGCGCATGTAATAGATGGCAACCCGGGATTATGTCGGCAGCCGCCCGCGACGTCGGGCGGGTGGCCGCAATACCAAGAAAGCGGCCCCTCGCCGCTTTCCTGTTATTCCAGTGCTGCTGGTCGTGGCACTGCTGGCAGGCTTTGGTGGCTTCCTTTACATGATCAATGGCAAGGGCAACGATGCCCCCACCATTGAGGAGCAGGTAAAGGCCAACAAGCCAAAAGCGCAGAATAACGGGCTGCCTCAGGAGAAGTGGAGCTACATCGAACGGCTTGAGAACAAGCAGGTCGATATCATAGAGCCGCCGACCCAGCCGGGTGTGCTGCCGCCACCACCGGCAGATACCATGACCCTGCAACCGGAAAAACTGCCGCAGCCGGTGCCGACCGACATTCCCCAACCGGGAACACCCATCGGCCAGCCCAAGCCCTATCAGCCCAATCCGGCGACCACCCCTTCCACCTCGGGTGCACCGGTTGCCAGCGCGCAAGAGCAGGTGATCGACCGCAAGGCCGAACGGGAACGGATGGAGCGGGAGATCCGCGCCGAGCTGGAACGGGAGCGCGCCGAAGCGGCCAAGGCCAAAGCGGCCACTCCGCCAGCCCAGACCGCAGCCGCCGACAGCGGTCGCTATATGATGCAGTGCGCCGCCCTGCGCTCGCAGGATTCCGCAGAGTCGCTCAAGGCGCGTATCGCCTTCACCGCCGGCCTCTCCTCCAGCCTGCAGGTGATCAATGGCGCCAACGGCACCGTCTACAAGGTGATGGTCGGCCCCTTCAACGGCAAGGCGGCCGCCGACGCGGCCAACAGCAAGCTGCAGAGCTCCGGCATCAGCGGCTGCATTCCCAAGAAAGGGTAATCCGCTTACCGATGACGCAGGGCCGGGTGGCAACACCCGGCCCTGTTCTTTTGGTGCCACTCGCACCCACGCTGTTTGCTACCCCGTTTATCCCGACCAAAGGCAGGGTTGAAAAGCCCGTTTGCCATCCCCATCTTTCTTGCCATGCACAGTCAGGCCGTCATTCGGCTCAAGCGAGGTAAGTAAAGTGACTACCATAGTTTCAGTTCGCCGCAACGGTCAGGTCGTCATCGGTGGCGATGGCCAGGTCTCTCTTGGCAACACCGTCATGAAGGGCAACGCCCGCAAGGTTCATCGTCTCTATAACGGCAAGGTGCTGGCCGGTTTCGCTGGCGGTACCGCCGACGCCTTCACCCTGCTCGAACGTTTCGAAGCAAAACTGCAGGCCCATCAGGGTAATCTGGAGCGCGCCGCCGTGGCGCTGGCCAAAGATTGGCGCACCGATCGCGCCCTGCGCCGCCTCGAAGCGCTGCTGGCCGTGGCCGACGAACACAAATCCTTCATCATCACCGGCAACGGTGACGTGGTGCAGCCGGAGCACGATCTCATCGCCATCGGCAGCGGCGGCAACTTCGCCCAGTCCGCCGCTATCGCGCTGCTGGAAAACACCGAGCTGGATGCCAGGACCATTGTCGAGAAGTCCCTCAAGATTGCGGGCGACATCTGCGTCTTCACCAACGGCAACCACACCATCGAAGTGCTGGACTACGCTGCCAAGTAAGGCCGCCAGCCAAACCCAATTTCCCAAGGGGCGGGCACTGCCCGCCCCGGATACAGGAACACCATCATGTCCGAGATGACCCCGAGAGAAATCGTCCACGAGCTGGATCGTCACATCATTGGTCAGGCCGATGCCAAGCGCGCCGTTGCCGTTGCCCTGCGCAACCGCTGGCGCCGGATGCAGCTCAACGAAGAGATGCGCCATGAAGTGACCCCGAAAAACATCCTGATGATCGGCCCGACCGGTGTCGGCAAGACCGAGATCGCCCGTCGTCTGGCCAAGCTGGCCAACGCCCCCTTCATCAAGGTGGAAGCGACCAAGTTCACCGAAGTGGGCTATGTCGGCAAGGAAGTGGACAGCATCATCCGCGATCTGACCGATGCCGCCATCAAGCTGGTGCGCGAGACCGAGATGGAGAAGATGAAATACCGCGCCGAGGAAGCCGCCGAAGAGCGCATCCTCGACGCCCTGCTGCCCAACCCGCGCAACACCTGGGGTGAGGAAGAGAAAGCCGACAACTCCAACACCCGCCAGATCTTCCGCAAGAAACTGCGTGAAGGTCAGCTGGATGACAAGGAGATCGAATTGGAGCTCTCTGCCTCCCCTATGGGTGTCGAAATCATGACCCCGCCGGGCATGGAAGAGATGGCCAACCAGCTGCAGGGGCTGTTCCAGAACCTGGGACAGAACCAGAAGAAAAAGCGCAAGATCAAGGTCAAAGAGGCCATGAAGGCGCTGATCGAAGAGGAAGCAGCCCGTCTGGTCAATCCGGAAGAGCTGAAGCAGAAAGCGATCGCTGCGGTCGAGAACAACGGCATCGTCTTCCTCGACGAGATCGACAAGATCTGCAAGCGCGGCGAAAGCTCGGGCCCGGATGTCTCCCGTGAAGGGGTTCAGCGCGACCTGCTGCCGCTGGTTGAAGGTTGCACCGTCAACACCAAGCACGGCATGGTCAAGACCGACCACATCCTGTTTGTCGCCTCCGGCGCCTTCCAGATCGCCAAGCCGTCCGACCTCATCCCCGAGCTGCAGGGTCGTCTGCCGATCCGGGTCGAGCTGACCGCCCTGACCACAGATGACTTCGAGCGCATCCTGACCGAACCGAACGCCTCGCTGACCGATCAGTACAAGGCGCTGATGGCCACCGAAGGGGTCAACATCGAGTTCACCAAGGATGGCATCCGCCGTCTGGCTGAAGCGGCGTGGCAGGTTAACGAGCGTACCGAGAACATCGGTGCCCGTCGTCTGCACACCGTGATGGAGCGCCTGATGGAAGATATCTCCTATGACGCCTCCGAGAAGTCCGGCGAGACCTTTGTCATCAACACCGACTACGTCAACGCCCACCTCGGCAAGCTGATTGAAGACGAGGATCTGAGCCGCTTTATTCTGTAAGCACGATCGATGGACCTGAAAACGCCTCCCTTGTGGAGGCGTTTTTATTTCTCCACCGCCTCCGTCCTCTACACGGATTCTGGCCCTTATCTGCGGCAACCCATTCAATCAAAGGACGTTTTCAAACCATCTCTTTCGAATGCCCGCCGTTTTTCATCCCTGCTGAAATCTGCTCAAAAAAAGATCTGTCTACTTCTGTGCAATTGATTTATACATACGTATAAATCAGATCACAATCTGTGCAACAGGAACCAGAAAGATGAATCCAACCCGGCAGAAACTGCTCGATACCGGCCTCGCCATCGCCACCGAGAAGGGGCTGCGCGGCCTGACGGTGCGCGAGCTGGCGGCGGCGGCAGAGGTGAACCTCGGCTCCTTCGTCTACCACTTCGGCAACCGCGACGCCTTTATCGACGAGCTGGTCGAGCTCTGGTATGCCCCCCTCTATGACGAGCTCAAGGCGGTGGCAGCCAAAGGCTCCTACCCCTCTGCCATTGCCATGTTCGAGGCCACCATGGAGGCGCTGATCGGGCTGGTGGCGCGCCAGCGCGGCTTTATCAACCACCTGTTTGGCGATGCGCTGGCGGGTGAAGGGGCGGCCCAGCGCTTTCTGCTCAGCCTGCCGCGCCGCCATCCCCTGCTGCTGATCGAGCAGGTACGGATGGCACAGGCGGAAGGGTCGCTGGTCGCGGGTCACCCGCTCCAGCTGATGATCTTCATCATGGGGTCGGTCGGCCTGCCGCTGGTGATCGCCGGCAGCGGTCGCCAGCTCGGCTGGCTGCCCGAACAGGCCGCCCCCTTTCTCAGTCAGATAGACAGCCCTGAGGCCGCCAGACAGCGGCTGGTATGGGCCCTGCGCGGCCTGCGCCCCACCGACATGAAAGAAGGAGAAGCGGCATGAAACAACGCATTGCAATCGTAGCCCTGCTGCTAACCGTTATCGGTGGCTACCTCTGGTGGCAGGGGCGCCCGGCCGACGGCTCCATCCTCTACGGCAACGTCGATATTCGCGACGTCAATCTGGCCTTTCGGGTCGGCGGCCGGGTCGATCAGGTGCTGTTCGATGAGGGGGATAGCGTAAAAGCCGGTCAACTGCTGGCCCGCCTCGATCCGGCTCCCCTCACCCACAGCCGCGACAGCGCCCGCGCCAATTTGGCGGCGCTCACTGCCGCCAACGCCTTGATCCACAAAGGCTATCGCAGCGAAGAGACCGACCGCGCCCGGGCCGCACTGGCCGCCGCCGAAGCCGCTGCGCTGGAGGCCGACCAGCAGTGGCGCCGCCAGAGTGCATTGGCAGCCACCGGCGCCATCTCCCGCGGTCAGCTCGATACCGCCCGCTCCCAGCGGGATCAGACCCAGGCGCAGGTACGCTCCGCCCGCGAGCAGCTCGCCCAGCTCGAAACCGGCTACCGCCCGGAGGAAATCGCCCAGTCCGATGCCCAGCTGGAAGGGGCCAAAGCGGCGCTCGCCAGTGCCGAACTGGCGCTGGCAGATGCCAGCCTGACCGCCCCCAGCGACGGCATCATCATCAGCCGCGCTGTCGAGAACGGCAGCATGGTGCAGAGCGGAGCGACCGCCTTCAACCTCTCCCTGACTGCGCCAGTCTGGGTGCGCGCCTATGTGGAGGAGCCCTGGCTCGGCCACTTCCCGAGCGGCGCCAAAGTGACCCTCACCACCGACTCGCGGCCGGATCAGCCCTATCACGGGGTGGTGGGATTTGTCTCGCCCACCGCCGAGTTCACCCCGAAATCGGTGGAGACGCCGGACCTGCGCACTCACCTCGTCTACCGGCTGCGCATCGTGGTGCAGGATCCCGACCCGGCCCTGCGCCAAGGGATGCCGGTCACCGTCAGGCTGGCTCCATGAACAGCGCCATCTCCCTTGAGGGGCTCACCAAACGCTTTGGCGAGCGGGTCGCCCTCAACGCCATCTCGGCCACCATTCCGACCGGTGGCATCACCGGGCTGGTCGGCCCCGACGGCGCGGGCAAGAGCACTTTGCTTCGCCTGCTGGCCGGTCTGCTGATCCCGGAAGCAGGCACCATCCGGGTGCTGGGGCTGGACCCGGTGAGCGAGGGGGATCTGCTGCGCCTGCGCCTTGGCTACATGCCCCAGCAGTTCGGCCTCTACGAGGATCTTAGCGTACTGGAGAACCTCACCCTCTACGCTGACTTGCGCGGCGTACTGGAGCCCGAACGCACGCCCACCTTCGCGCGGCTGCTCGCCTTCACCGATCTCGCGCGCTTCACCGCACGACCGGCAGGCAAGCTCTCTGGCGGGATGAAGCAGAAACTCGGGCTGGCCTGCGCCCTGCTCGGCACCCCGGATGTGCTGCTGCTCGATGAACCCGGGGTCGGGGTCGATCCCATCTCCCGCCGCGCCCTCTGGCAGATGGTGCGCGAGCTGGCCAAGGGAGGGATGACGGTGCTCTGGAGTACCGCCTATCTCGATGAGGCGGAGCTGTGCGACCACGTGCTGCTGATGGCGGATGGCGAGGTGCGCACCAGCGGCACCCCGGCCGATCTGATGGGAGCCATGGCCAGCCGCTGCTGGCTGCTGGAGGCGGGGCAACTGGATGGCCGCGAGCGGCGCGCCCTGCTGCGCCGGGCACTGGCTCACCCGGCGGTGATGGATGGCGCGGTGGCGGGGGAGCGGGTTCGCCTGCTGCTGCACCCGGGCATGACGCCCCCGCCGCTGGCGGAGCTGCAACTGGCCAACGGCGCCTTTCAACCGGCCCAGCCCCGGCTGGAGGATGCCTTTATCGACCTACTCGGCGGCGGCCCCGGCGGGGAGTCAAGTCTGGCAGCCGGGATGCGGGAAGCCGAACTGCCGCAGGGAGTCTCCTCCGAGGCGGTGATCGAGGCACGCCACCTCACCAAGCGCTTCGGCGATTTCGCCGCCACCGATGATGTCACCTTTGCGGTGCGCCGCGGCGAGATCTTCGGCCTGCTCGGCCCCAACGGGGCGGGCAAGTCCACTACCTTCAAGATGGAGTGCGGCCTGCTGCGCCCGAGCGAGGGACAGGCGCTGGTAACCGGCATCGATCTGGCTCACAGCCCCTCGGCGGCACGCCAGCGCCTCGGCTACATGGCGCAGAAGTTCTCCCTCTACAAGCAGCTTACCGTGGCGCAGAACCTCTCCTTCTTCGCCGGTATCTACGGCCTGTTCGGCCGCCACCAGCAAACGCGGATCGACGCCATGGTGACTGCCTTTGCCCTCGCCCCCTGGCTCGATCAGAAGGCGGAATCCCTGCCGCTCGGCCTACGCCAGCGCTTATCGCTGGCCTGCGCCCTGCTGCACGAGCCGCCGCTGCTGTTCCTCGACGAGCCCACCTCCGGGGTCGATCCGGTGACCCGGCGCGAGTTCTGGTCTCACATCAACGCGCTGGCCGGCCACGGCGTCACCGTGCTGGTCACCACCCACTTTATGGACGAGGCGGAGTATTGCGACCGCATCGCCCTCATCTATCGCGGCAAGCTGCTGGCGCTCGGCACCCCGGACGATCTCAAGGGGCTGGCTGCCAAAGAGGCGGTGACCTCTTTGCCAACCGGCTCCTTGCCGACCTGTTCTTTGCCAACAATGGAAGAGGCCTTTATCACCCTGGTCGAGCGGGCCAGCGAGGAGGACGCATGAGCATCAACCGTCGGCGACTGCTGGCCCTCTGCCGCAAGGAGACGCTGCAAATCGTCCGCGATCCGAGCAGCATCCTCATCGCCTTCATCATGCCGGTGGTGCTGCTGGTGGTGATGGGTTACGCCATCAATCTGGATGTGGACCATCTGCGCCTCGGCATCTGGCGTACCGACAGCGGCGCCCCGGCGGTGCGGCTGGAGCAGGCCCTGCGCGGCTCTACCGCGCTGGAGATCCACAGCGGGCCGAGCAAGGAGTCCCTGCTCGCCAGTCTGGCCCGTGGCGAGATCCGCGGCCTGCTGGTGATCGACGACGGCTTCTCCCGCGCGCTGGCCGGTCAGGGCAATGGCACGCCGCAGGCGCTGCTGCTGACCGACGGCTCAGAGCCCAACACCGCCAACTTCGTCACCAACTATGTGCAGGGGATCTGGCAGGGATGGCTCGCTGGCGAGGGGGTCGCCATGCCGGTGTCGATAGAGAGCCGCGCCTGGTTCAACCCGGCGCTGGTGAGCCGCAACTTTCTGGTGCCGGGCTCCATTGCGGTGGTGATGACCATCATAGGCGCCCTGCTCACCTCGCTGGTGGTGGCGCGGGAGTGGGAGCGCGGCACCATGGAGGCGCTGCTCGCCACCCCGGTCACCAAGGGGGAGCTGCTGCTCTCCAAGCTGTTGCCCTACTATGGCCTTGGCATCATTGCCATGCTGCTCTGCCTGCTCTTCTCGGTGGCGGTGATGGGCGTGCCGTGGCGCGGCTCCCTGCTGCTGCTCTTTCTGGTCACCAGCGTCTTTCTCGGCAGCGCCCTCGGGCTCGGCCTGTTCCTCTCCACCGTAATGCGCAGCCAGTTCAACGCCGCGCAGGCTGCGCTGATCGCCGCCTTTCTGCCCGCCGTGATGCTGTCGGGTTTCGTGTTCGAGATCGCCAGCATGCCGCCGCTACTGCGGGCCATCACCCACCTCATTCCGGCCCGTTACTTCGCGAGCTCGCTGCAGACCCTCTATCAGGCGGGCAGCGTCTTCTCGATCCTGCTGGTCAACGGTTTCTGTCTGCTGCTGCTGGCCGGTTTCTGGCTGGCCCTGACCGCCCGCAAGACGCGGCGCACTCTGGAGTAACCCATGCTGATCCGACTCTGGTGGCTGATCCGAAAAGAGCTGCAGGCCCTGATGGGCAATACTCAGGGGCGCTTTCTGCTCATCATGCCGGTGCTGCTGCAAACCGCCCTCTTCCCGTTCGCCGCCACTCTGGAGGTGACCGGCAATACGCTGGCCATCTACAACCAGGATGGCGGTGCCCAGAGCCGCGAGCTGCTGGAGCGCCTCACCCATATGCCCGCCTTCACCACCATCATCCCGGTGCAGGGCGAGGCGGGCATGACCGAGGCCATCACCGGACAGCGGGCACTGCTCGGGCTGATTATTCCGGGGGATTTCTCGCGCCGGCTGGCGCGCGGCGAACCGGCCAAGGTGCAGCTGATCATCGACGGGCGCCGCTCCAATGGCGGTCAGGTGGCGGCGGGCTACATCAGTCAGGTGATCGCCCGCTGGCAAAGTGAGGGCAAGGGGCAACCCGAGCTGGCGGTACGCAACCTCTACAACCCCAACGTCGAGTTCCACTGGCATATCCTGCCAGCGCTGGTGGCCATCATTACCACCACCGGCTGCCTTATCGTTACCGCCCTCTCGGTCGCGCGGGAGCGGGAAGAGGGCACCTTCGATCAGCTGCTGGTCTCCCCCCTCACCGCAGGCTGGATCATGGCGGGCAAGGCGGTGCCCGGCATCATGGTGGCGGTGGGGCAAGGGTGCATAGTCGCGCTGGCCGCCCGTTTTGTCTTTCACCTCCCCTTTGCCGGCAGCCTCAGCCTGCTGATGGCGGGCATGGTCTGCTACGGGCTGGCACTGGCCGGGATCGGGCTCTTCATCTCGTCGTTCTGCTCGACCCAGCAGCAGGCCTTTCTCGGGGTCTTCTCCTTCACCGTACCGGCGGTGATCCTCTCGGGCTACATCTCGCCGGTGGAGAACATGCCGCAGGTGTTCCAGTGGCTGGCGGCCATCGACCCCCTCACCCACTTCATCGTGCTGCTCAAGGGGGTCTTCCTCAAGGGGTTCGACTGGTCGGCCGCCTGGCCCCTGCTCTGGCCGCTGCTCGCCATCGCCGGCGTCACCCTGTCGCTGGCGCTCGCCATGTTCCGCCGCCATATTGCCTGACGCGCCACCTTGCTCCGCTGATGCCAGTCTCGCCCAGTGCGAGATCGGCTTTTTCCGATAGAAGTTTTCACTCCCCGGCTTTTGCTAAAGCGCTCTTGCTCTCCACCATCCCTCACCCCGAGCCAGCGCAGAAATCATCAACTGGTATACCTATTTTTATATATCTTTGAATTTTATCGAATTACCCCTGACGAGATATATAAATAGACACTTGATTTGCATCAATTGCCCGCCCCGACTGACTGGGTAGCCTAGCCCCAGAATGATGTTTTATTACTCCAAACTAGAGGCAATCATGAGCAAAGTCAGACTGGTCGTTGTGGGCAACGGCATGGTGGGGCACCGCTTCATCGAAGAGTTGATCGAGCGGGCCGACCCGGGCCGCTACGAGATCACCGTCTTCGGTGCAGAACCCCGTCCCGCCTACGATCGCGTCCATCTCTCCTCCTACTTCTCCCATCACACCAGCGAAGATCTCTCCCTCGTCAAACCCGGCTTCTACGACAAGCACGGCATCCGCCTGCTGCTCGGCGAAGCGGTGAAAAAAATCGACAGGGCCAACCGCGAAGTGCACTCCAACAAGGGCACTGTGATCGGGTACGACAAGCTGGTGCTGGCCACCGGCTCCTACCCCTGGGTGCCGCCCATTGCGGGCAGTCAGCACCACGAGTGCTTTGTCTATCGCACCATCGAGGATCTGAAAGCCATCCGCAGCGCCGCCAGGAGCGGCAAGAGCGGGGTGGTGATCGGGGGCGGTCTGCTTGGCCTGGAAGCCGCCGGCGCCCTCAAGGCGCTGGGTCTCGAAACCCATGTGGTGGAATTTGCCCCTGTGCTGATGGCCGAGCAGCTCGACGGTCAGGGCGGCCAGCTGCTGCGCCGCAAGATTGAATCCATGGGGGTGCAGGTACACACCAGCAAGAGCACCAGCGAGATCCTGATGCATGGCGGCGAGCAGGCGAAACACCGCCTCGCCTTCGCCGACGGCAGCCAGCTGGAAGTGGACGTGGTGGTCTTCTCCACCGGCATTCGTCCGCAAGATACCCTCGGCCGCTACGGTGATCTGGCCATCGCCGAGCGCGGCGGCATCGTCATCGACGATCACTGCCTCACCTCCGATCCCAACATCTACGCCATCGGCGAGTGCGCCGCCTGGCAGGGCCGCTTCTTCGGGCTGGTGGCGCCGGGCTACAAGATGGCCCAGATCACCGTCGACCATCTGCTCGGCGGCGACAGCCGTTTCGAGGGGGCGGACATGAGCGCCAAGCTGAAACTGCTCGGCGTCTCCGTCGGCTCCATCGGCGATGCCCACGGCCGCACCCCGGGCAGCCACAGCTATGTGTTTCAGGACGATCAGGCCGGCGTCTACAAGAAGATCGTGGTGAGCGAAGACAACAGCCGATTGCTCGGCGCCGTGTTGGTGGGTGACGTGGAAGATTACGGCAACCTGCTGCAGATGATGCTCAATGCCCTGCCGCTGCCGAGCCACCCGGACACCCTGATCCTGCCCGCCTACGCCGGTGCCAAGCCGACACTGGGGGTGGATGCCCTGCCGGAGAGCGCCCAGATCTGCTCCTGCTTCGACGTCTCCAAGGGCGACATCGCCCAGGCCGTCGCCGAGGGTCACACCACGCTGGCCGCCATCAAGCAGCACACCAAGGCCGGTACCGGCTGCGGCGGCTGCGTGCCGCTCATCAGTCAGGTGCTCAACGCCGAGCTGGTGAAGCAGGGCATCGAGGTCAACAACCACCTCTGCGCCCACTTCCCCCACTCCCGTCAGGAGCTGTTCCATCTGGTCAAGGTGGAGGGGATCAAGAGCTTCGACGAGCTGCTGGCCAAGCACGGTCAGGGCTATGGCTGTGAGGTGTGCAAACCGACCGTCGGCTCCATCCTCGCCTCCTGCTGGAACGAGCATGTGCTGAGCCCGCGCAACATCCCACTGCAGGACACCAACGACATCTTCCTCGGCAACATGCAAAAGGACGGCAGCTACTCCGTCATCCCGCGCATGGCCGGCGGTGAAGTGACCCCGGAAGGGCTGCTGGCGGTGGCCGAAGTGGCCCGCGACTACAAGCTCTACACCAAGATCACCGGCGCCCAGCGCATCGGCCTGTTCGGGGCTCAGAAGGATGACCTGCCCGCCATCTGGCGCAAGCTGCTGGCAGCCGGATTCGAGACAGGTCAGGCCTATGCCAAGGCGCTGCGTATGGCCAAGACCTGTGTCGGCAGCACCTGGTGCCGCTTCGGCGTGCAGGACAGCGTTGGCCTCGGGGTCTTCCTCGAGAACCGCTACAAGGGGATTCGCACCCCGCACAAGATGAAGTTCGGCGTCTCCGGCTGTACCCGCGAATGTGCGGAAGCCCAGGGCAAGGATGTCGGCATCATCGCCACCGATGCGGGCTGGAACCTCTATGTGGGCGGCAACGGCGGCATGAAACCGCGCCACGCCGATCTGCTGGCTTCTGACCTTGACCGCGAAACCCTCATCAAGCTGATCGACCGCTTTATGATGTTCTACGTCACCAGCGCCGACAAACTGCAGCGCACATCGGTCTGGCTCGGCAATCTGGAAGGGGGTGTCGACTACCTGCGCGAGGTGATCGTCGACGACAAGCTGGGACTGGCCGAGACGCTGGAGCGCGATATCCAGACCCTCATCGACAGCTACGAGTGCGAATGGTCGCGCACCCTCAACGAAGAGGAGGCGCTCAAGCGCTTCAGCCACTTCATCAACAGCGACAAGCGCGATCCGGACGTGCAGTTCGTCAGCGAGCGCGACCAGCACAGACCCGCCACTCCGGCCGAGCGCATCCCCGTCTACCAGATCGAGGTGGAGACCAAATGATGAAATTCGCCTGCCAACTCAACGACATCCTGCCGGGAACCGGCGTCTGTGCACTCATTGAGGGTCGTCAGATCGCCCTGTTCCGCCCGAGCGCGGCGGCCGAGGTGTTCGCCATCGACAACCGGGATCCCTTCTTCGCCGCCAACGTGCTGTCGCGGGGCCTGATCTGCGAACACGACGGCGAGCTCTGGGTCGCCAGCCCGCTCAAGAAGCAGCGCTTTCGCCTGAGCGATGGCCACTGTTTCGACAACCCTGCGATGTCGGTTCAAAGCTACCCCGTTGAAGTGCGCGACCAGCTGGTCTGGGTCGCCGTCTAAAGCCAAATTCACTCTCTTTCGGGCTGCCAGAGGGCAGCCCTTTCAAGGACTCACAAGATGTACACGGAAACCATCAACAAGTGCGCCGCCAACGCGGCCCGCATCAACCGCTTCGAGCGCAGCGACAAGCTCGGCTTCTGGCTCAGCTCCGCCATGGCGGGGGCCTATGTGGGCCTCGGCATCATCCTCATCTTCACCCTCGGCAATCTGGTGGATCCGAGCATCCGACCGCTGGTGATGGGGGCCACCTTCGGCATCGCCCTGACGCTCGTCATCATCGCCGGCTCCGAGCTGTTCACCGGCCACACCATGTTCCTCACCTTCGGGGTGAAGACGGGCAAGATCACCATGGCCGACCTGCTGCGTATCCTGCCGCAGACCTGGGCGGGCAATCTGATTGGCTCCGTTGTGGTGGCGCTCATCTACTCCTACGGCGGCAGCCTGCTGCCGGACGCAGGCAGCCTGGCCCACAAGGTGGCGCTGGCCAAGACCCAGGCCCCGGCGCTGACCCTGTTTATGAAGGGGATCCTCTGCAACTGGTTGGTCTGCCTCGCCATCTGGATGGCGCTGCGCACCGAAGGAGCCGCCCGCTTCATCGCCATCTGGTGGTGCCTGCTCGCCTTTATCGCCTCCGGCTACGAACACTCCATCGCCAACATGACCCTGTTCGCCCTCTCCTGGTTTGGCGCCCACTCGGAGGCCTACACCCTGAGCGGCATCGGCCACAACCTGCTGTGGGTGACCCTGGGCAACACCGTCTCCGGCGCCCTCTTTATGGGCCTCGGCTACTGGTATGCCACCCCCAAGGCTGAGCGCCCGGTCGCGGTGAGCGACGCCACCACCACTGCCAACCAGACCCGAACCGCCTGATCAGGAGGCCCCATGGACTACTTGCCCATCTTTTGCCGACTCGACAACAAACCCGTGCTGCTGGTCGGCGGCGGCGAGGTGGCGGAGCGCAAAGCGCGCCTGCTGCTGGATGCCGGTGCTCGCCTCACTGTGGTCGCGCCCGAGCTCGACCCCGAGCTGGCGGAACTGGCTGCCAACGGCAGCATCGAGTGGCTGGCCGGTGAATTTGCATCGGAACAACTGGCGGGCAAGTGGCTGGTGGTGGCCGCCACCGATCGGCGCGAGGTGAATGCGCTGGTCTACCAGAGCGCCAACCGGGCGCGGATCTTTGCCAACGTGGTGGACGATCCGAAACGCTCCAGCTTCATCATGCCGTCGATCATCGACCGCTCGCCGCTGATGGTGGCCATCTCCTCCGGCGGCAAGGCGCCGGTGCTGGCCCGGCTGCTGCGGGAAAAACTGGAAGCCCTGCTGCCGCAACATCTGGGGGCCGTGGCGACCTTTGCCGGTAGCCTGCGGGAGCGGGTCAAGGCCCGCTTCGCTACCATGGGGGAGCGGCGCCGCTTCTGGGAGCGGCTGCTCGGGGCGGATCGGCTCGGTCAGGCGCTGGCACGGGGCGATAGCGCCTCTGCCCACCAGCTGGCCGATAGCCTGTTTGCCGATGAAAGCCACTCCAGTGGCGAAGTGGTGCTGGTGGGAGCCGGCCCCGGCGATCCGGGTCTGCTCACCCTGCACGCCCTACGCCAGATGCAGCAGGCCGACGTGGTGGTCTATGACCGGCTGGTCTCCGACGAGGTGATGGCACTGGTGCGCCGGGATGCCAAGCGCATCTTCGTCGGCAAGCAGGCGGGCAACCACTGCGTGCCGCAGGAGGGGATCAACCAGCTCTTGCTGGAGGAGGCGAAGAAGGGCCAGCGGGTGGTGCGGCTGAAGGGGGGTGACCCCTTTATCTTCGGCCGTGGCGGCGAAGAGCTGGAGACGCTGGTCGGCAGCGGCATCGGCTTTCAGGTGGTGCCGGGGATCACTGCGGCCAGCGGCTGCGCCGCCTACGCCGGCATTCCGCTCACCCACCGCGATCACGCCCAGAGCGTTCGCTTCGTCACCGCCCACGGCAAGGGGGGCGCCCGGGATCTCGACTGGCCGCTGCTGGCCAAAGATCGGCAAACGCTGGTCTTCTACATGGGGCTCTCCTCCTGCGCCACCATCCGCGAGCAGTTGCTGGCCCACGGCAAGGCGAGCAACACCCCGGTGGCGCTGATCGAGCGTGGCACCCAGCCCTGCCAGCGGGTCATTCGCGGCACCCTCGATGAGCTGCCCGCACTGGCGGTGGGGGTCGAAAGCCCGGCGCTGATCATGGTGGGCTCGGTAGTGACCCTGGCCGACCGGCTCGCCTGGTTTGGCGAGGCCCCACAGCGCCAACGAGCCCTCGCCTGAGGGATCCTCGGCAACTCACCATGAGGCCACCAGCAGGTGGCCTCACTTTTACCTCCCTCTTCTCCCATCACGGTCATAACCTGTTGTTTTAAGTCTGGTATCCTATGGGCATTGAGCCCTTGGCTACCATCTCAGGAATTCATCCCATGTCTCTTCCCATCAAGAACAGCGCCCGGCAGCGCGCGGATGACAGATCCCGCATTCTCACCCTGCTGCTGCGCGATGATGCCCTCACCGACAGCCTGCTGGATCCGCAGGTGGTGCAGGATGCCGAGCAGCGCGATCAGACCAGCGAACTCACTGCGCTGGTCAACGGGTTGCCTGCCGCCGACGTCGCCGATGCGCTGGAATCGCTGCCGCCTGATGAGCGTCATGCCCTGTGGGCGCTGGTGGAGGAGGAGAAGCGCGGCCAGATCCTGGTCGAAGCGTCGGAGACGGTGTGGGACAGCCTCATCAGCGGGATGAGCGACAAGGAGCTGCTGCACGCCCTGCGCACCCTGGATATCGATGACCAGATCTATCTGGGCCAGTATCTGCCGCGCAACCTGATGGGGCGGCTGCTCACCTATATGGCCCCCGCCGACCGGGATCGGGTGCGGGAGGTGATCCGCTACGGCAAGCACACCGTCGGCGCCATGATGGACTTCGAGATCATCACCATCCGCCCCGAGGTGAGTCTGGCCACGGTGCAGCGCTATCTGCGCCTGCGCGGCAAGATCCCCGCCAACACCGACAAGCTGTTCGTCATCGATCGACGCAACCATCTGCTGGGGGAGCTGCCGCTCACCACTGTACTGCTGCACAAACCCGCCACCCTGGTGAGCGACGTGATGGAGCGGGATCCGGTCACCTTCGATCCGGAGGATAACGACGAAGCGGCCGCCCGCACCTTCGAGCGGGATGACCTGCTCTCCGCCGCCGTGGTGGATGGCAAGGGCAAGCTGATGGGCCGCCTCACCGTCGAAGAGGTGGTGGATCTGGTCTATGAGGAGAGTGACACAGACCTGCGCCGGATGGGGGGTATCAGCGAGGATGAAGACGTGTTCGCCCCGGTCTCCAAGGCGGTCAAGACCCGCTGGGCCTGGCTTGCCATCAACCTCTGCACCGCCTTTGTCGCCTCGAGGGTGATCGGTCTGTTCGAGCACACCATCTCCCAGCTGGTGGCACTGGCGGCGCTGATGCCCATTGTCGCCGGGATCGGCGGCAACACCGGCAACCAGACCATCACCATGATAGTGCGGGCGCTGGCGCTGCAGCACATTCAGGCGGGCAACCTCTCCTTCCTGCTGCTGCGGGAACTTGGCGTCGCCTTTATCAACGGGCTGGTGTGGGGCGGCACCATGGGCATTGCCACCTATCTGCTCTATCAGGATGCGGCGCTCGGCGCCGTGATGACGCTCGCCATGATGCTCAACCTGCTGGTGGCGGCGCTGATGGGGGTCATCATCCCCATGACCATGACCCGACTCGGCCGCGACCCGGCAGTCGGTGCCAGCGTGATGATCACCGCCATCACCGATACCGGCGGCTTCTTTATCTTCCTCGGGCTGGCGACCTTGTTCCTGCTGTAAACCGTGCGTTGAAAACAACAAGGGAGCCACTGGCTCCCTTGTTGTTTCAGGCGCGTTTGCCCACCCCTGCCGTTAGCTGCTTATCGCTTGTCAGCGGTGATCAGCAAGCCATTGGTGTCGGGGAAGCCGATGACCAGCGCCTCTTTTTTGGCATCCGTGGTATAGGTGGCGACATAGGCGACGCGGTTATCCATCGCCCGGGCCAGAGCGGCATTCCAGAGGTTTTCGATCGGCGTGGCGGCAGCGGATTGCTTGAAGTTGCACTTGCCAAACCCGGTCATGGTCAGCTTGCTCAACCCGGCAGTGGCACTCCCCTCGCCCACCAGCGTACAACCTGCCGCCGGAAACTCGATCGCCACCGTCAGCTTGCCGCCGTTGTTGGTGGTATCCACCTTGCCCACCATGTCGCTGCTGAAGCCATCGCTGCCCGTGGCACTCCAGCTGGCCGTGGTCACCGCTTTGGTGGTCAGGGCCGTCACCGCCACATGACCGCTGAAACCGGAATAGATGGGGGAGTTGTCGGAGAACTTGGTGCCGGTCCGGGTGAAATCAAAAACCCAGCGCTTGATCTCCTTGCCCTGCAGATCGATGACCGGCTGATCCTGGAAGGTGATGAGGTTGTGGTCGTTGGTCACCGAGCTGAGCGCCGTGCTGGTGCCGAGCCGTTCGCTGTTGCGGATCAACTGCACCGGGTAGATCCCGTCTTTGTCGGCTTTCTGGTCAGCCTGACCCAGCCACTGGCTGTTGGTCTCGACCTTGCCCACCTGATGATCCACCCAGACACCCCAGTGCTGCACGGTTTCACCCTTCGGGTAGACCAGCGCCAGACCATCCAGATCCTTGATCATGCGCGGCGTCGTCTTGTCGCCGTCGCGGCTCATCAGATTCGCTTGGTAAAGACCCGCCTCAGGCAGAGCCAGCGGCACCCGCTTGGCAATGCTGTTGGCAGCTTTTTCGCTGTCACAGGCAGATAGGGCCGCAGCGCAGGCGATGGCCAGCAGCGCTTTGTTGTGCATTTTCATGAGGTTTTATTCCTTGCTGTCGCTTTGTAATTTTTAGATGCAATCAATCGCCGCTGAATTTAAGGGAAAGGTCATCTATCAGTCGAATGGAGATCTGTAACCAACCATTACAGCCTCGCAGGAGCGGCAGGCCGCGCCGCTTGCCCCGACCGCACAGCGGTGACGACAACAGGGTGACTAACAGTGAAATAGCATTGAGGGTGGCGGCCCAGAAGAAAGACAAAAAACAGATGAAAATCAGAGCCATAACTCTATTAACAGGAGGGTAATTAGCCCGAATTGCCAGCCTGCTCACAATCGGATTCTTTTGCTGTCGATAGAATGCACCACGCTGGCATACCCATAACAAGAGAATCCAACAATGAAAACCACCCTCAAACTGAGCGCGGTGGCAGTTATCTTTTTGCTGTCCGGCTGTGATGACAACAACTCTCAGGCCCCCGGTGATCTCACCCTGCGGCTGATCGAAACCTCTGATATCCACTCCAACCTGCTGAGCTACGACTACTACCAGAACAAGCCGGATGCCTCGCTGGGCTTTGCCCGCACCGCTGTGCTGATCCGCAAGGCCCGCGAAGAGAACGCCAACAACCTGCTGATCGACAACGGCGACCTGATCCAGGGCACCCCGCTGGCCGACTATATCCACGACCAGCAGGTCAAACAGCAGTGGCTGAGCAAGCAGACCCACCCCGCCATCAAGGCGCTCAACACCATGAGCTATGATGTCGGCAACCTGGGCAACCACGAATTCAACTTCGGTCTCGACTTCCTTTCAGAGACCCTGAAAGGGGCCAACTACCCCTACATCAACGCCAACGTCTTCCAGGCCGATGCCTTCAGTCGTGATGGCAAGGGCACCATCGACTGGGGCAAGCAGAAGTTCAAACCCTATGTGGTGCTGGATCGTCAGGTGAAGGATGCCAACGGCAATACCCAGACCATCAAGGTCGGTGTGCTGGGGCTGACTCCGCCCCAGATCACCCAGTGGGACAAGCGCAATCTGGAAGGCAAGGTGGTGGTGGCCGATATGGTCGAGACCGCCGAGCACTATGTACCCGAAATCCGCGCCAAGGGCGCTGACATCGTCGTGGTCGTGGCCCACACTGGCATCATTGGTGACCCGCGCGAACCCATGATGGAGAACGCAGCCCTGCCGCTGGCCAAGGTAAAAGGGGTCGATGCCCTGCTGCTGGGTCACGCCCACCGCACCTTCCCGGGCGACTACCCCAACATGACCGACGTGGACAACGAGAAAGGCACCCTGGCGGGCGTACCGACCGTGATGCCGGGCGTCTGGGGTAACCACCTCGGCATCATCGACCTGCACATGACCTGGAAAGAGGGTCGCTGGGAAGTGGCCTCCAGCCAGTCCCAGCTGCGAAAGATCGACAGCAGCGCCAGCAGCACCGAAGATCAGGCGGTGGTCGATCAGGTCATTGCCGAGCACGAGCAGGCCAACCAGTGGCTGGACGAGCCCCTCAGCAAGATCACCAAGCCAATCCACAGCTTCTTCGCGCTGGTGCAGGATGACCCCTCCATCCAGATCGTCAGCGACGCCCAGCTGTGGCATGCCAAGAAGCTGCAACAGGATGGTCAGCTCAAGGAGAAATGGCCCATCCTCTCCGCCGCCGCGCCATTCCGTGGCGGTCGCAACGGCCCGACCGACTTCACCTATGTACCGGCTGGCGATATCTCCCTGCGCAACGTGGCCGACCTCTATGTCTACCCCAACACCCTGCAGGTGGTCGCCATCAATGGCGCGACCGTACAGGAGTGGCTGGAGAAGAGCGCCGTCCAGTTCAACAAGATCGATGCCGCCAGCACCGCTACCCAGTGGTTGGTGAACGAGAAGTACCGCACCTACAACTTCGACGTGATCGACGGTGTGAACTATCAGGTCGATGTGACCAAACCCGCCCGTTACGATGTGGATGGCAACAAGGTGAGCGACAGCTATCGCATCACCAACCTCACCTATCAGGGCAAGGCGATCGACCCGACCCAGATGTTCTACGTGGTGACCAACAACTACCGCGCCAGCGGTGGTGGCAACTTCCCGGGCATCAACGCCAAGGTGATCGTCCATGAAGATCAGTTCGAAACCCGCGAAGTGCTCTCCGAATACCTCAAGGATCTGGCAGAGAAGAATCCGGCCGGTTTCGAGCCCCCGGCAGACAACAACTGGCAGCTGGCCCCCCTGCCCGCCAATCTGGATCTGCGCATCTACAGCTCGCCACGCAGCGAGGCGCAAGCCCTGACCGGTGGCAAGCTGAACTATGTAGAGACCCTGCCGCCCACCGATGCCAAACACCCCGGCTTTGGTGTCTACAAGCTGGTGCTGGCACCCTGAGCCTCAGGGTTAATCCGGCAATAACCAGTGCAACCCCCTCCTGATACGAGGGGGTTTTTTATGGGGCTGGCAGAGGGGTCAGCTCTTGTACACCAGCCGCTACCCGCAGCAACTCACGCAGCCCCTTTATCCCTTCACGCCATTGTCACCCTCTATCACACCATCCAGATCCCGGCTGGCCTGCCCCGTCCCGCCCATAAAAAAACAGGCCCACCGAAGTGGGCCTGCTGTTATTTGCGTGGGTGGGAATATCGCGATAGAGGGCGCTACTCCCGCTCCTTCACATAGGGTGTACCAAGCGCCTTCGGCGCCACCGCGCGGCCGATAAAGCCGGCCAGCAGGAACACGGTCAGGATGTAGGGCAGTGCCTCGATGGCCTGCACCGGAATGGCGAAGCCGCCGATGCTGACCCCTTGCAGGCGGATGGCGACCGCATCGAGGAAGCCGAACAGCAGGCAGGCTGCCATGGCATTCCAGGGACGCCACTTGCCGAACACCAGCGCCGCCAGCGCCATAAAGCCCTTGCCCGCACTCATGTTGGGGATGAACTGGGCCGTCTGGGCCACCGCCAGATAGGTACCGCCGATACCGGCCAGCAGGCCGCCGATGAGGAGCGCGGTGTAGCGCATCCGCACCACAGAGATACCGGCGGTATCGACCGCTGCGGGCGCCTCACCCACCGCCCGCAGACGCAGACCGAAGCGGGTACGGAACATCACCCACCATGCCAGCGGCACGCAGGCGAACGCCACGTACTCCAGCAGGGAGTGGCCGCTCAGCAGCTCGCTGTAGAGCTGGCCGATCACCGGCACATCCCACAACTCCTTGGCATAGGGCAGATCGATGGGGGCGAAACGGGCATCACCGGAGAGCGCTGGCGTCTGGCCACCCTGATCGAACCAGTAACGGCCCAGGGTGACGGTCAGACCGGCCGCCAGAATGTTGATGGCCATGCCGCTCACCACCTGATCACCGCGATGGGTGATGGTGGCAAAACCGTGCATCAGGGCAAACAGGATGGAGACACCCACCCCGGCACCCAGACCTATCCAGGCAGAACCGGAGACCGCAGCCGCCGCGCCACTGGCGAACGCCGCCGCCAGCAGTTTGCCTTCCAGCGCGATGTTGACCACCCCGGAGCGCTCGCAAAACATGCCCGCCATGGCCGCCAGAATGAGCGGCGGCGCGGTACGAATGGTCGCATCCAGCATCAGGATCAGAATTTCAAACATGATCAGACTCCTTTAGCTTGCGCGGCTGAGCGGTTGGCAAACGCCAGATAGAGCTGCTCGATGCGCGGACGCATCATGTGCTCAAGGGCGCCACAGAACAGGATCACCAGACCCTGCAACACCACCACGATGTTGCGGTCGACACCGAACTCGAAGCTGAGCTCGGCGCCCCCCTGATAGAGGAAACCGAACAGCAGGCTGGCGATGATGACGCCGACCGGATGGTTGCGCCCCATCAGCGCTACCGCGATACCGGTGAAGCCGAACCCTTCCACGAAGTTGAGCTTGATCTGGTGCAGCTCACCCTGCAGCACGTTGAGGGCAAAGAAGCCCGACAGCATGCCGGAGATGACCATGGCCAGGATCACCACCTTGGGATAGGAGATACCGGCATAGGCGGAGGCACTCTGGCTGGCCCCGACCGAGCGGATCTCGTAACCCCAGCGAGTGTGCCAGATAAAGACCCACACCAGCGCCGCACAGATCAGCGCCCAGAAGAAGCTGACATTGAGCGGGCTGTTGGGGATCTCCATCCCGAACAGGTTCGCCAGCCCGCTCATCTTGGGCAGCCAGCTTGCCTCGGCAAACACCTTGCTCTCGGTCGCCATCGAGCCGGGCGGCTTGAACACCTCCACCAGCAGATAGGCCATCAGGGAGGCGGCGATGAAGTTGAACATGATGGTGGTGATAACAATATGGCTGCCGCGCTTGGCTTGCAGCCAGGCCGGAATAAAGGCCCAGGCCGCACCGAACAGACCACCGGCAATGATGGAGAGCGGCAACAGCAGGGCAAACGGCAGCACATCGCCGAGCATCAGACAGACCAGACCGACACCGAGGCCGCCGATATAGGCCTGACCTTCACCACCGATGTTGAACAGACCGGCGTGGAAGGCGACCGCCACCGACAGACCGGTAAAGATAAAGCCGGTTGCGTAGTAGAGGGTAAAGCCAACCCCTTCACCGGTGCCGAACGCGCCGTACCACATGATCTTGGCGGCATCGACCGGGTTGATGTCGAGGTAGTAGAACAGAATGGCCGACACCAGGAAGGCCAGCAGGATGTTGACCGCAGACAAGACGCCCACGGAGACCCAGGCAGGAATACGTACTTGGCTCATCAGTGGGCCTCCTTGGCTACTTCATCGGGAACGATATTCGCCATCATCAAACCAATGGTGCGCTCATCCGCCTTGGCACCATCCAGCTCGCCGACGATGCGACCATCAGCAATGACCAGGATCCGGTCAGCGAGGCTCATGATCTCGTCCAGCTCAACCGAGACCAGCAAGACAGCCTTGCCCTTGTCGCGCATGGCGATGATCTGCTGGTGGATATACTCGATGGCGCCGATGTCGACCCCGCGGGTCGGCTGGCCGATCAACAGCACATCCGGGTCCTGCTCCACTTCACGGGCGATCACCAGCTTCTGCTGGTTGCCACCGGAGAAGTTGGCGGTCTTGTGATCGGGATGGGGCGGGCGCACGTCCCACTTCTCCATCTTGGCCTGACAATCCTGCTGGATCGCCTCCTTGTTCTGCAGCCAACCCTTGTTGTATTGCGGGCGGCGGTGATAACCGAGAATAAAGGCCTCTTTCGCCTCGAAGCGGTTGATCAGCCCCATCTTGTGGCGATCTTCCGGCACATGACCGAGGCCGTAGTTGCGCACCAGCTCGGGATCGGCCGGGTGCTCAGCACTCACCTTGTGCACGCCGCTGCGACTGCTGATGGTGAAGCTGCCCTTGCTCGGCTTGAGAATACCGCCAAGCAGACTGAGCAGTTCGGACTGACCGTTGCCGGAGACCCCGGCGATGCCAACCACTTCACCGGCCCGCACCTCGAAGCTGACCGATTTGACCCGCTCCACCTTGCTGGCGTCGAAATAGCTGAGCCCTTCGATCTTCAGCTTGGCTTCACCGGGCTGGGTTGGCCCCTTGTCGACCTTGAGGCGCACCTTGCGGCCCACCATCAGTTCGGCCAGCTGCTCCTTGTCGGTATCCTTGGTGGCGACGTGCGCCACCATCTCGCCACGGCGCATGATGGAGACCTGATCGGTAATGGCCAGGATCTCCCGCAGCTTGTGGGTGATGAGGATGATGGTTGCCCCCTGATCCCGCAGCTTTTTCAGCACCTCGAACAGGTGATCCGCCTCTTGCGGGGTCAGTACCCCGGTCGGCTCGTCGAGGATCAGGATGCGGGCGCCGCGATAGAGCGCCTTGAGAATTTCGACCCGCTGTTGCAAGCCAACCGGCAGATCTTCGACCTTTTCGTGCAGCGGCACGTCTAGGCCATAGTCTCGCGCCAGTTCGCCAAGCAGCTTTTCGGCTGACGCCACGCTCTGCTGAAGGTGCCAGCCGTTCTCAGCGCCGAGGATGACGTTTTCCAATACGGTGAAGTTATTGACCAGCATGAAGTGCTGGTGAACCATGCCCACCCCTGCGGCAATCGCATCTTGTGAGCCATGGGGTTTGAAAGGATTCCCGTCGATCAGCATCTCGCCTTTGTCGGCATGGTAGAAACCATAAATGATGCTCATCAGGGTGGACTTACCGGCGCCATTTTCGCCGACAATGCCGTGGATACTGCCTTTGCGAACCTTAAGGTCGATCAGCTTGTTGGCGTACACTTCGCCGAACCGCTTATCGATACCTCTTAATTCGATGGCATAGCGATCTGTCTGGTCCATGATGCAGCCCTGCGTTTCATGAAATAAGACTAAAAACCGGCCCGTGCGGGCCGGTGGTGCGTTGAGAGTCGTAGCAGCTATCTAATTAGTATTTGCAGGTGTTATCGCTCATGTAGTCATGAACTTTGACCTTGCCAGCGATGATTTCTGCCTTGATGGCATCCACCTTGGCTTTCATTTCCGGGGTGATCAGCTTCTCGTTGTCCTTGTCGAGCGCCCAATCCACACCGCCTTCGGCCAGACCCAGGTTCTTGATACCAGGCTTCCACTCGCCTTTGGCAGCGTCATCCCAGGTCTGGTAAGCGGCCAGACCGACAGACTTGACCATGGAAGTCAGCATGGTGCCCGGTTGCAGGTGGTTCTGGTTGGAGTCCACACCGATGGCGAACTTGCCGCTGTCCTTGGCTGCCTGATAGACACCGATACCGGTACCGCCAGCTGCGGCGTAAACCACGTCAGCGCCCTTGGCGAATTGGGACTTGGCCAGCTCGGCACCTTTGGCCGGGTCAGCAAACGCGGCAGGGGTGGAGCCCGCCATGTTCTGGAACACTTCGATCTTCGGATTGACGAACTTGGCACCCTGCTCGTAACCGCACTGGAATTTGCGGATCAGCGGGATATCCATGCCGCCCACGAAGCCGACCTTGCCGCTCTTGGAAGCGATGGCAGCCAGCGCGCCCACCAGGAAGGAACCTTCATGCTCCTTGAAGATAACGGACTGGACGTTCGGCTTGTCGACCACCATGTCGATGATGGTGAACTGGGTTTTCGGGAATTCGGTCGCAACCTTCTCTACCGCGGAACCCATGTTGAAACCGACTGCCACGATCGGGCCGTTGCCACGGCTGGCCAGACGACGCAGACCCTGCTCGCGCTGGGCTTCGTTCTGGGGTTCAAACTCTTTGACCTTGACGCCCTTGTCCTTGTTGTAGAGCTCGACGCCGTTACGGAACACGGCTTCGTTGAATGATTTGTCATACTTGCCCGCAGTGTCATAAATGACGGCTGGCTCGGAAGCAGCCTGAGCAGAGAGAGCAGCGAGAGTGAGGGAGGCCACAGTGGCCAGCTTGAGCACTTTAGTCACGATCGTATCCTTGATTGTTATTAAGTGAGGGAACTTGCTTGCCTGTCAGAGCAGGCTATCTAGCACGCAGGCTTACTCTAAGTCAGCCCCGATGCGGGTCAAGCAAATGATAAGGGAAAAACGTTTGCGTTAACGGTTTGAATTCTAAGCAAATAACCTTATAAGCAGTTGTTTTTTAGCTACTTTTCAGTTTTTTATGCTAACAACCAAAAGACCCAAACGACATTTCTCTTATTGTTCAGCAAGTTACTGTAAACCGTTTTCCCCTGTTATTCATCCAGCCCCCCGGCAAGCCCGTGATCCGGCTCGCAAAATCCCCACAAACCGCGCGAGCAAGGATTGGCTACAGCTGGAGACCTCCCCGTCCCGTTCTCTCGGCGCCAGCCAAAAATGGCCGCACCGGCGCCCTTGCAAGACCCCATCTCACCCCTCCCCCCGAGTTTGGATTTGGTCTGGCAGGGGGATGGCCGTATAATCCCCGCCTGTATAAATAAACAGGAGTGGTGATGGACGTTTCAACCCTGCTCGACGGGCTCAACGACAAGCAAAGAGATGCCGTTGCGGCGCCCCGCAGCAACCTGCTGGTGCTGGCCGGTGCCGGTTCGGGCAAGACCCGGGTGCTGGTGCACCGTATCGCCTGGCTGATGCAGGTGGAACGCTGTTCACCCTTCTCCATCATCGCGGTCACCTTTACCAACAAGGCGGCGGCCGAGATGCGCGGCCGGGTCGAGAAGGTGTTAGGCAGCTCGCAGCGTGGCATGTGGATCGGCACCTTCCACGGTATCGCCCACCGCCTGCTGCGGGCCCACCATCTGGATGCCGGCTTGCCGCAGGATTTCCAGATCCTCGACTCCGACGACCAGTACCGTCTCATTCGCCGGGTGCTCAAGGCGCTCAACCTCGACGAGAAGCACTGGGCCCCGCGCGCCGTGATGGGCTACATCAACGGCAAGAAGGATGAGGGCTTGCGCCCCGGCGACATCGACCTCTACGGCGACCCCGTCACCCGCACCTATCAGCAGATCTACAAGACCTATCAGGAGACCTGCGATCGCTCCGGTCTGGTGGATTTTGCCGAACTGCTGCTGCGCGCCCACGAGCTGTGGCTCAACAAACCGCACATCCTCGAGCACTACCGCGACCGCTTCCAGAACATCCTGGTGGACGAATTTCAGGATACCAACGGCATCCAGTACGCCTGGCTGCGGATGCTGGCGGGCAACAGCGGCAAGGTGATGATCGTCGGCGACGATGACCAGTCCATCTACGGCTGGCGCGGCGCCAAGATCGAGAACATCCAGCGCTTCCTGACCGATTATCAGGGCGCCGAGACCATCCGCCTCGAGCAGAACTACCGCTCCACCGCCAATATCCTCAAGGCCGCCAACAGCGTCATCGCCAACAACGCCGAGCGCCTTGGCAAGGAGCTGTGGACCGAAGGGGCCGAGGGCGAACCGATTTCCCTTTACGCCGCCTTCAACGAGGTGGACGAGGCCCGCTTCGTGGTCGGCCGCCTCAAGGATTGGAAGGAAAAGGGCGGCTTGCTCGCCGACTGCGCCATCCTCTATCGCTCTAACGCCCAGTCACGGGTGCTGGAAGAGGCGCTGATGCAGGACGCCATGCCCTACCGCATCTACGGTGGCCTGCGCTTCTTCGAGCGGCAAGAGAT
Source organism: Aeromonas sp. R2-3 (assembly GCF_040908375.1). Classification (NCBI taxonomy): domain Bacteria; kingdom Pseudomonadati; phylum Pseudomonadota; class Gammaproteobacteria; order Aeromonadales; family Aeromonadaceae; genus Aeromonas; species Aeromonas sp. R2-3. Next base: position 28,884 of record NZ_JBFODP010000004.1, on the reverse strand, counting down.
CAAGGACGCCATGGCCTACCTGCGGCTTATCAACAACCGTGGCGATGACGCCAGCTTCGAGCGGGTGGTCAACACCCCGACCCGCGGCATCGGCGATCGCACCCTCGAGATCCTGCGCGGCAACGCCCGCGATCAGGGGCTCAACCTGTGGCAATCGGCCAAGGCGCTGCTCAATGACAAGGTGCTGACCGGTCGCGCCGGTAACGCGGTGCGCGGCTTTGTGGATCTCATCGACGCGCTGGAGGAGCAGGTCTCCATGCTGCCGCTGCACCAGCAGGCCGATATCGCCATCCAGAACTCCGGCCTCAAGGCGATGTATCTGGCGGAAAAAGGCGAGAAATCCCAGGCGCGGGTAGAGAACCTGGACGAACTGGTCACCGCCTGCCGCCAGTACCAGCGCCCGGACGAGCTGGAAGATATGAGCGATCTCTCCGCCTTCCTCGCCCACGCGGCGCTGGAGTCCGGCGAGAATCAGGCCGACGAATATGCCGATGCGGTGCAGCTGATGACATTGCACAGTGCCAAGGGCTTGGAGTTCCCGCTGGTGCTGCTGGTCGGCGTCGAGGAAGGGATGTTCCCCAGCCAGCAATCGACCGAGGAGTCGGGCCGGCTGGAAGAGGAGCGCCGCCTCTGTTACGTCGGTATGACCCGCGCCATGGAGAAGCTCTACATCTGTTATGCCGAGAGCCGCCGCATCTACGGCCGCGAGATGTTCCACAAGCCGAGCCGCTTTATCCGCGAGATGCCCGCCGAGTGCCTGGAAGAGATCCGGCTGCGCACCCAGGTGAGCCGCCCCACCCAGTACGGCCGCTTTAGCCAGAACGAAGTGCAGCAGAGCTTCGACGCCAGCGGCATCAAGCTCGGCCAGCGGGTGCTCCATCCGAAATTCGGCGAAGGGGTGGTACTCAACTTCGAAGGGGTCGGCCAGCAGAGCCGGGTGCAGATCCAGTTCGACGACGTCGGCGCCAAGTGGCTGGTGACGGCTTATGCCAGATTGGAAGCGCTTTGATTTTTCCTGCCTTTTGAAATAACCAACCCGGCTTAGGCCGGGTTGATTTTTATATGACCCATCGTGACAACTTTAAATACGCGATCGTCCGAATACGCTTCGCTATTCGAACCTACAGCTGTGTTTAAGCTGTGGAAGAACAATATTTGTCCCATATTGGACAAGGTATATTCAACTTAAGTTTGCTATTAAAAAAGCACCCTTTTCGCAAGCAAAAAAAGTTATTTAAATTTTCCATCCTTGATCGGGAGACTTGTATTTAGCGGAGCGGACGGATGAAAACCCGCTCAGTGTGAGTGGATACTAACAGACAGAGTGGGACTCACAATTTATCCACAGCACGCCAGTTATCCACACATTGCAACAATGTCTCTGCACCATTATCTTGTGTTACGAAGCGGCAGGAGCACCACATATAGTGGTTTTACATCAAATGAGGAGCAACTCATGGTGATAAACGAAGTATCAAAACCCTTCCCGGGCAAAACTGTGTCCATCCCATGGCAAATGATGGAGGTTATCCATGCCAAAAAGACCACGACGTTCACGTCGTTCAACACCAAAGGCTACAAATGATAAAGCCACCCTTCCAAAGTGGATCAGGTGGCTCATATCAGGGTTCCTAGACGCTTTAAGGCAAAAGCTTGTAGGATTTGTGTTTTTACTTCTGCTTAGTGCAGTCCCGCACGATTACAACGATTACTCTTGGAGTACCAGTCCAGAGGCAATCAAAGTGCAGTACTACCAGATCTAACCAGGGGCCTTCGGGCCCTTTTTTACACCCTTAACTTACAATTTGTGAGTCAAATGTGTAACCGGAATCATGGACAATCGTGACCTAGCCGTCAATGAAAATATATCACTATTTGTGATACACCAACGTTCAGAGAAGCACAAAACCACAATATATTCATATTGTTAAATGACGCAGGACCGTAGGTTCGATTAGCGAAGCGTAATCGGACGATCGAGTAATCAGACGTTCGCGTAATCGAACGCTTACAACGGAACAACCCTTTAGGGGTTTACTCCAATCCCCCCGATGCCCCATCCACCGACCCGCACCAATCCGGTGGATAGACGCCGCTCGCCACATAACGATGGAAGGTGGAATACGGCCAATCGGCCACCCGGGTGACATGACCATGCTTGAGCGGGTTGATATGGACGTAATCCATATGGCGGCGGTAATCCTGCTCATCCCGGATCAGATGTTCCCAATAATGGCGTTGCCAGATGCCCCGCTCCCCGTGACGTAACCGCGTCTGGCTGCGCCGCTCGTTCACCGGCAAGGCGCGGGAAAAGTGGCTTTTGATCAACCGCCACCGCAGGGGGAAATCGGTGTCTCCTTCCGGCAAAGAGAGAATGCAGTGGAGATGGTCGGGCAACACCACCCATGCATGAATGGCGAAGGGGTGAGCCTGTTGCACCTTGGTAACGCTATGGCGCAGCAAGTCGATCTGCTCCACCAGCAACCGGTTATTGCGCCGCTCCAGCAGGTTGACGGTAAAGAACCAGGTTCCTCCGGGCCACCATGCCCGCCGCCAATTGGCCATCCCTTTCCCCTCGTTGAGACCGAAAAGCCAAGCATAGCCTTGCCTCACTTCGATCTGCTTGCGGGCCGTGATGATGCGGATGTTACTTACGCGATCGTCCGATTACGCTTCGCTAATCGAACCTACATGGACAGGAAATCTGGAACACCCACTTTCGGGCAAAGGCGTAACTGGTGGAGCTACGCCTTGTTTTTGGTGAAAGCCTCTGGTCACTTGACCAACTTGCTCTCCATCACCCCTTGCTTGCCCTCCTCTTCACTGACCTGACTCAGCTTGGAGCGGGCCATCAGCAGGCCCATCTTGACCTCCTGCCAGACGTAGTAGTTTTTACCCGCCTCGGTGCTGAGGGTCAGGGTGGCATCGTTCTCCGACTTGGAGGTGATGGTGTGGCTGCCCGGTGTCACCTGCTTGAGGATGTAGGTGTGGGCCACGGTATCGCCGACCGCCACGCCATCCACCAGCAGCGGCATTTTGACGGCCGCACCGAAGGTCTCATTGCGATAGATATAGAGGTTGGCCGCATCCTTGGGCGCCACAAACTGCTTGGCCTGCGCATCTGCGGTGGCATCGGCCATGGGTACGGAAGCACAACCGGAAAGCAGCGCCGCCGACAGCAGGGCGGCACTCATCATTATTTGCCTGAACATAGTCGTTATTTTTTAGTGGGTTAACGGGATTTAAAGGTTCGCATGAGCCTGTGCTGGCTGACAATCGCTCAAATCGGTCGGGGTGTGACCCGGTTCAATTTTTCGGCATTTGGTGGGATGAAGGTGGGAGAACTCAGAAACCCGGCCGCCAGATGGGGCGCGGTGGCCGGGTGAATTGTAAAGAGTAGGGTGACAGGGAAAGGGATCAGCCTAGTCTAATCAACTCGATGGGGGCGTAGCGCTCACCGGAGTTTGCCAGCAGCACGCACTTCTCATGCTCCGCCTGATAGGGGGTCATGTTGTCGGTATGAGCCTCTTTCAGGAAGTCGACGGCGCCGGTGGCGGCAATCATCACGCGCTGACCCTGATTCAGCACATTGCGGTTACGGTCATAGATCTTCATTTCATTCTCCTTTTCTTGTGTCCTGGCGAATGCGCAGGCGTCTGTCCAGGACAACGGCATTCAGCCTACGCCCCTGAAAAAAGGTGATTTATGTCACAGATCAAAAAAGGGGCGATAAGGGACTCACAGGCTCAAAAAGCGAGCATGGCCCCTTGGCCAACGGCTGTCGCACGCAGTGGTGCTGCCCTGCCCTTTTCGTCGCGGCGGGCTCGAACCCGGCAGCGGTTGGGGTATATTGGTGGCCGATTAGCCAGTCTCATTCACTGTGGCCGCGCAAGCGGGCCGCTGTTTCAACAAGATGGAGAGTGCTCATGAATCGCGACATTACCGCCCAGTTCATCAAGATGCTGACCAATCTGGATCACTGTCTGGCCAAGGCCGAGGCCCACGCTGCGGCGAAGCAGTTCAACGTGGAGAACTTCTTCGGCGAGCGGCTGATCGTCGATATGCTACCGCTGTCCAAGCAGGTGCTGATCTGCTGCGATTCGGCCCGCGCCGTGGTCGCCACCGCCAGCCACAGCGAGCTGCCGGTGCTGGGGGATGACCCCAAAACCATGGCGGACCTGCGCGCCCATCTCGGCAAGACCATCAGCTATCTGCAAGGCAAGCTGGACGCAGACTACAGCCAGTATGCCAGCGGCCGTTACGTGCCCCACTGGGCGGGCGGCAAGGGGATGGATGGCCATACCTGCGTCCATGAGTACGGCATTCCCAACTTCTACTTCCACCTCACCATGGCCTACGCCCTGCTGCGCCGCGCCGGGGTCGATCTCGGCAAGCGCGACTATCTGGGCGGGCTCAACCTGCAATAAGCGCTGCACGCCACTGGCTGCAAACAGATAGCAAAAGCCTGCCACGCGGCAGGCTTTTTTATATCGGGTGGTGCAGGGCTGGTGCGCAGAAGAGCTGCGCCCTAGAAGGGGCCGTTGCTCTCGCGCAGCTTGTCGGGCAGGCCGTCGTGATCCCCCAGCTCGCGCTCGGGCACATCATCCCAGTGCAGCTTGCCAAGGGTGAGATTGCGCTCGGGGTGAACGGCGTAGTGGATGCGGTTGTCCTCCCGATCCGTATCGCCGATGCAAAGCAGCCGGACAGTCTCTTCGGTGTTGTTGATAAAAGCGTGGGCCAGCCCGTCACCGGCCTTGAAGCCCACCGAATCACCCGGTTGCAGCCGGTAGAGCACGCCGTCGAGCCAGACATCCGGCGTCCCCTCCAGCACGTGGACGAACTCGTCCTCGGTCTTCTCGGCATGGGGCCAGCTGGTGCGATGGCCGGGTTCGACAATCTCGTGGTGAATGCCGATGCGGCTAAAGCCGAAGTGTTTGCCGAGGGCACAGCCGCGAGAAAGGGGCTCCTGACTGCCGGAGTAGTAGCGCGGCGTCTGCTCTTGCAGCTCGCTCCAGTGTTTGATGCAGGGGTGGCGATTCATAGCGGTTCCTTTTCTATGAGGATGCAGTCACGGGAAGGGTCATCCTGACTGCCAGAATGCGGGGAGAAAGCAGAAATTTTCTGGTCAGATGAGCCCCTCTGACGAGAGGCTCAACAAGCAGGAATTACTTGGCCTTGACGCAAGGCAAGGGAGGAAGCTCGCCCTGTGCAGCCGGGCGGGTCATCTGGTAGTTGCCGGCAAGATCCCGATAGACACGGGTGTTCCACACCTCTCCGTTGTCGAGCTGGAACTCGATGTCGTAGTTGACCCCGGAGACCACCTGGCTGCGCACCTCGCGGATGCTCTGCAGTTTGGCGGCCGTGTTCATGCGAGCCAGCACGCTGGCCAGCGCAGCCTCTCCTTCAGCATTGGGCAACGGCTGACTCTGCCAGCCACCCGCCATCTGCGCACACTCAGGCGTGGGTGACGAGGTGCTGCAGGCACTCAACAGGCCAGCAACAAGGATGGGTAACAACACGCGTTTCATATCATTTTCTCCTGCCTGAAAAATGACCACCATATCAATATCTTGCCATTATTGCAGCCCAAAAGGCTCCCGCTGCGCCCCGCTTGGACGCACCAATCGTTCAGCGCCCCAGATTGTCCGCCAGCTGTTTGGCGCGGCTGGCCGCCCACTGGTCGATCATCTTCTCCATCTCCCCGGCGGTGATGGGCTCATCCTTGTGGGTAGTATCCGTACTCTCGCGGGCATCCATCACCCGCACCAGCAGCTTGCCGCTCCGGGAGTCGAGCAACTGGGCCATGCTGCCCACCTTGAGCAGGTAGGGCTCCTTGCCGATCACTTCGCGGGTGACGTTGATGGCGATCTTGGCCGGCAGCAGGTCACGTAGCTTGGGGTCGGGACGGGTCAGGTCGAAGTTGGTGACGGCGGCCTGGATCCGCATCACTTTCGGGCCGGGGGCGGTGGCGATCTTGACGCCCTGCTTGATCAGCTCGCTCTGGAACTTGTCGTGGTAGTAGCGGCCAATCTGGTTCTGTTCATTGGCGGTCAGCAGATACCACTGACCGTTCTCCTGACGAATAAACTGCAGCGGATCGAGCAGCACCTCATTGTATTGGCGCAGATCAACGCCCGGCTCCTTGTAGACGCGCTGATTGGGGTTGCTCTCGCTCTGCTGGAAGGCTGTCAGCGGGAGCGCCTGCAAGCTGTGGGATACCTGATTCTTGACGGCGCAGCCACCCAGAAGGGCCGCAGCCACGGCAACCATCACGACCTTTTTCATATTTGCTCCTGCATTTTACTGTTTGTTTTTGCTGTGGATTTCGCACCACATGGCTGGAGAACCCGTGCCGGATGCCGCCAATGTCACAGAGAAATAACCTATTCATCACCTTCCCACAAGGGACAGATCAGGATTGTTCAGCTCACATCCAAGTTGTCACAATTGAGGCACTTTTGTACAGGGTCAGCCAGGGTATGAGCGGCAGTCTGGCGAGGGTTCGGTTGTTTAATCCGGCTAAATGGAGCGGCGGAAAGCGCTCAGTTTTTTCAAACGATGCGAGCCCGCGAGCGGCGTGAGTTGAACGGGGGAATGCCCTGGAACGGGCGATGACCGATCATCAATCATCTTGCGCAAACTTGCCTGCCACCGGAGAAGCGGCAGGCTCATTCATCAGTTATCCAGATCCCAGGGGCACTGCTTGACCAGCCCCTCTTTGCCGCTGGCGACGATCGCCTGCTGCACCATCCGTTTGTAGCGATTCTTGATATGGGCGGGCAACGCGGGCACCAGCAGTCGCTCGTCAAACTCCGGCAGCGGGCGATCCGGCAGCACCGCCTGCTCCTGCGGGCTGAGCGGCGGCCGGGAGGCCATATTGCTGGCCGAAATGGTGGGCGTGCCCACCAGCATCTGGCGTTGCAGCGGCGCGCTCAGCAGAAAATCCACCAGCAGGTAGGCGGCCTTGAGCCGTGCAGGATCATCGCCAACATGACGGGCGATGGAGATCGCATCGAGGGCATAGATGGCCCCCTCCTGCACCATGGCGATCCGCCACTGCTGCTCGTTCTGCTTGTTGCACTCCACCAGCTCCAGCCCCCAGGTGGTGGCAAAGGTCTGCTGGCGCAGATCCTCACAGCGGTTGGCCTGATTGAACCAGAAGCCGCGACTGGCTCGCAGCCGCTGCGAGAGCTGCTGCTCCACCTCTTGCTGCAAGGTCTTGTCGGCCAGCATCTCGCCGCTGGCAAACAGGGCGGGCGACTTGCCCAGCGAGAGCAGCACCGAAAAGAGCAGCGGCTCGAACTGGTCGCAGAACTCGGCAAACTGACCCGACGGCGAGCTGTTGGCGAGCACCTGCCAACTGGTGGGCGCTTGCGGCACCTGCTTGCTGTCATAGGCGAGGCTGAACATGGCGTAGGAGAAGGGCACCGAGTAGTTGCGCTCCCCCTGCTTGTCATACTCGGTGTTCTTGAGGGCGGGCTTCACCTCGGCGTAGTGCTGCAGGCGATTGAAATCGATGGGGAGCAGCAGCTTGAACAGCGGCTGGTGATGGGCCTTGTAAAAGTAGCTGGTCGGCAGCACCACATCGGCGCTGCGGGTGCGCAGGGCACGGTAGACGCTGTCGAAATCGGTCAGCAGCGGCTCGATCCGGCTGACCGTCGCCTCCACCCCATGGGCTTTGGCGTAGTCGGCAAACTGTTGTTCATAACCCGCAGGCAGATAGCCCCACTCCAGCAATTTGAGCTGAACCGGGGCCGCCAGCGCCGGGGTCATCCCCAACAACCAGCAAAGAGGCAGTAGACGCATGGCCGGGCACTCCTGACAGGTAAACCTTGTTGGAGTATAGGCCCATGCGCCGACTCGTCAGGCCACCAGCTCGGCCCCCATGCTCGCCAGAATGGAGAGGCTGACCACCGCAAACAGCACGCCGGTCACCAGATTGAGCGGCCGCTGCACCCGCAGCAGCAAGCGCTGGGCACGATCGGTGGAGAGGCTCCACGCCAGCAGCCCGAACCAGCAGAGGGAGATGATGAAGAGCTCGCCCACCAGCAGGCTGCGGGTCATTCCGTCCACCTCTGGCGTCACCATGGCGGCCAGCAGACCGATAAAGAACACCAGCGCCTTGGGGTTAAGCAGGTTGGTGGCAAGGCCAGTGCGCACGCCCCTGCCCCAGCCGCGCAGCTCGTTGGCGGCGCTGGCCATCACGGTACTGCTCTGCTGGCGAGCCGCCATCAGGGCACCCCACCCCAACCAGCCCAGATAGAGGGCACCGCAGCACTTGATCACCATAAACAGCAGCGGGTGGCTGGCAATCAGCATGCTGATCCCGGTCAGACTCAGGGTGGCGTGCACCATGATCGCCAGCGAGATGCCCAGCGCCGCGCCAAGAGCGGTCGGCCGGTGCAGGCTGGTGCGCAGGATCAGGGCGAAATCGGGGCCGGGGCTGGCCAGTGCAATCAGGTGCATCAGGCCGAGGGTAACGAACAGACTGGTCAGCATAACAACTCTCGCTTTAACGACGGAGAGCCAGCATGGCGGATCAGCGGGGGGCGCGGCTTGTAAAAGATTGCATCTGGGCACGAAATTCGGCGGGTGTCAGACCGAATGCCTGGCGAAAGCCGTGGTGGAAGTGACTCTGATCGAAGAAGCCGACCGCCAGCGCCACCTCGCTCACCGCCATGCCGCTCGCCAGCAGCCGCTTGCCCTGCTCCAGCCGCAGCCGTTTCAGCCAGGCGTAGGGAGTCATGCCGCTGCGCTTCTTGAACTGGCGCAGGAAGGCGAAACGATCGAGCCCGAGCAGCCCCGCCAGCTCTTCCAGCGAGTGGGGCTCGTCGAGGGCGGCCATCAAATAATCGCGCAGAAATCGCAGTTGGGGATCTGCCAACTGGTGTACCTCGGGGGCCAGATGCAGCAGCTCCCCCAGCAGGGCGAGCAGCTGGCTCTCGATCAGCAGGCCATCGGCCTTGGGGTTGTCGAGATAGCCGTGCAGCTGGGCAAAACCCTGATAGAGGTCGGGGCGGCTCTGCAATCCCTTGTCGAAGAAGGGTTCCGGCTGCTCCGGCAGCCAGAGCGCCAGCTGCTGCGGATCGATGGCAAAGACCCGTACCTCATACCCTTCCGGCAGCAGGCTGAGGCCGTCGTGCACCTCATCCGGGTTAACGGTAGAGAGCACCCCGCGCACCAGATGGTGGCTGTTTCCCTTGTGGATAAACTTCTGGCCACCCCGCTGCACCAGCCCGATATGGTAGTCGAGATGGACATGGCGGCCGTAGCTGAACGCCCTGTGGTGGGAGTGTGACAGCTCGACCCCCGGCAGGTGCGGGGATTGCCAGTAGCGGATGAGGGAATCGGTGGTATTCATGGGTTATAGATACACCAGAAGCGGGCCTTGGACTTGTAGATTATTGCACGCAACCCCCTCTCAACGCCCCCACAGCCGCGGGGTTGGCTCCACCAGCGAGGCGAGCGGCACCCGCTCCACCATCTGACGCATCTGTTGCACCAGCTCGGGATTGCCATCCCCCAATGACTTGTTCAGCACGGTATGCACCTGCAGCGGGGTGACCGGCAGGTAGATGAGGCGGGTCGCCGCAGGGAGCTTGGCACGAAAATGGTTGGCGGAAATATCGTTGGAGAAGAGCGCTGCATCGATGCGCCCGCGCAGCAACTTCTGCATGTTGCCATGCTCCCAGCTGAGCTGGGAGAGGGTGTCGATATGGATCTGCGGATGCTGCAACAGCGGCGGCACGATCGCCTGACTCGACCAGCCGATGGTGGTGCCGTAGAGATCTTCTTGCCGTTCAACCGCGTGAAGTCGCGATGGTACCAGTACCACCAGCACCGGCCGCAGCAGCAACAGGTGGGGGTCGATATAGCGAAAGTGACGAGCACGCTCGGGACTGTAACTCAGCAATGGGGTCAGATCGCACTCGCCGCTCTCGAGGTTGCTTAGCAGCCGCGCCACATTGAGCCCCTGCCACTCGATGGTACGCCCGATCGCGGGTTCGATATGACGGCGAAAGTAGTCGATCACCGGCCCGGAGACCTCGCCCTGCTGATCGATGGTGACCAGCGGCGCCAGCTGGAAGACGCATCCCCGCAGTGGCGCGTTGATCGCCACAGCCTGACTGATGGTCATAAGAGGGAGAAGAAGTGCCGATAGCAGTAATACCAAACGCGTGCCCAAACGAGAGATGCCCATAAGTGCCGACCCGATGCCCTGATAGCCATCAGCATGGCACAAGGCAAAAGGGCGGGCTATCCGCTCCTGCCGCGCTTCGGCCTCTCGCACCCCCTACGCCCATGACCAATGGGCCCCCGTTTTATTGCGGTGCAAATCAATACTTCCGCGGCTTTGATGGATTTTGGTCTCTTGAGATATAGTGCGGCCCCATTCATCAAACCGGCGGATGAGCGCCCCGCCGGACAGGTAGATTCATGAGACTGTTTTTGCTGTTGTTGTCGTTGTTTGCTGCGACTGTAAGTTCTGATGAAAAGCCGCGTCTGCCCTATTACGACTGGGGTCGCTGCCCGTTTGAAGGTTGTACCTATCAGGCGTGGACCACCAAGCAAGAGGTGATCGTCAGAGCCGAGCCATCCCTGACGGCCAAAGCGCTGTTCCGGCTACCCCGTGGCCAGCAGGTGGAAGGGCTGACCGGGGTCGTCATTACCGAACAACCGGGGATCGTCGAAATACTCAGATCGGTCAAGCTGGGCTACAACGAGGAGGGAAAAGGGCCGCTGTTGAATATGAAGGCAGGGGAAACGCTTTATATCCTCGGCGGACTGGGCGAAGGCAATAGCCTGTTCTGGTACAAGGGCAAAACCTACATTCTCGATTATGACTATGCGCGCAAAGAGATCAGATACGGCCGGTCACCGCAGAACCAGTGGTGGGTAAAAATTCGGGACAAGCAGGGGCGTGAGGGTTGGGTTGCCGAAGCCAAAAACTTCGCCCATATGGACCGTTTCGAATAGTGATAGCCAGCCCCCCGAGATCGGGGAGCTGGGCGTGGATGACTCACTGCTTGGGTTGCAGCTTCATCTCTTGCAGATACTCCAGCACCTGGGTTTTGTAGTCCGCCTGATAGGAGAACTTGGTGCTGTCGCACGCCGCGATCAGGTTCACCGCGGTGCAGAACAGAGTTGCCGCCAGCAGCCCCTTGCCAACCCACTGCGGATAACGACGGCTCCAGCGCACCAGCAACAGCAGGATCGGGAACAGGGCGTAGGGGAAAATCAGCATCAGGTGCCAGTAGTTGAAAATGATGGGCGAGAGCGCCGCACTCACCAGCACCGCCAGCACCGCCGCCAGCGCATAGAGACCGAGCCAGCTTTCACCATCCACTGGAGCACGGTCGCTGCGCAGCAGACGCGGCTTGAGTTCGCGCCACAGCTGCCAGTTGGCCTTGGCCGCCAGCAATACGGTCGCCGAGCCTACCCCGTAGATCACCACCCGCCACAGCCAGACTGCCGCCATCTGCAGGTATTCGTGCCCAGCCAGCCAGATGAACTGGGTGTCGTTGACCAGCTTGCTGGCAAATAGCCAGGAGCCGTAACGCAGCCAGTAGAGCACCGATTTCAACACCGGATAGACATGCACCAGCCCCCAGCCGATATAGCGCTGGCGCGCCTCGGGATCGACGTTCTGGGTGATATGGCTGTTGCTCATCACTTCCATGACGTAAGGGATCAGGGAGGCACCGATCAGCAGAGTAGCCACCACCACCCCGCTCCAGCTCACCTTGAGAGTGCGGCGCCAGAACAGATAGGTGGACATTACCGCCAGCAGCGGCCAGGAGTAGTGCAGTTGCATCGCCATGCCGATGGCCAGCAGGTGAACGATCATGTGCCAGAAGGAGGCCCGCTCACGCATATGCCAGGCAGACCAGCAGTGCATGGCCGAGAAGAGGAACAGATAGGAGGGGTTGTAGAGCAGACTCTCGTACTGGAACCAGGGGTTGAGCCAGCAGAGCACCAGAAACAGCAGACGCACCCTGTCATCAAACACCTGACGAATCACTGCATCAAACAGCAGGAATCCGACCAACCGCATCGCCAGTAGCAACACCATGGGGGCATAGGGAGAATCCCACAGCAGCAGCGGCCCGCCAATCAGCCAGGCCGACAAGCTCCCCGGCACATTGCCCACAGCACTCGCCGCATTGCCATAGCTGAGCCAGACCCCCTCATAAGCCCCAAGGTAACCCTTGTAGAGCATCTGGGTCTGGTCGCCGGTGAGGAGTTGGTGATCGGAAAACAGCCAGGAAAGCAGCAGCCCGGCAAATATACAGGCCGCGAATAATGCGTTATTGTTTCTTCCGAGAAAGTCCATTACTATGCCACACCCATAGCAAGAAAATAGCTTTCAATTTCACTTTCTAATGAAAACACTTCTCTGGCTAACTCTATATTTTTCCTTGCATTACTCAACTCAAACTCATAGTTATCAAGAATTTCTTTAATTTTTTCATTTAATTTTTTTACATCCCCATTGGGAATAATATGAATATAAAAACCTAACTCAACAAATTCTTTAAAAACCGTATTGTCATAAGTAATACATACCAAACCTGCACCCAATGCTTCAACTAATGCGTTTCCCAACCCCTCACCATAACTGGGAAAAACAAATAAACCATGTTTCCACAGCTCATTTTTAACTATGGTTGGCTCAAGATAGCCTGTGAAGTGATATTTTTCCACATCTGACGCTGGAATTGCTGACTTTAATTCATCAATATACGCAGGCTCCCCTCCACCCACAATATAAACATTTATATTTATATCTTTTGTGGCTATAATGAGATCTTTATGTCCCTTACCATCAACCACACGAGATACATTGATTATTGATTTTTGCCGTTCAACTCCATCCATTTTAACATCAAGAAAATCCGTACCGGCATAAATTCTAGTGACGACTGATGATGGTGAAACAGGGATTATTTTCTTTATATTTTCGACTATATGCTGGCTAATGCCAACATGCACGTTGACACAGCTATAAAAAAGTCTATGCAGTGGATCTTTTTTACTAGACCCCATTGTTGTCCCATATCGAATTGCTAATTTCAATCTACCCCTGAATATCATCTTTGCAAAAAAAATTGATTTAATTTCTGATGTACCCAAAAATATGGCATTATTTATATAAAACTCCTTGAAAATGTTTAATAAAGACCATATCAAGCTAACGCTTAATTTAGTTTTAAAGTTCACTGCACGAAATGGTATGCCTTGAGCTTCTGCATAATTTTGTAGCTCAGAGCCATCCTTGCATATCAACACTGTTTTACACTTTATATTAAAAGATTTTGCAAGCTTTAATGCATCAAGCTCCATCCCTCCCCAATAATGGGAGAGACAGATTATCGCAATGCTTTTATTTTTGTAATCATTTGATACCATTAGGCCCACCAAAAACTATCGACATGAATATGACCAATGAAGAAAAAACAAATGTTGAACCTGAATTATGCCCCAGAAAAGCTTGACTAAGAGAATAATCAATACAACTAAAGACTGTTACAATAACCAATGCGGCTCCACAGTGTACATCTATATCATGGGGCGCGCGTAAACGCCTTTTTACCAAGAAGAGCGGGGTTAAAAGTATTAATAGAAAAGCCACAAGGCCGATAATGCCACGTTTTGCCATTTCATCAAGAAACTGGTTATGGGCATGGTAGTTAAAGTCGTAGATAAACTGGCTGATCTCACCTTGCCCAAGTTGCTCTTGCTGTGAGATTCGAATCCCATGGTTTCCCCAACCAAACAACGGCTTTTGGGTAAAACTCTGCCAAGCGCTCTGCCATAGCTGGAGTCTGATCCCCAGAGAGGTGTTGAGATTTGTCTTGTCAAGATACTGGCTAATATCGTGCTGAGCCTGCTCAATCCGAGCCTCTACACCACTCTGTGGCTGAAGAACTAGAATTCCCCCGCACAGCAAGATACAAGTAATCAGAGCGATTGACCCCTTTCTATAGAGGTACTCTTTGAACACCATGCCAATGGTGAGTAAAATCACAGGGAGTAATACCCAGCCTCCGCGGGTACCTGAAAGGAAACTCGCCCCCATCCCACCGCAAGCTCCCAATAACATAAAGAGCGAGAATGCCAACCTTTCTTTCTTTTGTGCCCAAAACATACCGCAGAGGCAAAATAGTCCCAATGACATTGCAATATTGCCACTCTGGATTGGCATCATATCGCTAAAAGCCCGCTCATAACCCAAAACAAACTTGTCATAAACTGCGATGCCAAAAGCCAAAATAGAACCAATACCAATGCCAGATAACAACATTGGAAGACGTACCGGCACGCGGGCCAGTAGAGGCAACATGGCCGCAGCCATCAATGCTCGGCTAGCCCTATCAATCTCGCTTATCCTGCCTCCATCCAGCCATACCGATATCGACATAACTACGAAATAAAAAACAAACGCCAGACTAATAATCTTCAATTCAAATGGCAACGACAAAGCAGAGGAACGTTTGCAAATAATAAAACCCAACCCTGCCAGCAGCAATAATCCTGGGCCGTAGGAGTAGCCACTGGGCATTGTCAACGCTAGAGCCCCAAAAAGAAAAGCAGATAGCTGAACGAGAAGTGGAAATATATTTCTTCGGTTTAAAAAGAAATGACTCCCAATGATTGTCGGATTTTTTTCTAATGACATTTGTTTTTCCACGGCAACATTATTTTCTGAAAACATAGTTCCCCCTGATTTTACGCCACAGCCCGAATACATCGGTTCGGGGGAAGATAGCAATCCGGCGGATCTGGTAGGGGTCCTGGTGCATCGCTTTGGGGCCGCTATTGGTAGCAACGGCAAAACGATACCCGGCGGCGATAGCCTGCTCCTTGGCACTCTCGTTCATATCTCCGTAAGGGTAGGCAAACGAGAGCAGCGGATGGCCAAGCAGGGCCTCCAGTTGGCGTTTATTCTCCTGAATTTCATGGGCTTGTTGTTCGGGTGTGAGCTTGCTCAAGCGGGGGTGAGTCAGGGTATGACCACCAATTTCCACATGACCGCTGGCGGCCAGCGCCTTGACCTGCTCACCACTCATCAATGAGACCTTGGTGTCCGGATTGGTCGGATGCTCCACATCCCAACGGTTATAGCCTTCACCGGTAACCACGTACACCACGGCTTTATAACCATATTTTTCCAGCAGCGGCAGCATGCGGGTCAGGTTGTCCTGATAGCCGTCATCGGCGGTGATCATCAGGTACTTCTTGCCGTATTGCAGACGGTGGATAAAGCTTTTGTCCGCCAAATCGCGGAAAGTCAGGGTTTCGTAGCCTAGCCACTTCATCAGTCGCAGATGCTTCTCGAACATGGTGATCGGCATCCAGGTGCCATGCACCCCTTTCTCGCTATCCTGCTCGATAAAACGGTGGTACATGATAACCGGCATCTCGCGGCGCAGGGTTTCGACTACAGCATCCTGATAGATGGCTTCGAGGCCGGAGACCACCCCCTGCAAGCCATACTCATCCTGAATGCGTTGGCGAATGACTTCCGGCACCACCTTGCTGGCCAGAGCGGATTTGATCTCGCCCTTCAGCGCAGCAAAATCGATAGCCAGATCCTTGGGGCCGATATCGCCAAAATTACTCGCCAGCGCCTCGTCCAGATTCTGTTCGGTCACCAGACCAATGGCCCTGGCTTCACCAATGGCAAAGGCGGGCCGACCACAGAGCAGTGCTTCCATCGCCACCCGACCGGCACCTATCACCAAATCGCTGCCAGCCAGCAGAGCGGGAACATCATCGACGTACCCAACAAACTCGGCACGGCCTTCGAAACGGGCAAAGCGCTCCGGAACCTTGGTACCGCTGACAATCCGCACCTTGCAGGCATCCAGATCGAGTACCTCGTCGAGCAGACGGTAACAGAGCTCCCCTTTGGGGCCGCTCAAACGGCCAATGATGGCAATCACCAGCTTTGGATTATCCGGCGCAGGCACAGGCTGGAATTTGTCGGTTTCGATACCGTTGCGCAGCACCTGCACAATCGCGGGATCCACTCCCAGATTGTCGACTATCTGATGGGCAATATCTTCACAAACGGCAACCGCCCGATAGCCGAGTGCATGGAACGCCTTGCGCGAAGCGTGCACCGGCTGGCGACCATGCACCGTGGTGATCATCGGGGTGCCAGTCAGCTTGCAAGCCACATAGCTGCTCCAGCCGGAGGCGCGGGAGTGAGCATGCACCAACTGGATATGGTGCTTTTTGATGAGATAGATAAGGTAAAAGACGTGCCAGAAACGGCGCAAGATGCTGCGCTTGTTGAATCGAAGCTTGAAGACGGGGCCAAGGGTCGGCTTGGTCAGGGTATCTGACACATAAAAGACGTTGTGACCACGCCGGGTCAGTTCGTTACCGACCGTGGTGGCATAGACCTCAGCTCCCGTTACCTCGAGCTGGGAGAGTGCCATCAATATATTCATCGCGCGGTTACCCGGTAGAGAAGAGAGGAACGGCAAGCAGCCACAGAGACCAGAAACCGGAAGCAGGCGAGTGCCCACTTCCGGTTTTGCGCTCAAACTGCCGCGTTGTGCTCACCCGTTAGCGGTTGAGCCAGGCCATGTAATCCGCTACCCCTTCGGCAACGGTTTTGAACTCGGCGTCATAACCGACACTGCGCAGCTTGGTCATGTCAGCCTGGGTGAAGCTCTGGTAGCGGCCCTTGAGGTGATCCGGGAAGGGAATGTACTCGATGGCACCCTTCTGATGATGCTTGATCACCGCTTCGGCCACGTTCTGGAACGGCTCGGCACGGCCGGTACCACAGTTGAAGATGCCGGAGTGCTGCGGGTTCTGCCAGAACCAGAGGTTTACCTTGCAGACGTCGTCGATATAGATGAAGTCACGCATCTGACCACCGTTCGGGAAGCCATCGCAACCTTCGAACAGCTTGGGATTCTCGCCCTTCTTCACCTGGGTATTGAGGTGGAAGGCAACGGAGGCCATGGAGCCTTTATGCTGCTCGCGCGGGCCGTAGACGTTGAAGTACTTGAGGCCGACAACCTGAGAGTTGATCTCCGGCATCCAGCGGCGCACGTACTGGTCAAACAGCTGCTTGGAGTAGCCGTAGACGTTGAGCGGCTGTTCGAACTTGGGATCTTCGATGAAGTTGTCGTTGCGGCCACCGTAGGTCGCGGCAGAAGAGGCGTAAATGAACGGGATTTCACGCTCGATGCAGTAGTGGAACAGATCCTTGGAGTACTCGTAGTTGACCTCCATGATGAACTTGCCATTCCACTCGGTGGTAGCAGAGCAGGCACCTTCGTGGAAGATCACCTCGATGCCGTTGTCCCACTCTTCAAACTCGTCACCGGAGACGATCCGAGCCTGAAACTCGTCTTTGTCCATGTAGTCAGCGATGGTCAGATCGACCAGGTTGACGAACTTGGTGCCGTCGGTCAGGTCATCAATGACCACGATATCGGTCCGTCCTTGAGCGTTCAGCTGCTTGACCAGATTGCTGCCGATAAAGCCAGCACCGCCAGTTACTACGATCATGGAGTTTGCCTCTCGTACGTTGATGGCTACATGTGACTGCTTGTTAAAGCTGTGTATAGTGAGCCAATTTGAAATTGCCGAAAAGTTTATCACGGGCCGTCCGGGGATTCGACCTTGTTCAAAACTACCCCGAGCGGAACCTGTTGGAGGAATGAGTGATGAAAACCAGAGACAGGATCATTCACAGCGCGACCGAGCTGTTCAACGATCAGGGTGAACGCAACATCACCACCAACCACATTGCGGCGCATATGGGCATCAGCCCGGGCAACCTCTACTACCACTTCCGCAATAAAGAAGACATCATCCACTCCATCTTCGACCAGTATGCCCGTCACCTGAGCGAGAGCTTCGTGCCGACCCGCAACCGTGAAATCACCCTGCAGGATCTGATGGGCTATCTCGATGCCATCTTCTATCTGATGTGGCAGTTCCGCTTCTTCTACGCCAATCTGCCGGACATCCTGAGCCGCGACGAACCACTGCAACAGAAGTACCTCAAGGCCCAAGAGCAGATGCGCTCCTCCGTGGTCGCCCTGCTCAGAAGCCTGCGCGAAGGCGGCATCATCGATGTCAGCGATGAAGACCTGCCGGATCTGGGCCAGACCATCAAGATGGTGGTGACCTGCTGGATCCCCTTCCAGATTGCCCAGGCCCCCAACACCCGCATCACCAAACCGCTGCTCTATCAGGGCGTGTTGAAGGTGCTGTTCCTGCTGCGCCCCTATGTGCAACCCCAGGTGGCCGGACAGATCCAGCAGCTGGAACAGCACTACCGTCAGCTGGCCCAACCAGCTGGGTGAGATCTGTTTCACATTTGTTGAATATCAGCACAATCATTTGAATTTACCGCAACAGATTGCAGTAAAATGTCGCCCTCTGTTGATACGCAGCTGAAATAGCCACTAAGGATCGAGGATGTCTAACGGATTCTATCGTCACCTGACCGAGCAACTGAACCAGGTGCAAGCTGAAGGGTTGTACAAGCAGGAGCGCATCATCACCTCCGCCCAGCAGGCCAGCATCGCCGTCGGCGGTGAGCAGGTGCTGAACTTCTGTGCCAACAACTATCTTGGGCTGGCCAACCACCCGGATCTGATCGCCGCCGCCCATCAGGGACTCGACAGCCACGGCTTCGGCATGGCCTCGGTACGCTTCATCTGCGGCACCCAGGATCAGCACAAAGCGCTGGAGCAGAAGATGTCTGCCTTCCTCGGCACCGAAGACACCATCCTCTACTCCTCCTGTTTCGATGCCAACGGCGGCCTGTTCGAGACCCTGTTCGGCGCCGAAGATGCCATCATCTCCGATGCCCTCAACCACGCCTCCATCATCGACGGCGTGCGGCTGTGCAAGGCCAAGCGCTATCGCTACGCCAACAACGACATGGCCGAGCTGGAAGCCCAGCTCAAGCAGGCTGACGCCGATGGCGCCCGCTTCAAGCTGATCGCCACCGACGGCGTCTTCTCCATGGATGGGGTCATCGCCGACCTCAAATCCATCTGCGATCTGGCGGACAAATACGATGCGCTGGTGATGGTGGATGACTCCCATGCCGTCGGCTTTATCGGCGAGAATGGTCGTGGCACCCACGAATATTGCGGCGTGATGGATCGGGTCGACATCATCACCGGCACCCTGGGCAAGGCGCTCGGCGGCGCATCCGGCGGCTATACCTCCGGCAAGAAAGAGGTGATCGACTGGCTGCGTCAGCGCTCCCGCCCGTACCTCTTCTCCAACTCGCTGGCCCCCTCCATCGTTGCCGCCACTATCAAGGTGATCGACATGCTGGCGGAAGGTCACGACCTGCGCGCACGTCTGAAAGAGAACAGCCGTTACTTCCGCGAGCGGATGAGCGCCGCCGGCTTCACTCTGGCTGGCGCCGACCACGCCATCATTCCGGTGATGCTGGGGGATGCCAAGCTAGCCTCCGAAATGGCGAGCCGCATGCTGGCAGCCGGCATCTATGTGGTGGGCTTCTCCTTCCCGGTCGTGCCCAAGGGCCAGGCGCGCATTCGCACCCAGATGTCTGCCGCTCACACCCGCGAGCAGCTGGACAAGGCGATCAACGCCTTTATCCGCATCGGCCGTGAACTCGGCGTTATCTGATTTGAATCAAGGGGCAGCAGCCCCTTTTTTCTGCATTCATATTGAAGGAACAGCCATGAAAGCACTCTCCAAACTGCACAAAGAGGTCGGCATCTGGATGACGGATGTACCGGCCCCCGAGCTCGGCCACAACGACCTGCTGATCAAGATCCGCAAAACCGCCATCTGCGGCACCGATATCCACATCTACAACTGGGACGAGTGGTCCCAGAAGACCATTCCGGTACCCATGGTGGTCGGCCATGAATATGTTGGGGAAGTGGTCGCCATCGGTCAGGAGGTGCGCGGCTTCACCATCGGCGATCGGGTCTCCGGTGAAGGGCACATCACCTGCGGTCACTGCCGTAACTGCCGCGCTGGCCGCACTCACCTCTGCCGCAACACCATTGGTGTTGGCGTCAACCGCCCGGGCGCCTTTGCCGAGTATCTGGTGATCCCCGCATTCAACGCCTTCAAGCTGCCGGACAACATCCCGGACGAGCTGGCCGCCATCTTCGACCCGTTCGGCAATGCGGTGCACACCGCCCTCTCCTTCGATCTGGTGGGTGAAGATGTGCTCATCACCGGGGCAGGCCCCATCGGCATCATGGCCGCCGCCGTCTGCCGCCATGTGGGTGCGCGCCACGTGGTGATCACCGACGTCAACGAATACCGGCTGGAGCTGGCCCGCAAGATGGGCGCCACCCGCGCGGTCAACGTGGCCAAGGAGAAGCTGGCCGACGTGATGAGCGAGCTGGGCATGACCGAAGGGTTCGATGTGGGGCTGGAGATGTCCGGCGTCCCGAGCGCCTTCCAGGAGATGCTCGACAAGATGAACCACGGCGGCAAGATCGCCATGCTCGGCATTCCCCCCTCCACCATGGCCATCGACTGGAACAAGGTGATCTTCAAGGGGCTGTTTATCAAAGGGATCTATGGCCGCGAGATGTTCGAGACCTGGTACAAAATGGCCAGCCTGATCCAGTCCGGGCTGGATCTCTCCCCCATCATCACCCACAGATTCCACATCGACGAATTCCAGCAAGGGTTCGATGCGATGCGCTCCGGCCACTCCGGCAAGGTGATCCTGAGCTGGGATAAATAACCCATTTCACCCCTTGGTTACTCGAAACCCGGCGAATGCCGGGTTTCTTTTTATCTCCACCACCCAAATTGCCGTGATATCGGCCAAAACTTTGTACGCAGAGTGTTTAACACTTCACACACAAGCGTTTAAATGGCTGTAACTATTCGGTTATAATCCCGTCGTTTACATGGATAATAAAAGACTGCTGGGAGTATATGAGCGTGTTGAAAAAACTGAGCTATTTGCTGGCTGTCGGGATGACGGCCGCCAGCTTGTCTGGGGCAGTGCTTGCTGCCGATGAAATGTCACCGGAAGCCATTGCCGAGCGGATCAAACCAATCGGTCAGGTCTATACCGCCAAGGATCTGGAAGGTATTGCCGGCGCGAGTGCTGCACCGACTGCGGCCGCCTCTTCCGGTCCCCGCGATGGCGAAACGGTATACAAGGGCGCCTGCTTTGCCTGTCACGACACCGGCGCCGCTGGTGCCCCCAAACGGGGTGACAAGGCAGCCTGGGATCCTCGCATCGCCCAGGGCATTGATACTCTCAAGAAACATGCCATTGAAGGCTTTACCGGCAAGTCCGGCATGATGCCTCCGCGCGGCACTTGTGCAAACTGTAGTGATGAAGAGATTGAAAACGCCATCCACTACATGATCGACAAGCTGTAAGTATTTGAAAGGGCCGCAATTGCGGCCCTTTCAATCTATCGGCTTCCGACTACTCTTGTAAGGTAGACATATCGGGAGTTGCACATGTCGGCCCAATCCATCGAACCCCACTACTCAACTCCTCTGTTGGCGTTGGTCTCTGCCATTATGGACTTCCCGGCGCCACAAACCGCCACATCTGACGATTACGATGCCCTGATCCAGCAGATTGACCAACTCTGCCCGCTGCAACATTTCGGCATGCTGGGCCTCTCCGATACCGGTCTGAACTGGCTTTACGCCTACAAGGTCAGCGACATCTTCAAGCAACAGCTGGGCCGTGAGCAGTCCCGCATCACCGATCAGCTCACCCAGCTGGATGAGGCCGAAGGGTGGTGCGTCTTCCCCATCGAGCATGGCCAGATACAGTGGTTGCTGGCGCGCGGCACCCCCGCCGGCCTGCCGACCCTGCGCCTGCTGCTGGAGTGTCTGGCCAAGCGGCTGACCGAAACCCAGGCGGGATCCCATCTCACCGAGCTGCCTTCGCCGCTGATTCGCAAAGACCCGAACTGGAAAAAGAAAATCGAGAGCATCAGCCGCATCATGCGGCTCGCCAATACCCTGCCGGCTCAGGCGCTCTTCTCCCAACTGGAAGCGGTACTGCGCCAGATGCTCACCATCGAGGACATGCTGCTGGTCAGGTTAACCAGTCAGAAGCTGGAAAAGATCTACCCTGCCCATCCCCATCAGGGAGACGAGTTCATCAGCGGCTTGTGCCACAGCACCAGCAATATCGAGGTGAGCAGGGAGTCCCGCTACTGGCACAGCATGCCGCTGCGGCTGCAACAACAGTACTTCGCCCACTTCATCATCAGCACGGCTCAACCGCTGGAGACCGACGACAAGCTGTTTCTCGACTTTCTGCGTGGCCAGCTCACCCTGCTGCTGGAGCTGAGACGGATCCGCCAGCAGCTCAACGACATCAATACCGAAGACTCCATCAACCAGCGGCTGCAACAGCTGCGTCAGACCAACCTCAGGCTGCAAAAGCAGCTCAAGCAGCATCAGGAGCTGGAACGGCGGCTGCAATTCGATGCGCTTCACGACCCGCTGACCCAGCTGCCCAACCGCGCACTGTTGATGAACCACCTCAACCACGCCATGACCCACTACAACCGCTACAAGTCACCGGGATTCGCGGTGATTTTTATCGATGTGGATCATTTCAAGCAGATCAATGACACCCTGGGCCACAGTGCTGGCGATCAGCTGCTCAAGGAGGTGAGCCGACGCCTGCAGACCTGCATCCGGCAAAACGATCTGGTGGCCAGACTGGGGGGCGACGAGTTTGTCATCTATCTGGACAGCAGCAAGAGCGACGATGACATCAGCCCGGTGCTCAACCGCATTATCAGCCGTCTCTCCTACCCGTTCCGGCTACTCGGCAACGAGTTGAGCATTACCGTCAGCCTTGGGGTATCGAGCGTCTCCGAGCAAACCTCAGATATCAGCCAGCTGCTCCATCAGGCCGATCTGGCCATGTATCAGGCCAAGCGCAATGGTCGCAGTCGCATCGTCAGCTACTCGGATGATTGCATCAACCAGAACTGGAATTCGCCGGAAGAGATGCTGGCCAGAGCCCTGCGGGAGGGGCGTATCGTCCCCTACTTCCAGCCGGTGATCCGGCTGCAGGATAGCCGCCTGACCGGACTGGAGGTGATGGCGCGCTGGCTGACCGAGGAGGGGATTCTGAAGGATGCGTTCGACTTTATTCCGCTGGCAGAGCAGTGCGGTCTGATACTGGAGCTGGATTACCAGATCCTGCGTCACACCTGCCAACAGCTGAAGAACTGGCTGCCAATCTCCGGGCAGGGCAAGTTCAAGGTCGCCATCAATCTGTCGGGCAAGCATCTGGTCAACCATGACCACATCATGCGGCTGATGGGAATTATCGAAGAGGAAGGGGTCGCCCCCGGCTATCTGATTTTTGAATTCAACGAGCGGGAGCTGTCGCGACAAGATTCCGATGCACTGGCATCCCTGCATGACCTGAGGGCCAAGGGTATCCAGATCAGCCTCGATGATTTTGGTACTGGCTTCTCCTCTCTCAACGCCCTGTTCCACTTCCCGGTGGATTACATCAAGGTGGATGACAGCTTTACCCAGCGGATGCTGCAATCGCCCAAAGATTTGGCGCTGATCCGCGCCATGCGGGATATCTGTCAGGATCTCGATTACACCCTGGTAGTCGAGGGGATCGAGAACCAGCAGCAATTGCAGAAGCTGATTGATATCGGCTGCCGGATGGGGCAAGGGCGCTATATCTCTCCGCCCATGCCGGGAGCAGACATAGTGCCGCTACTGACCCCGGCCAATCCTTAGGGTTAATCCTTCTTGAACAACGCCCGCAGGTTGGCAACACCGACCTGCCCCTTCTGCTGGCGCTCCTCGGCAGTCACCTTCTTCTGGTTTTCCCATTCAAGGTCATCCTGCGGCAGCTCCAGCAGGAAGCGGCTCGGCTCCGGACGTACCGACTCGCCAAACTGACGCCGCTCCTTGCAGAGGGTGAAGGTCAGTTCGGTCTGAGCCCGGGTGATCCCCACGTAGGCGAGACGTCGCTCTTCCTCCACATTATCTTCATCGATGCTGGTCTGGTGAGGCAGCAAGCCTTCCTCCATCCCCACCATGTAGACATAGGGGAACTCCAGCCCCTTTGAGGCATGCAGCGTCATCAACTGCACCTGATCCGCATCATCCTCCCCTTCGTTGCGCTCCATCATGTCGCGCAGGGTGAGGCGAGTGACCACCTGAGCCAGCGTCATCGACTCCTCCAGCTCATCCCCTTCCAGCATCTCGGTGATCCAGCGATAGAGGGTGGAGACGTTCTGCATCCGCATCTCGGCCGCTTTCGGACTGGGCGAGGTCTCGTAGAGCCACTCTTCGTAGTGGATCTCCTTGATCATGTCCCGCACCGCTTCCACCGGATTGCCACGCAGCGCTTGATCGCCAAGGCGCACCAGCCAGTTGGTGAAGGCCTGCAGGGCCACGAGTCCGCGCCCGGAGAGATGCTGTTCCAGCCCCAGCTCGAAGCTGGCAGCAAACAGACTTTTGCCGCGCTGGTTGGCGTATTGGCCCAGCTTCTCCAGCGTGGTGGGACCGATCTCGCGGCGCGGCAGGTTGACCACCCTCAGGAAGGCGGTGTCCTCATCCGGATTCACCAGCAGCTTGAGGTAGGCCATGATGTCCTTGATCTCGGTGCGGGAGAAGAACGAGGTGCCGCCGGAGATACGGTAAGGAATCCGGTTGGTCATCAGCGCCTTCTCGAAGATGCGCGACTGATGGTTACCCCGATAGAGGATGGCGTAATCCTTGAACCGGGTGCGGTTCATAAACTTGTGGCCCATCATCTCGGCGGCGATCCGCTCCGCCTCGTGCTCCTCGTTCTTGGCGAGCAACACCTTGAGCTTCACCCCCTCATCCAATTCGGAGAAGAGCGCCTTGTCATAGACGTGCGGGTTGTTGGCGATCAGGATGTTGGCGCACTTGAGGATCCGCCGCTTGGAGCGGTAGTTCTGCTCCAGCTTGATCAGCTTGAGGCTGGGGAAATCTTCACTCAGCAGCACCAGATTCTGCGGCTTGGCACCGCGCCAGGAGTAGATGGACTGGTCATCATCCCCTACCACGGTAAAACGTGCCCGCTCGCCGACGATCTGCTTCACCAGCTCGTACTGGCTGGTATTGGTGTCTTGGTACTCATCGACCAGCAGATAGCGGATCTTGTTCTGCCAGCGCTCACGCACCTCCTGATTGCTCTTGAGCAGCAGGGTCGGCATCACGATGAGGTCGTCAAAATCCAGCGCGTTATAGGCCACCATCTGCCGGTGATAGCGCTCGTAGAGCTGAGCCATCAGCACCTCTTCCGGCCCACGGGCGATGCGCATGGCGCGGGCTGGCAGGATAAGGTCGTTCTTCCAGTTGGAGATTTGGCTGATAAGGGCCGAGAGCTTGTCCTTGTCGTTGTCGAGCTCGTCTTCAGTCAATTCTTTCAGCAGAGCCAGCTGATCGGTATCGTCGAACAGGGAGAAGTTGGCCTTGAGATTCAGGCTCTTGTGCTCCCGGCGGATGATCTCGAGCCCCAGAGTATGGAAGGTGGAGACCATCAGCCCCCGCGCCTCCTTGCGCCCCAAAGTCTGGCCGACCCGCTCCTTCATCTCCCGCGCCGCCTTGTTGGTAAAGGTGACCGCAGCTATGTTGCGCGCACTGTAGCCGCACTGCTGCACCAGATAGGCAATCTTGTTGGTTATGACACGGGTCTTGCCCGACCCGGCACCCGCCAGCACCAGGCAAGGGCCGGAAACATACTTGACCGCTTCGTTCTGATTGGGGTTGAGCTTCATGGGCCGGATCTCTTGGCTTATGATGAGGGGCGGCATTGTACCAGAAATCACCCGATGAGCCGTACCTGATGCAAGGCATGCAACCGCCATTCCGGCTTATCGCGCCTTGTGTTCGGGCGCTATTTTCAGGATCATGGCCGACCTTCGAAATGATGACTTTTTCCAGATAGTGAGGGGAGCATGAATCAGCAACAGCACAACCAACTGCGCAGCCAGTTTCCGGCCTTGGCGCAGGAGGTAAACGGCCACCCTCTGGTCTATCTGGACAACGCCGCCACCACCCAGAAACCACAAGCGGTACTGGATGCCATCGCTCACTACTATCGGGTCGACAACGCCAACGTGCACCGTGCCGCCCACGCCCTGAGTGGCCGCGCGACCCGCGCCTTCGAAGATGCCCGCGAAACGGTCGCCCGCTTTATCAATGCGCCTCACTCTCGCGAGGTGATCTGGACCCGCGGCACCACAGAGGCGATCAATCTGGTGGCCCAGAGCTGGGGGATGAGCGAGCTCAAGGCGGGGGATGAAATCATCCTCAGCACGCTGGAACACCACGCCAATATTGTCCCGTGGCAACTGGTCGCCCAGCGCACCGGCGCAGTCATCCGGGTTATCCCCCTTGATGAGCGGGGCAATCTTGATCTGGCCGCCTATCACGCCATGCTGGGGCCACGCACCCGACTGGTCAGCATGGCCCACGTCTCGAATGCCCTCGGTACTGTCAATCCGGTCACCCGGATGGTGGCTGCCGCCAAAGCGGTTGGCGCCGTGACGCTGATCGACGGCGCCCAGGCGGTGGCTCATCTCGAGGTGGATGTGCAAGCCATCGGTTGCGACTTCTACGCCTTCTCCGGTCATAAACTCTATGGCCCGACCGGCATCGGCGTGTTATGGGGCCGCACCGAGCTGTTGGAGCGGATGCCGCCCTGGCAAGCAGGTGGTGAAATGATCGACCGGGTCAGTTTCAGCGGCACCACCTTCAATAGCCTGCCCTTCAAATTCGAGGCGGGCACCCCCCATATCGCTGGCGCAATCGGCCTCGCCGCCGCCATCGACTTTGTGATGGCGCAAGATCGGCAATGGCTCGCCAGCCATGAGCAGACACTGACCGACTATCTGGTCGCTGGCCTGCAACAGGTGCCGGGGCTGCGTCTGGTCGGCGAACCTGGCCAACGCGCCGGTGCGGTCTCTTTCTTGCTCGAGGATATCCACCCGCAGGATGCCGCCACCCTGCTCGACATGCAGGGTATCGCCCTGCGAGTCGGCCATCACTGTGCCATGCCGCTGATGGAATCGCTCGGGATCGGTGGCACGATGCGTGCTTCGCTGGCCTGCTACAACAATCGGGATGATGTCGACGCCCTGCTGGCCGCCCTGCATAAACTCAGTGACTTCTTCTAAGGCAGACAACCGAATGAGTGACCTTGCAAGCTATACCCAGATTGGCCTTGAGCCCAACACCGACAGCATACGCCAGCAGTTTGCTGCCGCTCACGGCTGGGAGAACCAGTACCGGCTCATCATCCAGCTCGGCAAGCAGTTGCCGGTGCTACCCAGCGAATGGCAGCAGGAAGAATTCCGCCTCAAGGGGTGTGAAAGCCAGGCCTGGTTGAAGGGAGAACAAAGCGAGGATGGCTGCTGGCACTTTGCCTGTGATTCCGATGCCCGCATCGTGCGTGGCCTTATCGTCATCGTGCTGGCGGCACTCAACCACCAATCGTCTACGGCGATCCAGGCTTTTGATATGGAAGGGTATTTCAGCGAACTGGGGCTTGAGAAACACTTGAGCCCGTCACGAGGTAACGGGCTCAGAGCGATCGTGCTGGCGATCCGGGAGCAGGCAGTCTAATCCGCTTTGTGCAGAGGTCGATTAGGCTTCGCTAATCGACCCTACTTCTTCATTCCCGGCATCTTTCTCGGCGCGGGCACCCCGCTCGGCAATTTTCTTCAATACCCGGGACGTGGCAACCAGCCCGAAGGTTGCCGTCACCGGCGTCACAGCGCCAAAGCCGGAGGCGCAATCCATCTTCATGGTGCCATCGCTGGCCGCCTTGGCCTGACAGGTACCGCCATTGCCATCCGGATAACTCAACTGCTCGGTTGAGAAGACACACTCCACCCCGAATTTGCGCGCCGGATTCTTGCTGAAGTTGTGCAACCGGCGCAGGTCGGAGCGCACCTTGGCCGCCAACGGGTCTTGAATAGTCTTGGCCAGATCCGCCACAGTGATCTGGGTCGGATCCATCTGCCCGCCAGCACCTCCCGCCACAATCACCGGGATTTTGTTGCGCTTGCAGAAGGCAATCAGCGCCACCTTGGCCTTGACCGAGTCGATGGCGTCCACCACATAGTCAAACTCCCGCTTGATATGCTCGGCCAGATTGTCGGCGGTGACGAAATCGTCTACCTCGATCACGTCGCAATCCGGATTGATAGCGCGAATGCGCTCGGCCATAACCTCGGTCTTGAGGCGACCAACCGTCCCCTGCATAGCGTGGATCTGGCGATTGGTGTTGGTGATACAGATATCGTCCATGTCGATCAGGGTGATCTGGTTGATACCGGCACGGGCCAGCGCCTCGGCTGCCCAGGAGCCCACACCGCCGATCCCCACCACACAGACCTTGGCCTGGCTAAAGGAACGCAGCGCGCTCTGACCATAAAGACGGGCAATACCCCCGAATCGCTGTAGATATTCTGCTTTCATACCACCACCTTGCTTGAGGGCGGCCATTATAGCGACAACCACCGCCAGCGGCGATGGCATAACCGGAGAAAATCGGGGAGGAAAAACAGAGAAAACGGCAGGGAAGAGAGAATAAAAGGTCAATTATCAGCCGACTTTCTGAATGGCAGCCAATAAAAAACCCCGCTCGATGAGCGGGGTTTCTTGTATTGGGTGCCTGGCAGTGTCCTACTCTCGCATGGCGAATGCCACACTACCATCGGCGCTACCGCGTTTCACTTCTGAGTTCGGCATGGGATCAGGTGGTTCCACGGCGCTATTGCCGCCAGGCAAATTCTTTAATCTAGAAAGCTGACGTGAGTAGTGATGTTGCGCTTGGCTTGTCACTATCACTGAATTTGAGTAGTTCGCTTGGTATCTGTTACAAGCCTTAGAACACTT